>NZ_JBEYVP010000023.1:0-189310 GCF_040644035.1 Streptomyces sp. NPDC047042 | reverse complement strand
CGTATCGCTCATGGCCTGAGCCTTCCTGTTGGGCCTTCCGGTGGGGATGAGCAATACGATGACGTTCATAATCTAAAAAGTCAAGCCCTTAGATGTCGATCGGCATCTATGTATGCTTGACCAACGAGTGTCGACCGTGGAAGGGGCGGCTGGACATGCGAGTGACCAAGGCACAGGCGGAGCAGAACCGTGCGCACATCGTCGCGACAGCCGCCAGGCTGTTCCGTGAGCGCGGCTATGACGGTGTCGGCGTCGCGGAGCTGATGGCGGCCGCCGGGTTCACCCATGGCGGGTTCTACAAGCACTTCCGCTCCAAGGCCGACCTGATGGCAGAAGCGTCCGCGAGCGGGCTCTCGCAGATCGCGGCACGGGCGGAAGGTCTGGGCCCGGCCGAGTTCGTCGAGAGCTACGTATCCCGGGAGCATCGCGACGGGCGCGGCGACGGTTGCACCATCGCGGCCCTGAGCGGCGACGCCGCACGTCAGCCGGCAGACATCAAAGGAGAGTTCGCCGCCGGGATCGAGCAGTTGCTGACGGTCCTTCAGGCTCCGAGCGACACGCCGGGGGGTGCGGACCGGCGCGTGGACCGCACCACGCTGATCGACATGCTCGCCCACTCGGTCGGCGCGGTCATGTTGTCGCGGGCATGCCCGGACGATTCTCCGCTGGCGGACGAAATCCTCGACGTCTGCCGCGAAAGACTTCTCGCCTCGGCGGCACACGACAGCAGCGAGCAGCCGGCGGCACGGAGCCCGGAAGCCTGACCACAACCGGGCGACGCAGGGCCGACCACCCGAGGGTCGGTCACTCACGCGGAAGGCTGCGATGCCGAGCCGTTGGTGCGGCATCACAGCAGAAGCCCTCTCAGCGGGGGAACTGCACCGCTGTGGGGAGCTGTTCATGTGCCGTCGACAAAGTCACGGCACCGGACGCGGGAACGGTCGACGCGCACGTCACGACCGCGCGCGGTGGGGCATTGTCCGTCGCGTTTTCCGTGTGCGGACCCCGGCGGGTGCGGCGGGACCCTCAGGTCGGAAGGCGGCGGCCGGGCTGCCGTTGAGGCGTGCCCGGCCGCCATGGGAACCCTGGTGGGTGGGGATGCCCCCCGGGGCGCGGCACCCACGGGCGCCCTGTCGGGCGCTGCGGTCAGTCGTGGGCGCGGCCGGGGCGCTCAGAGGGCTTCGCTGACCCGGCCGATGTACTCGCCCAGCTGGTACTCGACGTCGAGGCCCTTTTCGGCGACCAGTGCGCCGAGCCCGACCGCACGCGCGCCGAATCCGGGCTGCGTCAGGGTGCCCGCGAACTCGCCGAAGGCGGCGACCAGGTGGGCGTCCGGCGGCAGTGTCGCCCGGTTGACCTGGGACTTCGCGGTGGCAATCGCCTGCCGGTCGAAGGAGGCGAGACGGGCGACCGTCGCGTCGACGAAGGCGTCGAGCTCCGCGTCGGGCAGGGTGCGGGTGACCCATCCCCAGCGCTCCGCCAGGTCGGCGTCGTAGTCGGCGCTGGTCAGGATCGCCTCCAGGGCGCGGTCGCGGCCGATCGAACGGGGCAGTCGCTCGGCGCCGCCTCCGCCGGGGACGAGGCCGAGGCCGACCTCGGGCTGGCCGAAGAACGCCTTCTCGCGGCTGGCGTAGCGCAGGTCGCAGGCCAGGGCCAGCTCGTTGCCGGCGCCCCGGGTACGGCCCCGGATGGCCGCGATGCTGACGAACGGAGCCTTGGTCAGCCGCAGGACCATGTCGGTCCAGAGCGGGTTGTCGTCCTCGTGCTCGGGCGCGGGGAGGTCGGCGGCCGCGGCGGCGTCGAAGTGGTTGATGAAGAAGTCGGGGAGTTCGCTGGCGAAGACGACGACCTGGATGTCCGGGTCGTTCTCCAGCTCCGAGACGATCTTGTGCAGCGTCACGATCGACTCGGGAACCACCAGGTTCACGGGAGGATTCGAGAACGTGATCCTGGCGGTCCGCGGGGTCGTCCGCTCAAGGCGGATCGTGCTGGGCTGGCTCATGGCGTGGTTTCCGTTTCGGGAGGGGTTGGGCTTGCGTGGCCGTGATCGCGGCCGGCGGCCACGGGGCTGTCGGGCGTGGCGGGGTGCGGGTGTCGCCGACTTGTCAGTCGGAGCGGCATCGGCTGGGCCAGGCCCCGCCCGCACTGTGCGGCGTGGCGTGGGCTCCGTTCGGTCGAGCTGATGGCGAGCCACCGCTCGACCCAACCATTTACATTACGAACATAATGCAATAGGTCGAGAGTCGCTCACCAGGCAAGACCCGACACGCCGACGGTTGGCCAGTGTGGACCGGTGCGCCTCAGGGGAGCTGCGGATAGAGCACCGAGACGCCCCCGGACAGTGCCGCCTGCGCCTGGCGGGCCGCGTTGTCGGCGAGGATCTCGTAGGCGCCGGCGGCGATGCCGTCCACGGCGATGCGCGCGATGTCGGCCGGGTCGGACTTCTCCGCGTCGACAGAACGGACCATGTCGGTGTCCATGTAGCCCACGTGCAGACCGGCCACGCGTATGCCCTGGTCGGCGAGCTGCACGCGCAGGCTGTTGGTGAGCGACCACTCCGCGGACTTGGCGGCGCAGTAGGCACCGAGCTCCGGGAAGCTGACCCAGGACAGGCCGGACAGGACGTTCAGCATGGCTCCGCCGCCGTTGGCCGCGATCTGGGGTGCGAAGGCACGGGCCACCGTCAGGGTACCGAGGAAGTGGGTGTTCATCTCCAGGCGGATGTCGTCCAGGTCGGCGGTGAGCAGGTCGGCGCCGGTGGAGGAGCCCGCATTGTTGACCAGGACGGTCACGTCGCCGGTGGCCTTGGCGGCGGCCGCGACCGAGGCGGGGTCGGTGATGTCGAGCGCGATCGGCCTGGCGCCGGGCAGGTCGATCTGGTCGGGGTTGCGGGCGCCGGCGTAGACGGTGGCGCCGCGGCTGAGCAGTTCGGCGGCGAGGGCGCGGCCGAAGCCCCGGTTCGCTCCGGTGACGAGGGCGGTGCTGGCGGAGAGGTCCATGAAGGTTCCCGGTGAAGTGGAGGGAGATGACCAGAGCGCTGATGACGTGGCCCGACGTTGCCCAGGCCAATTGAATTATGGTCGTAATAATAAACAGGCCGAGTCGGTGATCGCAACCGATCCTTCTGGTGAACGACGCTGTGCACGGCACCTTGCCGGAGCACCGTCAAAGCCTGATCGGCACGGGCGGGGGCGAGTTACTTCGACCTGGGCGAGGCCGGGCCCGCAGGCCATCCGCGGGGCGCATGTCGTGCAGCCGGTCTCCGTCCTGCAGTGGGTCTGCGTCCTGCAGGCCGGGTACTCCCGTTCGAGTCGAACGTCGAGGCCGCGGGCAAGCTCGGCGACCTGGCGCACGGCCAGGGGCAACACCGGTCCCTCTCACCAGGCGACTCGACCAACGCCCGGCGCACCCGAGGCGACCAGAAAAAGCTCCCCGCTCGCGGCAACCCAATGCAGAGCCTGTGACCACAAAGAAGCGGATCCGGCCAGTTCCGGTGGCCGGATCCGGCTTTCTGACGTGAACGGCCTGCAAGGAGAACACCCCGCTCATGAACCACCCCACGAACGGCGGGCGCCGCGGGCGTCATCGCCGTCGCTGGACCGCCACAGGTCTGCTCCTCGGCGTGCCCGCTGTCCTTGTGCCGTATCTCCTCTACTCGCAGGAGGACTCACAGGCCGCGACCGTCGTCGACAGCGCGGCCCACTACGAGCTGGTTTCCGTGCGCAGCGGCAAGGTGCTGGACGTCAACGGCTTCTCCACCGCCGACGGCACCCGTATCCAGCAGTGGACCGACCAGCACACCGCCAACCAGCAGTGGAAGCTGAAGCCCACCGGGGACGGCTACTACGAGCTCGTCAACCGCAACAGCGGCAAGGTGCTGGGCACAGCAGGCGATTCCACCGCGCGGGGAGCCGCCGCCGAGCAGCAGACCGACAGCTCCTCCACCGCCCAGGAGTGGAAGATCAGCGAGGTGAGCGGTTCCGACGCCGTCACCCTCACCTCCCGCAGGAGCGGCCAGGTCCTGGACGTCTCCAGGGGCTCGACGGCCGACGGCGCGGCGGTCATCCAGTTTCCGGGCCGGGGCACCACCAACCAGCAATGGAAGCTGGTGAAGGTGGCCGAGGCCCCGGCGGCCGGGACCGCCGGCGGGCAGACCACGGCTGCGGCAGGACCGTATGTGTGGAAGAACGCCCAGGTGGTGGGCGGCGGTTACGTCACCGGGCTGGTGTTCAACCAGAAGGAGAAGGGCCTGCTGTACGCGCGCACCGACATGGGCGGCGCCTACCGCTGGGACACCGGGGCCGAGCAGTGGATCCCGCTGACCGACTGGATCGGCGAGAAGGACTGGAACCTGCTGGGCATCGACTCGGTGGCGACCGACCCCGTCGACCCCACGCGGCTCTATCTCATGGCGGGCACCTACACCAACGACTGGGCGGGCAACGGCGCGATCCTGCGCTCCACGGACCGGGGCCGCACCTTCGAGCGCACCGATCTCCCCTTCAAGGTGGGCGGCAACGAGGACGGCCGCGGTGCGGGCGAGCGGCTCGTGATCGACCCGGCCGACCACGGCACCCTGCTGCTGGGCAGCCGCAAGAACGGCCTGTGGCGCAGCACCGACTACGGCGTGACGTGGCGGCAGGTCTCGTCGTTCCCGGTCAAGGACGGGGCGAGCAGCGGTGCGGGCATCTCCTTCGTGACGTACGGCCCGGCCGGCAGCAGGACGATCTACGTCGGTGTCGCGGACAGGTCCGCCTCCCTGTACCGCTCCACCGACGGCGGCAGTACCTGGCAGGCCGTCTCCGGGCAGCCCACCGGCCGGCTGCCGCAGCACGGCGTGCTCTCCGGCGACGGCTCGCTGTACCTGACGTACACCGACGCCCTCGGGCCCAACGGCGTGACGGCGGGTTCGGTGTGGAAGTACACACCGGCCGGTGGGGCGTGGAAGAACATCTCGCCCTCTCAGGGGTCCTACGGGTTCTCCGGTCTGGCCGTCGACCCGCGCAAGCCGTCCACGGTGATGGTCACCACCCTCGACCGCTGGTGGCCGGAGGACGAGATCTACCGCAGCACGGACGGCGGCACGACCTGGAAGGCACTGGCCGACAAGTCGGTGCGCGACGCCTCCGCCGCCCCCTACGTCGGCACCCACACCGGGCACTGGATGACCGCCCTGGCCATCGATCCCTTCGACTCCGGGCACGTGCTGTACGGCACCGGCAACGGCATCATGCGCAGCAAGGACGCGGGCGCCTCCGACAGCGGCGGCACCAGCCACTGGAGCAGCGGGGCCCGAGGGCTGGAGGAGACCGCGCTGATGGACGCGATCGCCCCGCCCGGCGGCGCCACCGTCATCACCTCCATGGGCGACCAGGGCGGCTTCCGGCACGACGACCTGACCAAGGTGCCCTCCGGGCGGCTGGCGAACCCGATGATGGCCAACAGCACCGATATCGACTTCGCCCAGTCCAAGCCCGCGCTGATGGTCCGCGTCGGCCGCGGCGGCGAGCAGGACGGCGCCTACTCCACCGACGGCGGCCGCAGCTGGAACGGCTTCAGGGCAGAGCCGGTGGCCGGCGCCCAGGACGGCCATGTCGCACTCTCGGCGGACGGCTCCACCATCGTCTGGACCCAGGCCGGCCAGGCCCCGTACCGCTCGACCGACAACGGGTCGAGCTGGTCGAGGGTCGGCGGCCTGGGCGCCGACGCCGTGGTCGTCGCCGACCGCTCCTCGGCCAGAACCTTCTACTCGCTGTACGGCGGCACGCTCTACGCCGGCACCGACGGCGGCGCAACCTTCACCGCCCGCGCCGGCAACCTGCCCTCCGGCCGGCTCACCGCCGTCCCCGGTATCGCCGGGGACCTGTGGATCGCCGGCGGTGACAAGGGGCTGCTGCACTCCACCGACGGCGGCCGCACCTTCACCACGCTCAGCTCGGTGCGGTCCGCCTCCGCCCTCGGCTTCGGCAAGGCCGCACCGGGCACCGGCTACCAGGCCCTGTACCTGATCGGCACCGTCAAGGACGTCACCGGCGTCTTCCGCTCCACCGACAAGGGCGCCACCTGGCTCCGCGTCAACGACAAGGCCCACCAGTGGGGCGCCATCGGCGGCGTCGGCGTCATCACCGGCGACCCCGACACCTACGGCCGCGTCTACGTCGGCACCAACGGACGCGGCCTCCAGTACGGCGACCCGTCCTGACCCGTACACCGAGCGAGGCCCACCCGAGCGGGGCCGCGGCCACAACGGCCGGCGGCCCCGCCATGGCGGAGGGACCTCAGGAGGTGTGCATCCGCGACCCGGCCGCCGGACGACTCCCATCGACGAGGAGACCCGCCATGGGAACAGCCGCATTACGGCCTGGGACTCCCTTCTGCGCAAGCCCGCAGGCCGCGTCGACGTCGGCCAGGCTGCCGACAAGGAACGCCACGCGGTTGGGCGAGACGCGCACGGTTCCCCGCGCCCCCTCAGCGTGTACGGGCCGGTTCAGGGGTGGCCGATTCGGCCGCGGCGGCGATGTTGCGGGCCATGCCGCCGAAGACCGCGGCGTGGAAGGGGGCCACGGCCCACCAGTAGGCGTGCCCGGCCAGGCCGTGCGGGTGGAACAGGGCCCGTTGCCGGTAGACCGTGCGCCCCTGTGGGTCCCGGTCGACGGTCATCTCCAGCCAGGCCAGGCCCGGCAGCCGCATCTCCGCGCGCAACCGGAGCAGCCGGCCGGGCTCGATCTCCTCCACCCGCCAGAAGTCCAGGCTGTCGCCGATCCGCAGCCGGGTCGCGTCCCGGCGGCCCCGGCGCAGACCGACACCGCCCACCAGGGTGTCCAGCCGGCCTCGCAGGGACCAGGCCAGCGGCGAGGAGTACCAGCCGTTCGCGCCACCGATCGCCTCCACCACCCGCCACAGGGCCTGCGGCGACGCCATGACCGTGCGCTCACGGTGATCCGTGTAGAGGCTCCCGCCCGCCCAGTCGGGGTCGGTGGGCAGCGGGTCGCTCGGGGCACGGGGAGTCGCCGCCGAGGACCATCTGGTGGCGACGTCCGCGTCCCGCACGCGCCGCAGAGCCAGCCGGATCGCCCGGTCGAGGGTGACCGGTCCCTCCGGAGGTTCGGGCACGTGGCGGACGATGTCCCGCTCGGCGCAGACGACCTCGTGCTTCAGCGACTCCACCAGCGGGCGCGCGAGGGCGCCCGGCACCGGGGTGACCAGACCGACCCAGAGGCTGGACAGCCGGGGGGTGAGCATCGGAACGGGGAGGATGACACGTCTCGGCAGCCCGGCGACGACGGCGTACCGCCGCATCATCTCCTCGTACGTGACGATGTCCGGTCCGCCGATGTCGAAGGCACGGTTCACGTCGTACGGAAGCCTGGCGCAGCCCACGAGGAGGCGCAGCACGTCGCGGACGGCGATGGGCTGGATGCGGGTGCGCACCCAGCTCGGGGTCACCATCACGGGCAGCCGCTCGGTCAGATGGCGCAGCATCTCGAACGAGGCCGAACCCGACCCGATGATCACGGCTGCCCGCAGTACCGCGGTCGGCACGCCCGAGGCCAGGAGGATGCGGCCCACTTCGGCGCGGGACCGCAGGTGGGGTGAGAGCGCGTGCTCGGGTACTCCGGAGGGGCTCAGACCGCCGAGGTAGACGATGCGACGGATTCCGGCGGCACGCGCCTGCTCACCGAAGATCTCGGCCGCGCGCCGGTCGGTCTCCTCGAAGCCCCGGCCGGTGCCCAGCGCGTGCACCAGGTAGTACGCGACGTCCATGCCCTCCATGGCCGCGCGTACGGCCCCCTCGTCCGTCATGTCCGCGCGCACGACCTCCACCTGCCCGGACCACGGATGGTCCCGCAGCTTGCCGGGGGCGCGGGCCGGGCAGCGCACGGAATGTCCGGCGGCCAGCAGCTCCGGCACCAGCCTGCCGCCGATGTAACCGGTGGCACCGGTGACCAGACAGCGCAGCGGCCGGTCGTCGTCGGTCATGCCGGTCGCACGCATGCCTGTCGGGTGCGCCGCCTTGTCCCGCGACGGTCGGCGGACCGGGGGGCAGGAAACGTCATGGCTCCCATGTCCTCCTCCCGGGATGTTCTTCTCCGCTGAGCTCTGCCGCTGTTCTCCTGAGCCCATGCTTGGGCCCGAGGACGAGCACCGCAACCTCGCTGCCGGGTCGCGCCGGCGACCGGCCCGTCAGACGACGTCGTGGATGTTGTGCTCGGTCAGGTCGGACGCGTGCCGGGCGATGGTGCCGTAGTCGGCATCGTCATGGAGGACAGTCAGGCCATGATGGGCGGCAGTAGCGGCGATGACGAGGTCTACTGCCGAGGCACTGCGATGCTCCCCGGCCTGTGCCATCCGGTGTTGCACGGCGCTGATCCAACGCCCCGCGTTCTTCGGCACCGCCGCGTCGGGACAGAGGTCGGAGAACATTTCCGCGATCTCGTCGTACTCACGGCGGTTCCGGGCGTTGTACAGGAACTCGGTTCGCTGCATGTAGCAGGATGCGACGGCCCCGGCATCGATCGCGTCGTACCAGGCCGATTGGAGTTTGGGTTCGCGTAGCAGCCGGACCAGGCCGGAGGTGTCGAGCAGATAGATCACCGGCTGTGCTTCTCCGCCTGGTGCTGGCGCTCCGCGTCCTCGACGGCGCCCCACTCACGCGCCCGCTCGAAGTGACGGCTTATGCGCGCGGCACGCTCCTGTTGCTCGGCGTAGAAGTTCAGAGCGAGATTCACCGCCTCCTTCTTGGTCCGGACGCGAGCCAGAGCCATGGCGCGCTCCAGGGCGTCGTCGTCGATGTCGATCTGGGTCACGGACATACCGTGCCTCCCGCGCAACATTGGTGATGTACATCGAATTGTATGCCACCAACATTCACCATTCCTGCGGTGAGGCGGGAACCTCGGGACGCCCGGCGGCGTTCATGTCACTGACGGCCGGGCGAGCGGAGCCGTCGGTTCGCAGTGTCGACTGATGGTTCCGTACGACGACTTGGCCGGGGGGCAAGAGGCGTGCAGCAGCACCGTGCGCAGCCGACGCGCCCGGCCGCCGTCGTGCTCGCGTCGCTGCTCGCGATACTGACCTTCCTTCTGCCGGTGTCGGCCAAGTCGGTGTCGGTGTCTCGCCCGTCTTCGACGGGCACGGCCGCGGTGGCGACCGCGCAGGCGTCCGCCACCGCCGACGCGCAGCGACCCGTCACCGTGGCGCGCCCCGTGCTCGGCCACGCCGAGGCCCTGCCGTACCCGTTCCACCCTTCCCTGGGCCCTGGCGCCGGGGACGCGGCCCCGCACCGCGCTGTCGGCGGTCCCGCCGTGGCCGTTACGGTCGCGGCCGCAGGGGCGAGCCGGGGCGCCCACGCGTATCGCCCGCGCGGCCCGCCGTCCCGATGGAGCACCGAAGTCCGTATCGACGCCTGACCGTCGCCTCCGCGGCCGGGGCAGACGTCGACTCCGTCTGCCTGCCCATCGTGGAGAACTCATGTCTCGCGCGCCCATGTGGCGGGCGATCGTCGCCCTAGGTGTGATCGCCGCCTCGCTCTTCTTCGCTCTCACCCAGTCCCCCCGCCTCGGCCTCGACCTGCGCGGTGGCACCCAGATCGTCCTGGAGACCAGGGACTCACCCGTGGTCAGGGCCGATGCCGAATCGACCCAGCGGGCCCTGGAGGTGCTCCGCCAGCGGGTCGACGCGCTCGGCGTGTCCGAGCCGAGCCTGTACCGGTCCGGCCGGCAGCGGATCTTCGTCGAGCTGCCCGGCGTACAGGACCCGCGCGAGGCCGCCGAAGTCATCGGCCGTACCGCGCAGTTGACCGTCCACCCGGTGCAGGGCGTGACGGACAAGCAGGACGAGGACGTGGACAAGGAGGACAAGGAGGACAAGGACAAGGGGGAGCCGGCCAGGGACGGCTCGCGCGTCCTGGCCGACCCCGAGCAGAAGGGGGCGTTCCTCAAGCTCGGGCCCACCGTCCTCACCGGCGAGAGTGTCAAGGACGCCGAGGCGGTGCTCGACCAGCAGCAGATGTCGGGCTGGACGGTCGACCTCACCTTCCGCGGGCAGGCAGGCAAGGACTGGGCACGGGTCACCGGTGCGGCGGCCTGTGCCCCGCAGGGCGCCCCCGAGCGACGCGTCGCCATCGTCCTGGACGGCAAGGTGCTGTCGGCGCCCGCCGTCAACGCGGATGTGGCGTGCCAGGTCGGCATCTCCGGCGGCTCCACGCAGATCACCGGCGGCTTCGACAGAGAAGAGGCCCGCGATCTGGCCGCGCTCGTCAAGGGCGGTGCGCTGCCGGTGCCCGTGGAGGTCGTGGAGCAGCGCACCGTCGGCCCCACGCTGGGTGCCGACGCCATCGCCGCCAGCACCCAGGCCGCGCTCATCGGGCTCGCCCTGACGGGGCTGTTCATCCTCGTCGTCTACCGGCTCCTCGGGGCCCTGGCCACCATCGCGCTCGCACTGTACGGGCTGATCTCCTACGCCGTACTGGTCGCTCTGGGCGCGACCCTGACGCTGCCCGGACTCGCCGGGTTCGTCCTGGCTATCGGCATGGCGGTGGACGCGAACGTGCTGGTGTTCGAGCGTGCCCGCGAGGAGTACCTGGGAGTCCGCGCCCGGAAGTCGGTCTCGGCGCACCTGGACAAGCCGCTGAGCATCGGCTTCAACAAGGCATGGAGCGCGGTCGTCGACTCGAACGTGACGACGCTGCTCGCGGCCGGGCTGCTCTTCTTCTTCGCCACCGGACCCGTCAAGGGCTTCGGCGTCACGCTCTCCATCGGTGTCCTCGTCTCGATGATCTCGGCCCTGGTGATCACCCGGGTCCTCGCCGACTTCGCGATCCGGCGCAACTTCGTACGGGGCCGGCCCTGGCTGACCGGGATCACCTCCACCGGCCGGGTGCGTGCCTGGCTCGCGCGCCGCACACCCCGTCTGGTGCACCACCGGCGCCGCCGGCTCGGCGTCAGCGCGCTGCTGATCGTGGTCGCCGTCGCCGGAATCGGCCTGCGCGGGCTGGAGTTCGGGGTGGAGTTCACTGGCGGGCGCCTGGTGGAGTACAGCACCAGCAGGCCCGTGGACGTGGACGCGGCACGTACGGCGGTCACGGACGCCGGGTTCCCGCGCGCGGTGGTGCAGGAGTCGGGGGACGGGAACATCTCCGTACGCACCGGTGAGCTGAGCAACGACCAGCAGCACGCGATCAGAACTGCGCTGGCGAGGGGCGGCGGTGAAGTCACCGTCGAGCGGGACGAGTTGATCGGCCCGAGCCTCGGCGACGAGCTGCGCCGGCACGCGCTCATCGCGCTCGGCATCGCCGTCGCGACCCAGCTGATCTATCTCAGCGTGCGGTTCCGGTGGACGTTCGCCGCCGCGGCGGTGACGGCCATGGTGCACGACGTGGTGCTTGTGGTGGGCCTGTTCGCCTGGCTCGGCAGGCCCGTCGACAGCGTCTTCCTGGCGGCCCTGCTCACGGTCATCGGTTACTCCGTCAATGACACCGTCGTCGTCTTCGACCGGGTGCGCGAGGCGCGCCGCCGCGATCCGGCGGCGGACCTGGAAACCACCGCGAACAAGGCCGTCATTCAGACGCTGCCGCGCACGGTGAACACCGGCATGGGCGCGCTGTTCATCCTGGCGGCCCTGGCAGTGCTCGGCGGTGACTCACTCGCGGACTTCTCCGTGGCGCTGATCGCCGGCGTGGTGATCGGTATGGCATCGACGGTGTTCACCGCCGTACCGATCGCCGTGCAGCTCGAGGGCAACCGCCCGGCGCCGCCGGTGCGCCTCGAGCGGGGCAAGAACAGCGGGGCGCGCGGTCCGCTGGAGCGACGCGGGCGGGCCCGGGATTCAGGCGCTGTGGTGTAAGGGCGCGTGCCCGGAGGCTCGCGGGGAGGACGCGGATGGGCCGGGAAGACGCGCGCATCCGGACGGCGGCTGCGGCGGCGAGTTCCTCGCGTCGCACCCCCGCCGCCCGTCGTCCGGACCGTGAGGTCAGTCCGACGTCGGCGGGGGAAAGGCGGTCGCGCCAGCGGTGCAGCGCCGTGCCCGTGTCGTGCCACGCCGCGACGCGCCCAGGGTCTCGTCCACTCAGTCACGGTGTCCGCCGGACAGTCGTCGTCCCTGGTACTGGCCGTCCTACCGTCGCGGAGGGCACTGGTTGTCCGCTCGTCACGGGCCGAGGGTGGACGCATGACGACAACGACAACATTCATCACCGGAGCCAACAAGTCCCTCGGGTACGAGACCGCCCGCCGGCTCATCGAGGCCGGCCACAGTGTCCTCATCGGCGCCCGTGATCCGGAGCGCGGTCAGGCGGCCGCCGACGCGCTCGGCGCCCGCTTCGTGCGGATCGACGTGACGGACGACGCGTCGGTGGCCGCTGCCGCCGCCGACATCGCCGCCCGCGAGGGGCGTATCGACGTCCTCGTCAACAACGCGGGGGTCTTCGGGCCCCATGTCCCCGCCGACCAGCTCACCGCCACCGACGCCGCCGCGGTGTTCGAGGTCAACGTCGTGGGGATCGTACGGGTGACGCACGCGTTCCTGCCCCTGCTGCGCGAGTCCGCGCACCCGGTCATCGTCAACGTCTCCAGCGGCATGGGGTCGTTCACGCTGACCCATGACACCGAGCGCGCCGAGGGACGTAACCTCGCGCCGCTCTACACGGCGTCGAAGGCCGCCGTGACCATGCTGACCACGCAGTACGCGAAATCCTGGCCGGAGATCAAGGTCAACGCGGCCGATCCTGGCTACACCGCGACCGACTTCAACGCGCACAGCGGGCCGCAGACCGTGACCGAGGGCACCGACGCGATCGTCGAACTCGCGACCATCGGGGCGGACGGACCGACCGGAACCTTCCGCAACCGTCACGGCGACATGCCCTGGTGATCCACCTCTGCGAGCGCCGTGCGGGGGAAGGGACGTACGGGGCGGAAAAGCCCGGTAGGTAAGACCTCCAGACCACCGCCACCGCCACCGTCACCCGGCGCAGTTCGACGCCACCAACATCTACGGCCCCACGGATCAGGCCCAGGGGCTCACCGCGATGAAGGAGCTGTCGGCGCGGAAGCCGGTGGTGTTTTCGTAGGGGTCGACGCGTAGCTCGTAGTTGTAGTGGCGGAGGTAGCGGCCGGGGTAGTTGTACGACTCCAGGCCGACCGAGCCGGTGACCGAGCCCGGCCGGGCGCAGTAGGTGGCGTCCTTGTTGAAGAGCGTGGTGCCGTTGCTCGCGTCGAAGCGGATCCGGAAGTCCTTGTGGCGCAGGTAGCGGCCGGACGTGTCGCGGAACGAGTAGCAGCTTCCGTCGGCCAGGCCCGGGACGACGGTGAAGGTGGCGCTCTGCTTGACCGCCGTGGTGCCGGCGGACGTCACCGGGTCGAGGTAACCGAGGCTGTCCGACCGTACGACGGCGTAGCGGCTGGGGAAGTTGACCGACTGGAGCGAGCGGGTGGTGTTCGTCGGCAGCGACGTTCCGTTGGAGACCGGCTCGACGCTGCTCAGGGTGGGGACGACCTTCTTGATCAGGCCGTTCGAGTCGAACTCCAGCTTGTCGATGGTGGTCTCGCGGTGGGTGCCGTCTCCGCCGGGGACGGCGAAGCGGTGGTAGGCGATGTACCAGTCGTCCGTGCCCGGCACCTGCACCACGGAGTGGTGGCCGGGGCCCTTGATGCCCAGTGAGAGATCCTTCTCCAGGATCACGCTTCGCTTGGTCCAGGGGCCGGTGGGAGACGGGCCGGTGGCGTAGTCGACGCGGTAGTTCTCGTCCCGTGTGTCGTTCTCCGACCACATGAGGTAGTAGGTGCCCTGGCGCTTGATGACGAAGGAGCCCTCGTTGTAGCCGCTCGGGGTGATCTCGGTGACCTTCGAGGAGTCGAAGGAGACCATGTCGTCGTTGAGCGGGACGACGTACGCGTGCCCGTTGCCCCAGTAGAGATACGACTGGCCGTCGTCGTCGGTGAAGACGGCCGGGTCGATCATCTGGCCGGCGTAGGCGCCGCGGGCGACCAGAGGCTTGCCCAGGGGATCGGTGAAGGGGCCGGTGGGCGAGTCGGACACCGCGACGCCGATGTTCGTGTCGGCGGAGTAGTAGAAGTAGTACTTCCCGT
This sequence comes from Streptomyces sp. NPDC047042, assembly GCF_040644035.1. NCBI lineage: Bacteria > Bacillati > Actinomycetota > Actinomycetes > Kitasatosporales > Streptomycetaceae > Streptomyces > Streptomyces sp. NPDC047042. Next base: position 175,223 of record NZ_JBEYVP010000023.1, on the reverse strand, counting down.
TCTTCGCGGTCGCCGTCGGTGCCCAGGCGCGGCTGTCGGCCCAGCTGACGCCGGGACCGAGGTCCAGGATGACGCCGTGGTCGGTCCAGTGGACCAGATCCTTGGAGGAGTACGCCTTGAACTGCGTACCGCTCCAGCCCGCGAAGCCGTCGGTCGTCGGGTAGACGTAGTAGGTGTCGCCGAAGCGGACGATGTTCGGGTCGGCGGTGAGCCCCGGGAGGACCGGGCTGCGCATGATCTGCGCCGCGACCGTCCAGGTGCGCTTCGCGCCGTCGGAGCCTGTCACCTCGTACGTCACCGGCGCGGTCAGGTCGCGCGGGGTGCCGGAGGCCGGACTGACGGACGCTCCCTGCGCGAGGGTGAACTGCGGGGCGAGCGTGGTGAGGTCCGTGCCTTCCTTCACCGGCAGCGTGATCCTGCTGTTGGCGTCGTCGACGATGGCGGCGATCTTCAGCGAGGGATGGGTGGCCTCGGCGACACCTGTGGTGTTCCCGCTGGCTTCGAGGACCTCGCCGGGCGTCAGCGCGCGGTTGTAGACCCTGAAGTCGCGCATCCTGCCCTTGAACAGCTTGTCGCTGCTGAAGAGAGACCTGCCGATGTAGTCGGCCGTGGTGATGCCCGATCCGATGGATCCGGGGGTGGTGGTGACCGACGTGTTGCGGGCCACCTCCACGCCGTCCCGGTAGAGAACGCCCGTGGTACCGGTCTGGGTGTAGGTGACGTGCTTCCACACCGAGCGCGGCAGCGCGGTGGAGGTCCGGGTGTTCTGCTCGGTGGAGTAGCTCCCGGGGGCGGCGGCGGCGCGGAAGGTGTCGCCGGTGGCGAACAGGTAGCCGTTTCCGGCGCCGTTGCTGGTGTTGCCGAAGCCGTAGAGGAAGTACGGAGTGGCCTGGGCGGCGTCGATCCGCACGTCCACCGAGACGGTGATCGCGTTCATGCCGCTCATGATGTTGTCCGGCACCTTGATGTAGGTGTCGGACCCGTTGAACGTGAGCCCTTCGCCGGAACCCGCCCAGCCCGCGGTGCCGTTGACGGTTCCGTTGCGGCCGTTGCCCGAGGCGTCGACCGCGACGGTGCCCGAGGTGGCGTCGAGTTTGTACCAGAGGGCCAGACCGTCGGTGATCTCCGCCGCCCGCGCGGGGGCCGCCGGGCCGGCGACACCGAACAGCAGCGAGACGGCCGACATCGCGGCCAGAGCGCCCGGACGGAATTTCCGGCGGCCCTGAAATCTGACGCTGTGCATGCGTTCACATCCCCTGATAAAGACATGCTTGACGAGGGGCATGAGCCCTCGGCCGAAGTGCCGACGTTGCCACATCCCCTGATAAAGACATGCTTGACGAGGGGCATGAGCCCTCGGCCGAAGTGCCGACGTTGCCGACGTGCCGCCCGGATGACAAGCCCGGATGACAAGCCGGATGACAAGCCGGATGACATCGCGCTGCGTGAGTCTGGATTCGCTCACAAGCCCTCGTCAATAGATCTCGAACGATGTTCGTCATGTCGAACAATTTTTCCGCCGGTCCGCGTACCAGCGAGCCACTCAACGGCTTTCCGACCTCTTGACACTTTCTTAATGATCCCTATAGCGTCTGGCCGAATTTTCCGTCTCTGTTCTAAATCACGAACAAAAAGGCTTTGGGCAATTCGAGGCAACCCGCAGAAAGACAGGGCCCGTACATGCGCAGTCTTCTCTCCAGGATGGCGACGATATTGGTCGCCGCCTGTCTGCTCCTCACCTGCCAGGCGCTGACCGCACCACAGCGGGCAGCCGCCGCAGACCCGGGCTACCTGATGGTGCACTTCACCGGGGAGGGGTCGACCAACCAGCAGATGTACCTCTCGCACAGCACGGACGGCCTGCACTGGAACGACCTCAACGGCTCGGGCATGGTCCTGCGCTCCCCGGTCGGCACGAAGGGCGTGCGTGACCCCGCGATCGTGCGGTCCCCCGACGGCAGCAAGTACTGGATCATCGCGACCGACCTGTGCATCGACTGCGGGCAGACCTGGAGTCAGTCCATCAACAACGGCAGCCGCAGCCTCGTGGTGTGGGAGTCCACCGACCTGGTCACCTGGTCACAGCCGTGGCTGCTCAACGTCGCCGGAGCGATCCCCGACGGCCGCAACGCATGGGCCCCGGAGGCGATCTGGAACCCCGCGACCAACGACTACGTCCTCTACTGGGCGACCAACGTGCCCCTCAACGGCGTGACGAAGCACCGCATCTACTACGCCCGCACCACGGACTTCCGTACGATCACCACGCCCCAGACCTACATCGAGCGTCCCGGCGCCCAGGAGATCATCGACACCCAGATCATCGAGGTCCCCTCCGGCATCGGCAGCTACCGCTACGTACGGGCGTCCGGCGACGGCCAGATCACCCTCGAAGGCAGCAACTCGATCCTCGGGACGTGGACCAGCCTCGGCAACCTGTCCGGCATCGGCCTCACCGGGTCCATGGTCGAGGGCCCGATGTGGATGAAGTTCAACGGCACCGACAAGTGGGCCCTCTACCTCGACCAGTACGCCTCCGGCGGCGGTTACATGCCGGTCCTGACGACCGACCCGTCCAATCCCGCCGCCTACCAGAAGCAGACGTCGGGCAGCTACAACATGGGCGTCGACAAGAAGCGTCACGGCTGGATCCTGAACATGACGGCCGCCGAGGAGAGCCGCGTGCTCGCACGCTGGCCCAACACCCCCGCCAACCGGCTCCAGTCGTACAACTTCCAGGACCGGTACGTACGGCACACCAACTTCGACGTGCGCATCGACCCGAACGTCAGCCCCGCGCAGGACTCCCAGTTCCGCCTGCGGACCGGGCTCGCCGGCTCGGGCACCGTCTCCTTCGAGTCGGTGAACTTCCCCGGCTACTTCCTGCGCCACTCCAACTACGACTTCCAGCTGGCCTACAACGACGGCACCACCCAGTTCGCCGACGACGCCACCTTCCGTCAGGTGGCCGGGCTCGCCGACGCGACCTGGTCCTCGTTCCAGTCGTACAACCACCCCGACCGCTACATCCGCCACTACGCCTACCAACTGCGGCTCGACCCGATCACCAACGCCACGGGACGCAGCGACGCCACCTTCCGCGTGACGAGCTGACCTGCCGCATCGACAGGGACGCCGGGCCCGACTCCGGGCCCGGCTCCAGCACCGGTGCGGCTGGTCATGGTGGACATCCGGAGCGCCCCCAGGGCGAGACCATCCGGCCCCTCCCCTCCTCCCCGTGTGCGGGCTTTACTTCCGCTTCGTGGCAGTGGCCCTCGGCTCCAAACCCTCGGCGCGCAGGTTCTCATGACCGGGCTTCGGGTCGTCGGCGGCCGCCGGCGCCTTCTTCAGGTGGCGGGGCACCGCGTCCTGGGGGAACGTCAGCTGCTGGTTCATCCACTTCAGGGCGGGAGGCATCTCCTGTACCCAGGTCGGGAAGTTGTGGCTGCCGTGCTCGGGCAGGATCGTCACGACCCGCATGGGCGGCTTGACGGCCCTGACGAACGCCTGCGTCTGCGGATAACCGCGCTCGCCGTGCTTGCTCTCGGCCACCAGGACGGACACCTGGGGAGCGGGCAGATGCTTGAGCCGCCACATCAGGTCGTGGCCGTTGATCCGCTCGTCCCGGTCCGGTCCGCTGCCGAAGAGGCTTCCGGTCGTCGGATCGTCCTTGACCTTGTAGTCGGGCGACAGCGCGGCCGCCGTCGTGTACACGTGCGGATCACGCATCGTCAGCTGAAGGGCGCAACTGCCGCCCGAGGAGTAGCCCATGACACCCCAGGCACTGGCGGCATGACCCACCCGGTAGGCGGACTTCAGGGCGTCGGGCAGATCCTTGGCCAGGAAGGTCTCGGTCTGCGGCCCGCCCGGTACGTTCACGCACTCGGTGTCGCGCGGCGGCGCGATCGTCGGCCGGATCATCACCATGACCGTCGGCTGCATCTGACCGCGCCGCTGCAGATCGCCCGCGATCTGCGGCACCCGCAGATGCTGCGCGAGGTTGAAGATGCTGCCCGGGTAGCCGCTGAGGGCGACGATCACCGGGAAGCGCTGCCGTTGGTACGCCTTCTGGAAATATTGCGGCGGCAGATAGACGAACGCCGGGTCGACCACGCCGGTGCGGCGTCCGATGACCTTCACGGACTCCACCCGCCCGTCCACCGAGGCGGGCCCGGTGGGCAGTCCGCTGACCTGGCCCAACTGCTCATTGGTGTCCGGCTGTACCAGCGCCCCCTTCATGGCGGCGCCGCTCATCGTGCCGACGCCTCCGACACCTCCGCCCGCCTGGGTCAGCTCGACGGGGGCCGTCTCGACGCGGCCGAAGAGTTCGTTCCACGATCCGAAGAACTGGTACGACGAGTTCACCCAGCACGCGAACGCCGCGATGATCACCACCTGGGTCGTCCCGATGGCCACCAGCCGCCCCAGCACCTGCCACAGTCCCCGCCGGGCGAACCGTGGCCACGACCAGACCAACAGCGCCACACTCACGGCGGCGACAGCCGTCATCACGTACACAGTCGTTTCGCTGGTCAGACCCATGCCGGTTGATACCCGATTTCCCTGTCTGTGCGTATTCCTTCATCCAGAAGGAGGGAAATTCGGGCCTCCGCGTTCCCCCAGACCGCTCAGCGGGGTCGTCGGCCGGTGGAAGTCACCGCTCAGCGGCTCAGCGGCAGTCGTACGTGAAGTGCGCGGTCACCGTACGCCGGGTGGGTGAGAGGAGGTGCAGTTCGGCCTGTGCCGTGTAGCGGCCCTTGCCCTGGAAGGTCCACAGCAGGTGGAGGTTCGCGTGTTTCTGGCCCCGGGCCATCTCCTCGCGCAGTACGCCCGAGGCGGTGCCGTCGCTTCGGGTCCAGCGGTAGGAGAGGGTGCCCGGCCGGCCGTTCGTGGTGACGCGGGCGGCGATGTCCGCGGTGGTGTCGCAGCCCAGCAGCGTCGGCCGGGCCGTCACCTCCACGGTGCGTGCCGCGATGTCCGGTCCCAGGCGCTGCCAGGCGAGGAACGCGATGACGATGAGCAGGACGAGGGCGGGCAACGCCTGTCTTCGCAGGCGCCTGCGCGGGGGTACGAGGGGTGGCGGCGCCACGTTCAGCGTGCTGTGGGTACGGTTCGCGACGGCCGCCGTCACCCCGGGGCCGAACCGCAGGACGGTGCCCTCGGTACGGTCGGGCAGCGTCGGAGGGGTGAGTGACGCGGGTGCGGTAGCTGGTGTCGGCGGCGGCTTCTCCAGCAGGTTCGCCGAGTTCGTCGTGGGTGGCCCGGCGGGAACGGTCTCCGGCTCGGGCCGCTGGATCCAGTGGCTGGCCAGCACGGTCGCGCTGTACTCGTCGTCGTCGTCGTCCGGACGCGGCTGCGGGGCTTGGAGGGGCTCGGCGTCGGCCGGGCCGAGCACCTTGGTGAACTCGACGTCGGCCAGGTTGAGCACCGTCGTGGAATCGAGGTCGGCCGGGCCGATCACCCCGGTGGAGTCGACGTCAGCCGCCGGGCCGATCACCCGGGTGGAGTCGTCGTCCGCATGCAGCACCCGAGTGAACTCGTCCTCGCCCGTGCGCAGCACCCGGGTGGGCTCGTCGGTCCCGGTAGGGGAACCGGGGATGCGGTCGTCGTCATACGCGGTCATCCGATGGCACACCCTCTGGTCAGAAGCTGCTGCGAGGCGCCGCCGTCTGCGGAGGCCGGAGTGGTGGTGGCCTGCACCGTCCAGTAGCAGCCGTCGCCCTGGAAGGTGTGCTCGACGGTGAGCGTGTACTGCGTGGCGCCGCTGCGTTCGAACGTCTGGGACGGGCCGTCCGACGTGGCGGCGAGCCGCAGCCCGTTGTCGCTCGTGGACCACGACACGGTGACGGAGATCGGACCGGTGCCGTCCGTGGTGATGTCGATCGTGGCCGTGGCGGTCGTCGGACCCGTCTGCCGGAAGCCCGAAATCGCGACGTCCTTGACGCCGGGCGCGGCCGGCCCCGTGGGGGCGCTGGTCGTCGGCGCCGGATCGGTGTCGGTCGCGGTCGGTGTCGGGGCGGGCGTCGTGGTCCCCGGCGGGGGCGGAGCGACGGTGGCGGGCCCGCCGGTGTCGGACGTCGCCGGGGCCGAGGGCGTAAGGCCGGGTGACGCGGAGGACGGCGAGGCCGAGGCCGAGTCCGAGGCCGATGGCGAGGGCGAGGAGCTGGGCGACACGGAGGACGACGGGGACGAGGTGTCGGACGCGGCCGGAGTGGCGAGAAGACCTCCGGACTCCACGCCGGGCTGGGCACTGGTGGTCGCCAGGGCCTGCGCCGCCGCCTCCTGCGGATCCACTCCCTGGGTGTCCGGCATGCCGTAGGACAGGACGACGGCCAGGAGTACGGCCGCGCCCGCCACCAGCATCCCCGGGCGGCCGGGCCGCCACGAACGCGCGCCGCCGAGGCCCGGTTCGCTGCCCAGGACCGTACGGGCGGTGTCCGTGGTGGTCCGCTGCGCGCCGCGTGCCGAGGGCAGCAGCAGCGGCAGCAGGGCGACCAGCGCGGCGAGCCGGCCCCGGCCGCGTTCCTCCCAGTCGGGACCGTAGGCGGCGCCCGCGACCGCCTCCAGTTCGATCACGAACTCCTCGGCCTGGCTGGGCCGTTGCCCCGGCTCCTTGGCCAGACCGCGCCGGACAAGCTCCCGCACCGACTCGGGGACCTCGTCGGCGGGGACGGGCGCGTCGACGTGCTGCAGCGCGAGTTCGGCGAGGTTGTCACCCGGGTACGGCTTGTGGCCCGTGAGGCACTCGAAGAACGTGGCCGTGGCCGCGTACACATCGGCGGCCGGCGAGGCGGGAGCGCCGGTCCACTGCTCCGGGGCCATGTAGGCGGGGGTTCCGGCCACGCCGACGCTGGTGCCGGCGTCCACCGCGATCCCGAAGTCGACCAGCTTGGACGAGCCGTCCGGTGCGACCAGGACGTTCGCCGGCTTGTAGTCGCGGTGGACGACGCCTACGCGGTGCGCGTCGGCCAGGCCGAGCAGCGACCCCTTGAGGATCACCAGGGCGGACTCGGGGTCGAGCGTGCCCCGGCTGGTCAGCAGGGTCCGCAACGAGATGCCGTCCACCAGCTCCATCACGATGGCGGCGCCGTCCGGGCTCTCGACGTACTCGTACAGGTTGGTGACGTACGCGCTCTCCAGCCCGCCGAGGAGCCGCGCCTCCGCCCTGAAGTCGCGTACGAAGCCGGGCCGGGTGCGCAGCGAGTCGCTGAGGTACTTCACCGCGACCGGGACGCCGGTCGCCTCGTGCACGGCGAGGACGACCCGCCCGCTCGCCCCCGCGCCGAGCTCCAGCGAGCCGGTGTATCCGGGTACTTCCCACGTGCTCGTCGCAGAACTCATTCCAGACCCCCAAGGCCTACGCGCCGCACGTACCGCACGTACCGCACGTGCTGCCGGAAACCCACCCGCCCAGGACCACAGAGCATGCACCCAGAGACACGTTTTCAGCCACTGCGGTTGCAGTGGGCACGCGAAATCGGCGTGTGCAGGACGAGTGCACGAGTGCCCGGTGGTTGGCCCACAGGCGACAGGGAACTCGGCGATGGTCTCCGCCATCGGCAACGCGTGAGATTCCTGAACATCCTGAAAATCCTGAAATTCCCGAGACTCGTGAGACTCGTGAGACTGGAGATACCCGTGGCCGTACGTCATCGCCTGATCAAAGCCAGCCCCGCCAGAGTGTGGGAGGTCCTTTCCGACGGCAGCAGGTACGCGGAATGGGTGGTGGGAACGTCGTCCTCGCAGCCGGTGTCCGGCCAGTGGCCGCAGCAGGACTCGGCGATCGGTTACGAGGTGCGGCTGGGCCCCTTCCGGGTCGGCAACGAGACGGTCGTACGCCGCTGCCAGGAGGGATCCGTCCTGGAACTGGAGGCTGCCGCCGGGGTCCTCGGCACGGCCCGTATCGCGATCGAGTTGCGGGAGTGGGGCGAGCACTGTCTGGTTCTCGTCGACGAACATCCCTTGCAGGGGGCCGGGGGCGCTCTGCACAACGTGGGGTTCGAGGCGCTGATACAGCTCCGGCACCGGGCCATGCTCGCGCGACTCGCCCGTTGCTGCGAGGACGGGGCCGGAGACACAGAAGGGGTCGGGGAGGGTCTCGCCCATGCCTGACGCCGTTGACGCCGTTGACGCCGTTGACGCCATTGAGGCCGTTGACGCCGTCGTGATCGGTGCCGGACCCAACGGGCTGGTGGCCGCCAACATCCTGGCGGACGCCGGCTGGAGCGTCGAGGTCCTCGAGGAACAGCCCGAGCCGGGCGGCGCCGTCCGCCACGACCGGGGCGTCGATCCCGACTTCGTCAACGACCTGTTCAGCTCCTTCTACCCGTTGGCCGCCGCGTCCTCGATCCTGGCCGGGTTCCACCTCGAGGAGTACGGGCTGCGCTGGAGCCACGCCCCGGCGGTGCTCGCGCATCCCCTGAGCGACGGCCGGTGCGCCGTACTGGACCGGCGCGTCGACACCACCGCCGCCTCCCTCGACACGTTCGCGCCGGGCGACGGGGATGCCTGGCGGCGACTGTGCGACCTGTGGCAGACCGTGCGGCCCGATGTGCTGGGCGCGCTGTTCACCCCGTTTCCGCCGGTCAGGGCGGCGGCCCGGCTGGGCCGGACCCTGCGAACGGCCGGCGGGCTGCGTACGGCACGGTCCTTGATCCTTCCCGTACGCAGGCTGGGCGAGGAGGAGTTCCGCGGTGAGGGCGGGCGGCTGCTGCTGGCGGGCAACGCCCTGCACGCCGACCTCGCCCCCGAGGCGGCCGGCAGCGGCGGCTTCGGCTGGCTGATGTCGATGCTCGGACAGACGTACGGCTTTCCGGTGCCGGTCGGCGGCTCGGGCGCGCTGACCGACGCGCTGATCCGGCGGCTGCGCGCGCGTGGAGGGCGGGTGCGCTGCGGGGAGCGGGTGGAGACCGTCGTCGTACGCGGTGGGCGGGCCGTCGGGGTGCGAACCGCAGGCGGGGAGGCGGTGCCCGTGCGCAGGGCGGTGCTCGCCGATGTCGCCGTACCGGTCCTCTACCGCGAGCTCGTCGGCCCCGAACACCTGCCCGCACAGCTACTGGACGACCTGCGGCGCTTCCAGTGGGACTTCGCCACCTTCAAGGTCGACTGGGCACTCGACGGTCCCGTGCCCTGGCAGGCCGAGGGGGCCGACCGGGCCGGGACCGTCCACCTCGCCGACGGCATGGACGAGCTGACCCGGTTCGCCGCGCAGATCGCCATGCACGAGGTGCCCGACCGTCCCTTCGCCCTGTTCGGCCAGATGACCACGGCAGACGCCTCCCGCTCCCCGCGCGGCACGGAATCGGCCTGGGCCTACACCCACATCCCGCACGACATCCGCCGGGACGCGGGCGAGGAGGGCATCGACGGCACCTGGGACAAGACGGACCAGGAACGCATGGCGGACCGCGTCGAACGGCAGGTCGAACGGTTCGCCCCCGGCTTCCGCAGCCGTGTCCGCGCCCGGCGCGTCCTGGCCCCGCCCACCCTCGAGGCACTCGACGCCAACCTCCCCGGCGGCGCCATCAACGGCGGCACGACCGCCCTCCACCAGCAGCTCTTCTTCCGCCCGGTGCCCGGCACGGGCCGCCCGGAGACCCCCGTCGCGGGCCTCTTCCTGGCCTCCGCCGGAGCCCATCCCGGAGGAGGCGTACACGGAGCGCCCGGCGCCAACGCAGCCCGCGCGGCCCTGCGCGCCCACCGCGTACCGGGCCTGATCCGCACCCACGCCCAACGCCTCCTGACCCGGCGCGACCGCACGGGCCGCAGGGTCTCCGACTGACAACCACCGAACTCACCGATACACCGATACATCGAGGGAGTGGCATGAGTGACCACCAGGACGGTCCCGACCGCCGCCACCGGCGACCGGACGGCGTCGACGACACCACCCTCGAGGCCCTCGGCGCCCTGTCGAAGGCACTGGAGACCACCGAGCGGGCCCGCGGCCACCTCTACGGCTTCCACCAGCTGACCGGCGGAGCCGACCTGGAACTCGACCGGGCGGTACGTCTGCTGCGCGAGGCCGGGCATAACGGCTGGGCCGAGAAGGTCGAGGCGGAGATCCTGGGCCGCAACGTCATCCCCGGCCACTGGACGTTCCAGATCGTCGAGGCCTACAACGCCACCTACTACCGCCCGTTCCAGGAGCTGGAGCACAACCTGGTGAGCGAACTCGCCGACGGCCGGGGCCATTTGTACGAAGCGGAGATGAAGGAGAACCGCCGTACGCCCGGTCACCGCGACCACACGGCCCGCCCGCCGGACGCCGAGGAGTGAGAGCCGGCCCGTCCTGCCGGCCGGTACGAGAAGGGAAGGCCCACCCGTGCGAAGCAGCAGCCCGCTGAAGGACCGGACGGTCGTGGTGACCGGCGCCGCGCGCGGTCTGGGGGCGGCACTGGCGCACGAAATCGCCGCGCGAGGGGCCAGGTTGGCGCTGCTCGGGCACGAGGGGTCCCCGCTGGAGGAGCTGGCCGCGCGCCTGCCGACACCCGCCCTGGCAATAGAGGTCGACGTGACCGACGTACGGGCACTGGAGCGGGCGGCGGCCGAGGTACGCGCCCGTCTCGGTCGGCCCTCGGCCGTGATCGCCAACGCGGGCGTCGCGGCAGGCGGCCCCTTCGACGCCACCGACCCGGCCGACTGGCGTCGGGTGGTCGAGGTGAACCTCGTAGGCAGCGCGCAGACGGCACGGACCTTCCTCCCGGACCTGTACGCAACGCAGGGCTACTACCTACAGATAGCCTCCTTGGCCGCACTCGGTTCCGCGCCCCTGATGAGCGCGTACTGCGCCTCCAAGGCCGGCGCGGAGGCCTTCGCACACGCGCTGCGCGCCGAGGTCGCCCACCGCGGCGTCGGGGTGGGCATCGCCTACCTCAACTGGATCGACACCGACATGGTGCGTGACGCCGACCAGCACGCCGTACTGCGCGAACTGCGCGCCCTCATGCCGGCGCCGGCGCGGCGGGTCTCCAGCGCGGAAACGGTCGCAGACCGGCTCGTACACGGCCTGGAACACCGCCGTACGGCCGTGTACGCCCCACCGTGGCTACGACTCCTGCAGCCGGTACGCGCGGCGCTACCCCCGCTGATCCTGCGCCGATCCCGCCGCGCGCTACCGCGCCTGACGGCCCACGAACCCCTGACCCCGACAGGCCTGCTCGGCGCGGGAGGCGCGGCGGACCGCGCGGCGATGAAACCCCAGAAAGGACCGGAACCATGACCACAAAAAGGCCACACCGGAACGAAGGACGGGACAGAACCCGGGACGAGCAGTACGGCAAGGGCGACAAGGTGACCTGGAAGAGCCACGGATCCACCGCCGAGGGCAAGGTCGAACGCAAGATCACCAAGCGTACGAAGGCCGCCGGCCGCGAGGTGGACGCCTCCCCCGAGGACCCGCAGTACGAGGTCCGCAGCGCGAAGTCGGGCAAGACGGCCGTCCACAAGCCCTCAGCCCTACACCGACACCGACGCCAACGCTGACCGACCGACCGACCGGCCGACCGGCCGACGACCATGCAGACATTCCTGGCAGATCCCGATTTCCGACGCTCCGCCCTGCTCCTGGACCGCCGCCGCCTGGGCAAACAGCGGGTCGAGGCCCTCCAGGTCCTGCGGGGACTGACGGTGCCGGGCTACGGCTGGCGCAGGCATCCCGCCGTACGCATGTGGAGCGGCTACGAGGAGGCACTGGTGAGGTACGGCCTGGAGATCTGCCGGGTGTGGTGCGAACAGGGCCACGAGGACAGCTGCGCCGCGTCACTGCTCGCCGGCCTGGCGGAACACCGTCCGAACACCTCGCCTGTCCGCGACCAGCCGGCCCTGGCGGCGGCCGGGGAGCTACCGCCGTGGCTGGGCGACGAGGCGTTCCACCGCAGCCACCAGTCGGCACTGGTCCGCAAGGACCCGGCCACGTACGGGCCCTGTTTCCCGGGCGTACCGGACGACTTGCCTTACGTGTGGCCACGCTCGGACCGGGAACCGACGGACGGGGGAGATTCTCCGACCCTGACATGACATGACATGACAGCGGGAGAACGCCGAGAGCGGCCCACCCTGTCCAACAGGTGGACCGCTCTCGGTTGCTCAGGCGGGACCGGGATCGAAGATCTCGTGCCCACCGACCCGGCGCCAGATGACGTGCGGTTCACCTTCGCGGAGTTCATCTCCGTACTGCCAGGTGGCGCGCCCGTCAGGTGCCCAGGTCATTTCCATGATGGGACGCTCGCCGTCAGGGAGCCTGACTCCCAGGACCGGCTTGACCCGGAGGCCGGGTCGAAACTGCCCAGTCGCAACATCCGGTACGAACTTCTTCCGGACGGTGTCCTCGAACCGCTTGCGCTCCTGCGGGAGAAGCTTTCGAAAGTCGCGGTCGAAACGGGCAGTCGTAGTGAAAGTGGGCAATAGGGCCTCCGGCGGTCGGGGTCAGCTCTCCTTGCCGAGGTGCGCGAACATGCCGTCCACGTCCTCGTGGCGGGTCGTGCGCCCAGCCGCGATGTCCTCACTGGCCTCGCGCTCACCGACCTGCCACCGCTCCGCCCAGAACCACGCCTGGTCGGTGCGGATCTTCCTCAGTCCGTGAACCTCGACGACGCCGGCATCGTTGATCTCGAACTCGAGCTCGTCACCTGGGGAGACCCCCAGCGCCTCACGCACGCCTGCGGGCAGCGTCAGCTGCCCCTTGTCGCGCACGGTGGCCTGGAACGTAGCCACAGCCATGGATGACCTCCCAGTCTCACCTTCCATGTCTCTTCTACTACGCAGACTACCCAGGATTTAGCGAAATCACGACTCTCCCACTTTCCAACTTTCGCACAGTCTACCGGTGCGATCTGCTCCCCAGGGGTGGCACGGGGCCACGGGTCCACGCGGCGAGGTGCCCTCGAGGCCTGCCCCTGCGCTCAGGTCGCCGGGAGCTGGTACGACAGCACGTAGGCATCGGCCGCCATGACGGTGTCGCAGACCTCCACGGCCCGCCCCTCGGTGTCGTACGCGGTCCGGAGCAGGTGGATGACGGGCACGCCGGGGGCAAGCCGCAGCATCTTCACCTCCGTGGGCGCGGGCATCCGGGCCCGGATCTCCTCCTCGAAGTGATCGAGCCGGTGGCCGAGTTCCTCAAGTCGGGCGTAGATGCCGCCCGGTCCGGGATTGGGCTCGGCAATTGCGGTACCGCGTGCGATGTCGAGCGGGAGATAGGAAGCGGCGAACTCGACCGGCTTGCCGTCGAGGAGATACCGGCGCCGCCGGGCGAGCACCCGCCGTACCGAGCCGAGGCGAGTGGAGATGTCCTGGCTGGCCTTCTCCTCCTTGACCTCAAGACTGTCGACCTGGGGGTGACTGCCGGCCGCGTCGGCCTCGACGATGAACGCGGACTTCCCCTGCTCTCTGTGCCGCCGGGCGAACCGGTCGGAGGCAAGCCGCCGCACGGGCGGCCGGGGCCGCACGAACACGCCCTTGCCGTGTTCGGCGTGCACGAGCCCCTCCCCCTGGAGGACGGAGAAAGAGTTGCGGACAGTCATCCGGGAAACCCCGTAGTACTCAACAAGCTCGGCCTCGGACGGCAGCTTGGCCCCTTCCCCGAACCGCCCACGATCGATGGCCTCGCGCAGCTGGTCGGCGATCTGCCGGAAGACCGCACGATCGCTCGTGGGATCGAGATCACCGAGCAGCCCGGAAGGGAGCGAGGCCACGATTACTCCTTTAGATATCTAGACGAGTGGGCGAGTGCAGTTGCTAACGTGAGGAGCCTAGCCACTTGAGAGGGCCGAGGAACGTGAGCACTGACCGTCCGCACTCCGTGAGCGTTGCCGGAGTCATCGTCGACGACCAGGGCCGCGCTCTGTTGATCCAGCGCCGCGACAACGGCCAGTGGGAACCCCCGGGCGGCGTTCTCGAACGCGAGGAAACCATCCCCGAGGCCCTGCAACGCGAGGTCTTGGAAGAAACAGGCATCAAGATCGCCCTTCCGGCGACCCTGACCGGCGTCTACAAGAACATGGCAGGCCTGATCGTCTCGCTGGTCTTCCGCTGCGAGGCCGACAACGGCACCCCGACCACCGGAACCGAGACCCGCGCACTGCGCTGGGCAACCCGCGAAGAAGTCTCCGAACTCGCCGACGAGGCATACGCGATCCGCGTCCTGGACGCACTCGACGCCACCTCCCCGCCGGCCGTCCGCGCCCACGACGGCGTGAAACTCGTCTAGCCCGAACCCGCTGCACATGGCGGCCTACCAGCACGAAGGAACTTGTATGGACGAGTATATGAGTGCAAGCAGCACAGCGCGGGTCTGGGGCCTTACTTGCCCAGGCTTCCCGGAGGAGATCAGCAGGGCGCGGCGCTGGACCCGCGACATCCTGAACGGCTCACCCCTGGCCGACGACGCCGAACTGATCGTGAGCGAGCTGAGCACGAACGCGGTCCTCCACACGGCCAGCGGGTTGGAGGCGGGAAGCTTCCATCTGACGCTCGCGGTATCGGCACAGGTGATCGCCCTGTCGGTCACGGACGATGGAGGCACAGGTACGGCCCCGAAAGTCGAGCACCGGGACCAGGAGGCGGAGCACGGCCGGGGCCTGAGCATGGTCACCGCACTCGCCCGCCGGGTCATCGTCCACGACAGCCACGGCGGCTACACCGTGACTGCGGAACTCTTCGCCGGCTCCCACCTTGGAGGCCACCCGTGCTGACTGACGGGCCCCGCCGGGGCTTTTGGTGCGAGTGCTGGACCGAAGACCTCACCGAGGCGGAGCCACCTGCACTCCGGGGATCCTTCGACGCCTACTCAGCGCCCCAGGCGGACAGATGGATCGCCATCGCGCTGCGGACCATCTCACCGGCACTCGACTCGGACGGCTCCGACGAGGCATGGGCCTGGTTGTACGAGGGACGCATCGAAACCCGGAGAGCCCTCCTGCGCGCAAAACCCTGCACCGTGTCCATCACCCACGCCGGCACACGCATCACCTGGACAGTCCGACCGGCACTCTTCCTACCCCTCGCACACCGCCAGGCGACCGAACTCCCAGCCTGTGCCCACGATTTCAAACCTCGTGCCAATCCATGACGAGCAGCCAGGTCACAGAAACGAGGCCAGCTCAGGTCAAGTGGGTCAGGCCCTCTTGGCTCCGACGGCTGGCTGAGCTTTGCTGGTCTCAGGGGAGGCGCCAATGGCAGACGAGAGTGACGTGCTACTCGACCTGTGGAAGGGGCACCGCGAGGAAGCACGACAAATGGAGAACCAGCGGGCAGCGCTGACGAACATCGTGATCATTGTGGCGGCAGCCGCACTCGGCTTCTTAGCTCAACAGGGGAATCTCCAAGAGTCCTCCCTAGGCGTGACGCTGCCGCTGTGTGCACTTGGCGTCTTCGGAGCTACTACCTGCGCCAAGTACGGCGAGCGCTGGGCTGTTCACTCCGGGCTGGCAGACGCCCTGCGTCATGAGATCGGGCTTCGCCATCCTGCACTGAAACTGTCGGATCTGATTGCAGCCAACCGAGCAGAGCACCAAGCCGAGTTTCCCCGCATCCTCCGGCTGAGGATCTGGATCCTCTGGGTCGTGCTGCACTCCGCGATCGCAACCGCCGGGCTGTTCCTCAGCGTATGGGTGTTGATTACACGCAACTGACGTCCGCAAGCCCTCCGTGTGCCACACGCGCAGACACACGGCCCGAGAGACGGACCCGCCCGACTGAGTTACAACTTTCTCTACTGGTTCAAGGCGGCTCGCTCCGCTCCCCGCGCGCGGCCGGGCCTGCGCTCCTGCCTCCGTGCCAGCTAGCCGAGATGGAGACGGTAACGTGATCAAGATCGTTAATCCGCACGCCGCCTGCCCCGATTATGCCCGGTATAGATCGGCGATGGGGCGGCTTCGAAGTGCCAACTGCTGGGAATAGCACAGCCTATGAGCATATGGGGTGGCAGGAAGGCGATCACTGCTGCTGTAGCGCTAACGGGCCTCGTGGCATTTGCGCTGGTGGCTTGGGCAGGCTTGGGGGACGTGGACCCTGCCGGAGCCGTGATCGGTGGCGGACTCAGCCTCCTCGCCTTGCTGTTGGCTGTACGAGCACAGCAATGGCAAGACACGGATGTGGTAGGCCTGGCCGACCGTCTGGCGAGCGAAGTCAAGAGACAAGAAAGCGTGACCTGGCGGCAATTGTTGGGGAACAGCGATCGCACCATCGATCTCGCGTTCACATTCCTACCGACCCCGGAACACAACGCTCACGGCGCAGGACAGGCGGGGCGGTTGACAGAAGTTGCTGCCTACTACCGAGCGTTGCGGCCGGGGCGGCTAGTGATCACCGGCGCGCCTGGCGCAGGCAAGACGGTCATGGCATTACAGCTGATGCTATTGCTCTTAACGGATCGCGAGTCGGGGGACCCAGTGCCGGTCCGCCTTTCGCTAGCTGCGTTTGACCCTGCCCGTAACAGTCTTGATGGTTGGATCACGGCTCATCTGATCAGTGTCTATCGACTGCGGCCAGCTGCCGCTGCGGCGTTGGTGGAGAATAGGCGAGTGCTTCCCGTGTTGGACGGTCTTGATGAAATGGATTCCGACGATCATCCCGGCTACACCTCGTATGCGGTACAGGCTGTGCAGGCAATGAATGCATATGCTGATGGCATCAATAAAGGGCAACTAGTCGTAACGTGCCGGAGCGATACTTACGCTTCGTTGCAGGTCCTGCACATATGGGCGCAAGACTCCGCCCGCATCAGCATCGCTCCCGTCACGCAAGAAGTAGCCCGATCTTTCCTGACGGCGCGAGCCGCCGACGCGGTACGTTGGCAGGGGGTTTTCAGCGCACTGCAAAACCATCCCACCGGGCCGCTAGCTCAGGGCCTATCCACCCCATGGCGCCTTGTTCTCGCCGCCACTGTCTATGAACAGCGAGAATCGTCGGGGGCCTTCACTCGCAGCCCTTCCGAGCTGCTGACACCAGGGCTAAACAGTGCCGATTCCGTCCGTGACCATTTATTGCATCACGCCTTCCGCGCTGCCACTCAAAATGCCACCCGAAATCGCAGTTCCTACGCCCCCGAGAACGTCCGACATTGGCTTGGTGTTCTGGCGCGCTATCTGCACAACAATGCAATCACCGGGCGGAGGCTGGGTGGGCGCCAGTTGCCAACGGCAGACCTAGTGCTACACGAGCTTTGGCCGATCTCTGGTTCCTCCGTTGCGAAAACGGTTCATGCCTTTCTAACTATAGGCGCATTCCTAACCATGGCCGTAGTGTTGTTTGCGGCTTTTCCTCAAGCATGGATTGCCTCTGCTGGAACTGTCGTGTGTGCCGCGCTTTTTGGGGCTGAGGCATGGGTTACCACATGGCCCTCACCTGCCCGCGTCGGCGGAACTCACCTGCGGACACGACGAGGGCGACGCCACTTCGCCGCAGGACTTGGGCTTGGATTAGCACTCGGATTCGTGTATGGAGTTGGCGTCGGAGTCACGGGTGGAATAGCAGTCGGCCTACTTATTGGACTTCTTGTGGGGCTATCTAACAGCGGAATAGCGAGAAGTGGAAACCCTCGGAGCATCGTGCGCAATGACTTTTTGGCTGGGGTCCTCTTTGTTCTAACGCTGACACTCATCGCGGGGCTCATATATGAGCTAGGAACGGGTCTTGCAGACGGAACCCTAACCGGTGTGATAGCTGGGTTAATCG
Source organism: Streptomyces sp. NPDC047042 (assembly GCF_040644035.1). Lineage (NCBI taxonomy): Bacteria > Bacillati > Actinomycetota > Actinomycetes > Kitasatosporales > Streptomycetaceae > Streptomyces > Streptomyces sp. NPDC047042. Next base: position 157,550 of record NZ_JBEYVP010000023.1, on the reverse strand, counting down.
TCGGACTCTCTGGAAATTGGACAGGGAGCGCGACCGCCGTTATGGGCTCACGACTCGCTTTTATTCTCATAGCAGGGGTCGTCGGTGGGTTTACGAACGGACCTATGTACGGCTTTTTTACCGCTAGCGGCTGCGTAATTGGGATGATGGTGAACTTTGCTGGCGGGCTTGCGGGGCTGCGTTACTTAGCACTACTGCTGTGTGCGCGCCGTCATTCAAGTATCTGGGTCCCATGGCGGTTGGGGAATTTTTTAGATTGGTGTTGCGAAGCCGGACTGATGCGGGTGGCTGGGATGGCCTATCAGTTTCGCCACCGGGAGCTACAAGAGTTCCTTGCTCGCACCACTACATGATGGGAACCGGGTTCGGATGCTTCGGCCGCAGTAGTGCATTAAGGCAGCCATTGCCACAATAACCGATCGCTAACGCTGGTCAGCAGAAAAAATGCCTGCTCGATTCTCCAACGCTGGACGCCAAGCCGACCAGGCGGAAGCCACAGCGCTGGCCCGTTATGGGTCAGTCCTGGCACCGGGCGTCGAAGACTGAGCTTCCCAAGCTGAGGGCGCCGCTCCGTTGTCACGGGCCAGTTGTCGCCGCTTGCTCTGATCGACGGTCCCGGCAGCGTGGTTGAGGCTGGTGGGGGTGCAGCGAGGCATACGCGCGCCTAGTCGGTCGGCTGACCCGCCACGGTGGCGGGCTGTCGTCGGCTGTGGATCAGATCGAACAGTGTTTGGCAGCTTCATCAGCGAAAGCGCAGAGCATCCCGATGAACTCCCGGTACTCGTCGGGGTCTTCGGGGTCCTCGCGTGCCTTGCTGGCCGGCCCGTCGATCCACTGCTGCCAGAGTCCGCCCGGGACGAGGAACCGGAAGTTGCGGTCGGTACCCAGCTTGGCGTCGAGCAACAAGAGCGCGCCCAGGGTGGCCGTCTGGTCGTAGTAGAGGTCAAGGCGAGGCAGGTAGCGATCAAGGTAAGCAACCAGGAGGTCAGCGTCGGCGGAGGTGCCGAAGGTGGCCAGGGCAACGCAGTAATCCTGCCCCGCGAAGGGCCCCGCGCTGGCGAGCAGGAGTTCGCCGAGACGTTCCCGGAACTCGGTTCTGCCGGCAACGGCGATCAGCCAGGCGGCCGTTCCCCTCTCGCGCCATCCTCGGTCGAGCAGCACGCCCAGTTCACGAGGACTGATCTCACCGGCAGCCTTGCCCAGCTTCCGTATGAACTTGGCTCGGTCGCGCCCGCTCATACTGAGAAGTGCGCCGCCGAGCTTGAGATACCGACGGTCGCGCGTGACATAGCGGCGAGTCAACTTGAGTATCTCGTACTCTTCACGGGTGCAGCGCATGCCAGCATCCTTGTATAGACGAAGCTGTCCCGCCGCCCAGGCGTTTCAGCCCTGCGTGTCTCTCCGTCTCAGTTTCCGTCTCGTTCAGCCCAGTTCACGGCCGTTCAGGAAGGACCGCACGCAGGGCTCGTCTCGCGGTCCAACCGCCCATGAACGCAGGTGAACGCTCCTGTACGGGGCCCCCGGTGACACCACCACAGTTGGAAAGCGTGGTGTTGCATTGGAGTTGGGCGTACGGCGCACCAAAGCTGGCGTCGCGTGATCAGCTTTGGGTGTGGAGACCATCATCGCCAGCGCCATAGCCGTTCTGGGAACTCTGCTCGGTTCGGGGATCACTCTGGCGTTCCAGCAGCGCACCACCGACAGTAGCCACCAGTTCACTCGCCGCGAGAAGCTCCGACAGGAGCGACTCGACGCCTACTCTGCCTACGCTGGCACGTTGATCAACTATCGCCGCTGCCTGGTCCACCTCTGGTTTTGCCAGCACGAGCACCCGCCACCGGAAGATGCCGACACGGTGCGTCTCCGCGCCTACGACTTGCGCTCCAGCGCCCAGGAGGCCCTGTTCCGGGTGCAGATGCTCACGGATGACGAGACGTTGAGCCGGACCGCGGAGGAAGTGCTTGCCGATATCACGGCGCTGCCCAAGGCCAGTAGCAGAGACGAGCTCGACACTCTCAGAGTGCAGACTCGTGACGACATCAGCCAGCTGGTCAGCGCGGGCAAGCAGCACCTCTGAGTCGCTTGCAGAGGCACTGGCCTGCGGGGCCACCAGACCGACCCGAACACCAACGTTGACCGTACGATAAGCGCACCAATTGGAGCGGGGAACAGCGGGGAATCACGGTGAATGCCTGCGAGCCCGTCGAGGCCGCGTCTCAGCCGTTCGCCCAGGTCAGCTCCCGAACCACCCTCAAATGCTCGCAGCTTCCCAAGCTGGGGTCCTCATCGCCTCTGTAGCCCGTCAGTCCAGCCAGACAAGCATCGCCTCGTTCGACCTGGCAGCGGCCTCGAAGAACTGTGTGAGGTCGTCGTAATAGGGACGCCCCCACTCCAGCGAGCCGGGCTCGCTCCATCCGAGTGGATACACCTCGGCGCTGACCAGTTCAGCAGGATCCACGCCGCTGATGAGCTGGCCATAGTTGGTAGCCCGGAGTGCTTCCGCCGCGAGCCGGACCCGCTCAGGCCGCAGGTACTTCGGAGGCCCGTACCCCCAATCCTCGTCCTCTGCGAATGGCTCTTCACCGTGGATCACGTTCACGGGGAAGTCGGCACGCGCCAGCAAGAAACGGAGCATGTCCCAGGTCTTGTACGTGCTGAAGTGGCGGGCTTCAGCCGGCGGGGGATCCGCCTCCTCCTCGGCCTCTTGGACCTCTTCGACGAAGTCCAGAGCCCCGTGAGGATCTTGGATCGCTTGGTCAAGCTCAGCAGCCGTTACGCGCAAGTACTCACCGATCATGCTCATGGCTGGAGACTAGGCGGGACCACTGACAACGGCCGTCGGACGGGTCGGTCTCAGATTCAGCCTGGTTCACCGGCGTTCAGCCGAGCCCCGAAGCCGCTCCCAGCGAGGTGCTGAGCCGCCGACGTACGCAGGTGAACGGCTCTGTACGCGGTTCCGCGAAGCGCCATCGCAGTTGAAAGCGTGCGTCATTATTCGCGGCGACGGCCCGCTCGGTGCGCGGCCGGCGCTGGCAGGTCTCTCCTTGGCCATCGACGGAGCCCGGCCGTTGGTTAGGTCCCGGGTCGTACCCGGGCCGCCCCCAACAGGCCGGGGATGAAGCTGCTCTACAGAGCTGGACACCTCGGAAGCCAGCCGCGCGTCTGAGACCCTAGCTGCGCCCACTGACAATGCGCCCCACGAGCATCACCTCTGACGCTGTGCAGCGCCTGACCTACGGGAGTGTGTGAGCGCGCGCCTCCGCCGTCAGTCGGTTCATCGCCGCCTGCTTTTCCTGAGCCGAGCGCACGGGCAACCCGGCGGCCTCACGCCGCTCGCGCGCCTTGCGCTTCGTCTCCTCCCAGGTCACGGTGCTCATGCGTACTCCCGTCAGGGTGATCGGTCAACGAGCCGACCGTACCCTTGGCCCCATGACGCGGTTGATCGTCGCAGCAGGCGGCGGGGGTGACGCAGTCGCCGCCGCAATGGTTGACGCCGCCCTGTACAGCACCCGCGAGCGCGCCGTGATCCTCACCTATGCATGGGACCGCTTGCTGATCGACCCTGTACCGGGTCCCCGGGGGCCTCACGACTTCGCCCGCCTCGAACCGCTCACCCCAGCCGTCTGGAAGGTGCCTGCGGCAGCCCGCCCGGTCGCCCCCGCAGGGTCCACGCTCCCCCGGCTTGCGGCCGAACTCCCCCACACCTTCGCCCTGATCGACCCCAGGAAGGGCGTCCAGGGCGTCACGCGTCAACTCGAAGAGCTCGTCGCCTACTTGCAGCCGACCTCGATCGATCTCCTGGACGTCGGCGGCGACGTGTTGGCCCGAGGTGACGAACCGACGCTGAAGAGTCCGCTCGCCGACTCCCTGACGCTGGCCGCCTGCGGCCAAGTGGACGCAGCTATACGTCTGTTGGTCGCCGGGCCCGGTCTCGACGGCGAACTGTCACACCGAGACCTGCAAGGCATGCTCGGCGGCCCCCGCCTCCACACCTTCACCGCTGAGGACGCGGAAACCATCAGCTCGGTCCTCGAATGGCACCCCTCAGAGGCAACAGGCATGCTCGCGGCAGCCGCCCGAGGCGTACGCGGCACGTGTGAAGTCCGGGACGCCGGGCTTCCCGTCCCCCTCACCAACGACAGTCCGACTCTCCACCAGGTCGACCTGGACGAAGCGTTGAGCCGCAACAAGTTGGCCCGCGCCATCAGGTCGACGTCGACAACCACTCTGGAACAGGTGGAAGCGTTGAGCCGTGAGGTCTGTCTGTGGCTTCTCCGAGATCGACTATGAGCGCAAGAAAGCCCTCCGGCTCAGGGATCGACATCAACGGCCGGTGAAGCTCGACGCCGAATCCGCGCTACTTCAACTCGTCCAGTTCGAGGCGGAAGCCAGGCTCCGTGGAGTCACCCACACGACGTTCCGGCACCTCACCGAGGTCCTGAACCTCGACGGTTCGCAGCTCGATGACCTGCGCCGACTGCTCATCAACAGCCGACCGGAGCAGTACGCGGCTCCACTCTGGCGCGTCCAGCCGGCATCTGAGTAACGCCCCTCAGCCCCCGCTCCCCGCCACTCTCCTGCGGTGGCAGGATGCGACCTGTGAACGACCACGGCCTCTACACAGAGGGCTTCAGCATCTTCGCCATCGACGCCGACTGGCCGGAATCACGGCAGGTCATGGGGCGCAGCTACGACTCGGTCACCGGGGACGTCCGTCTGACCCTGTGGTTCGGCTCTCCGTACTACGACTACCAGGTCGCGCACATGACGGTCCTCAGCGCCTCCTCCGGAAATGCGGAGGCCGACGAAGCTCTGGAACGCGCCTATGCGATGTACTGCCACCTTGGCGAGGAACGCCCGGACAGCTTGCCGGCCTCCGAACCCGTCACCATCACCGCGGACGGGAATCCCGTGACGTTCGAGCTGTGGCGCAACAGCGTCCACAGTGCCTGGGTCGCACGGGGACGCGTCGAGAGCACTGAGGTGGTCCTGTCCGGCTACGACGTCGAACCCAGCGAAGTCAGCCTGGTCCGCGCAAGCGACCTGACCTCGTTCAGGAACCCCTTCGAGTCCCTCAGGTAAGGCATCGCACGACACCGTCGGCCCTCCCGCCCGCCCCGGAGGGAGCAGGAGAGCCGACGGCTTCTCATGGCGCGTCAGGGAGACCCGCGCCGTACGAGTCCTCCGTCAGTTACGCAGCATCTCGCACCGTCCCCGTGAATTGCGGGCCCTCGATGCCCTCTCCCGTCGGGTCGTACGTCCACAAGCGCAGGCGTACCGACTCCTCGCCCTCGGTCACTTGGTCGGTGACCGTAGGGATCGAGATGTCGATGCTCAGGTCGCCCGCCGGTACCTCCGACATGAGGAGGGCGCCGTTCGGCAACGTGGACAGGGGGCGTTCCGGGTCCGGGGACGCGCCCTCGAAGTTCGTGGCCAGCCAGGTCGCCTCGATGTCCTTGGTGGAGAGTTCCGTGCCGTCGGTGACGGGGAGGATCTCCAGGTCCGTCCACATGGCGCTGTCGGCGATCTCGGAGAGGCTGATTCGCCAGGTCAGGGGCTGGCCCTCCGTCACCTGGTCCGTGAGGGGTGTCATCGTCACCGTGGGTTGGGGGTCGTCGTTCTGTGCGGTGACGCCGCCCGCGTACGCGCCTGCCACCGTGCCTCGTACGGCCTTCACCGCCACCACGTGCCTCGCGTCCGAGCCGTAGCGGGTGTTGCCCTCGACGGTCACCGGTACGTCGATGTCCGTGCCGGCCCGGACCTTCACCGTGCGCGCGACCGGGCCGGCACTGCCCGGCTCGGCCACGAACAGGCGGACCTCGCCGGTGCCCGAGCCCGATACCCGTACCGGCACCTGGTAGGTGCGTGAGCCGGAGTCGCCCTCCTTGACTGTGAGGCGGCCGACGTCCACGCGGGCGAGCTTCGCGGGCTCGACGGCGGGGGTGCCCGGGCGCCAGCCGTAGGCGTCCACCAGCCATGTCGTACCGGAGTCGGTACGAGGGGTCAGGTGCAGGGTTGCCGTGTGGGCGAGGTCGATGCGCTTTCGGGTCTCGGCGGACAGCGGGACTCGGACCTCGCGCGCCCAGTACGAGGACGTACGGGACGTGCCCGGCACTCCGTCGACGGTGACCCTGCCCAGGTCCGCCCGCTTGCCGGAGGTGTCGCTGAGGGCGACGTCCAGCTCGGTGCCTGTGCTGTTCGGCGGGACGATCACGCGCAGGCTCAACGCGTTCGCGGCGGAGAGGGAGACGGGGTGGGACGGGGTCAGGTCAGTCGCGGTGCCGGGGTGGGTCCACGTCATGGCGAGGGCGTAGCGGTCCGGTTCCTTGCCCGGTGCCACTCCGCGCCACTGGGCGAAGTGCGGGGACGCTGTCCTCAGGGTGGGGTCCAGGCAGGAGATCTTCGGGTCCGGGTCCACCTGGGCGCACAGGCGGCCGCCGCCGGTCACCTTGGCGGAGGAGTCGGGGACGAACGCCCCCGTACGGGAGGCGCCGACCGCGTGGGTGAGGACGCGGGCGGGTCCGGCGGACGCCGCGCGGGCGGGGGAGCCGTCGAGCAGCGGGCGGGCGCTGTCGTCACCGGCGACGAACAGCCGGGCCGCTGCGGCTATGTACGTCGAGCCCGCCTTCTGCTGCTGCTCGGCGGTGAGCCGGGTGGCCGTGCCGGGCGAGCAGAGAGGGTCGTGCTCGTCGCCGCCGTACAGGAAGTCGTCGTCGGCCGGTGCGGTGGCCTGGCCGGGGGTCCACTCGCTGTTGAAGTAGTTGTGGTTCGCGCCGGTCATGTAGACCGCGCTGTGCAGGGCCTTGCCGCGGCTGACGCCTCGGGTGCCGTCGACGTAGTACTCGCCCTGGAGATCGATGACGTCTCCGTCGCAGCCCGGCAGGATCGTCACGGACGGCACGTCGGGGGCGGGGTTCTGGCCGAAGATCGTGGGGCCTATGAGGACGGTTCCGCGTATCTTCCAGCGGGTCGGGCCGTGGTAGCCGTCCTGGTCTACGGGCGGTGGGGTGAGGCTGTCCAGCGCGGCCCTGTCGGCGCCCTCGCCGCCACGGGAGTGGCCGACCAGGAGTACCCGGTCGAGGTCGGCGCGGGGTGACCGTCGTACGACCTCGGGGGCCTTGGACGGGTCGGCGGCCCAGTCGGCCCAGTGGGCCAGGTGCAGCCGTATGAGGGAGGAGCGGGCCTGGGCGCCGGCGTCGGCGGCCTGCCAGTCCTGGGCGTTGATGGAGTTGGCCGAGATGGAGACCGTCACATAGCCCTGGGAGGCGAGGAGTTGCTGGTCGTGCAGGTAGCCGCGGTAGCTCGGCACCGGCTCGTAGTCGGTGGGGCACGGCCATTCGAGGGTCGAGTCGTCGCCCTTGAAGCAGGAGACGTGACGACCGTGGAGGAACAGGGCGAGGGGGCGGCTGCCGGTGGCGCCCTCCGGCGCGACCACCTCTGCCTTCATCTCCACGTCGGTGTCGTAGCCGGGCAGCTGGACCGACGGCAGGGTGTATTCGCCGCTGGTGGTGCGGAAGGGGCCGGGCACGCCCGGGTCGTCGACCTTGTTCACGGTCGTCGCGGCCTGGGACAGGCGGGTCGGGCTCGTTGAGCTTTCGGCTGCTCCCCGCCGTTCGCGGGCCGCGGCCTTCACTCCGGCCGCGTCCAGGCGGCGGCCCGCGGCCTCGACCCGCAGGTCACTCGCTCTGCCCAGGCGTACTCCGTCGAGCGGCAGCCGGAAGGTGCGGCCGTCCGGGGCGGGTTCGGGGGTGCCCAACAGGCGTTCCCCGCTGCGGAATTCGACCTGGGCATCGCCCACCGGCACCTTTTCGGGCGCGCGCCACACCAGCTCCGCCGAGTTCCCGGTGCCGGTGGTCAGCCAGCCTTCGGGAAGTCCCGGGGACGCGGGAGCGGACGGCCGCCCCGGCTCCGGTTCCGGCGAGGCCTGCGCCGCCCCCGGCGACGCGAGCGCCAGCGCGAGGGCCGCTGTCACAGCGGCCGTCACGCGCGAGACTTGGATCACTTCTGTTCCTCCTGGTGGTCAGTGCCCCGGGGGCCTCACGGGCCTCCGGACTCCCCCAACGCACCAAATGGAGCACAATCGAACGGTCTTTCATCTCCGCGCACAGCATTCGCACAACTTCCTCCCCTCCCGTTCATCAAATCTCGTGTCACCAGCGGCAGTTGGGTCAACAAAAAATCAACGGCCCTGCGGGGCAGAGGAGTTCATGGACATGCCGATGATGGACTGGACGCTGGTGGGCGGGCTCGTCGCCGGGCTGCTGATCGCGACCGTGACCGCTCCGGTCGGGGTGTCCGGGGCGGTGTTTCTCCTCCCCGTTCAGTTGAGCGTGTTCGGGGTGCCCAACCCGACGGTCACTCCGACGAATCTGCTGTTCAACGTCGTCGCCGGACCCGGCGCCCTGTGGCGCTACCGCCTCGACGGCGCCCTGCGCGGTGATCTCGCCCGGCGACTGGTGCTGGGTACGCTGCCGGGTGTCGTCCTCGGTGCCGTCATCCGGGTCTTCGCTCTGCCCGGCCCGACCGTCTTCCGGCTCCTGATCGCCTGTCTGCTGCTGCCGTTGGGGCTCTGGCTGTGCCTGCGTACGTTCACCCGGGCACGCCGAACCCCCTCGCCCCGGGACGAGTTGCCGCCGCGCAGACTCACCGGGCTCGCCCTCGTGGTCGGCGTCATCGGCGGCGTCTACGGCATCGGCGGTGGCTCCCTGCTCGGCCCGATCCTCGTCGGACGCGGTATGCCCGTCGCACGCGTCGCCCCGGCCGCGCTCGCCGCGACCTTCGCCACGTCCCTCGTCGGCGCCGCCGCCTACGCGCTGCTGTCGCTCGTGGCCCCGGGAGACGTCGCCCCCGACTGGTGGCTCGGCCTCGCCTGCGGCACCGGCGGCCTGATCGGCGGCTACCTCGGCGCCCGCCTCCAGCCCCGCCTGCCCGAACCGGCCCTACGGCTTCTGCTCGGCGCCCTCGCCGCGTCCCTCGGCGCCCTCTACGCCGCCCGCGCCCTGACCGACCTGAGCTGAGCCCGACCTGAGCCCGACCTGAGCTGAGCCCGACCTGCCAGGGCTGAAGCCCCGTTCATCCTTCGAACCTGTAGCCCATCCCCGGCTCGGTGATGAGATACCGGGGATGGGCAGGGTCCGCTTCCAGTTTTCTGCGGAGTTGGGCCATGTAGACCCGCAGGTAGTTGGTCTTGTTGCTCTGGGAGGCGCCCCAGACCTCCTGGAGCAGGTGTTTCTGCGTGATCAGCCGGCCGGGGCTGGTGACCAGGATTTCCAGCAGGTGCCATTCGGTGGGGGTGAGGCGTACGTCGTGGCCGTCCCGGTGCACTTTTCTGGCCCGCAGGTCGATGGTGAAGCCCGCCGTCTGGATGAGGGGTGTGCCCGAGGTGAGCGGCGCGTCCTCGGTGCGGCGTACGGCGGCCCGTAGCCGGGCGAGCAGTTCGTCCATGCCGAACGGCTTCGTTACGTAGTCGTCGGCGCCCGCGTCCAGCGCGGCGACCTTCTCCTCCGACGCCCGGCGGGCGGACAGTACAAGGATCGGTACGCGGGTCCAGCCGCGCAGGCCTCTGATGACGTCGACGCCGTCCATGTCGGGCAGGCCCAGGTCGAGCATCACGACGTCGGGTTGGCGGGCGGCGGCGAGCCGTAGCGCGGTGGCGCCGTCGGGGGCCGCGTCGACGGCGTAGTGGCGTGCCTGGAGATTGATGACGAGGGCCCGCACGAGTTGTGGGTCGTCCTCCACCACCAGCACCCGTGTCATGGGCGCGCCTTTCGTGTCGTACGCGGCGGTGGGAGCCGGCGGCACCGGTGCTGTGACCGGTACCGGTGTTGTGACCGGCACCGGTGCTGTGGCCGGGAACCGGGCCGTCGACTCCCGCTCGGGTCGGGTAACGCCATCAGCTCTTCGCCAGGAGCGCCTTGAGCGCGATGTTGAGTTCCAGGACGTTGACCCGCGGTTCACCGATGAAGCCGAGGGTGCGGCCCGTGGTGTGGTCGTCGACCAGTTTCTGGACCTGGGCGGCGGACAGGTTGTTGCGGTCGGCGATGCGGTGGACCTGGAGGTCCGCGTAGGCCGGGGAGATGTCCGGGTCGAGGCCGGAGCCGGAGGACGTCACCGCGTCCGCGGGTACCTCGGAGGGCTTCACCGGGTGTCCGGGCGTCGAGTTGTCCTTGACCACGGCGGCCTTGGCGGCGGTCACCCAGTCGATCAGGTCCTTGTTGTCGCCGGCGCGGTTGGTCGCGCCGGAGAGGATCAGTTTGTACTGGGTGTTGACGCTGTTGCTGCCGAGGCCGTTCTGCGGGCGGCCCTGGAACCACTTCAGGTCGGGGGCCGGGGTCTCCTGGCCCTTCTTCAGCGGCAGGTTGTACGACTGTCCGATGAGCGAGGAGCCGACGACCTTGCCGTCCGCCTTGATCTCGGAGCCGTTCGCCTTGTCGTGGAAGAGTGCCTGCGCCACACCTGTGACGGCCAGTGGGTAGATGATGCCTGTGAGCACGGTCAACACCAGAAGGGCGCGTAGACCCGCCGCCAGCAACCGGGCTGTGTTAACAACGGAGTTGTTCATGATCTCCAACCGTTCCTCTAACCGATTCCTCTAACCGATCCCGGGGATCAGGGAGATGAGCAGATCGATGATCTTGATGCCGACGAACGGCGCGACCAGGCCGCCGATGCCGTAGACGGTGAGATTGCGGCGCAGCATCTTGTCCGCGCTGACCGGCCGGTACTGCACACCCCGCAGGGACAGCGGCACCAGCGCGATGATGATCAGCGCGTTGAAGATGACCGCCGAGAGGATCGCGGAGTCCGGCGAGGACAGGTTCATGATGTTGAGCTTGTCCAGGCCCGGGTAGACCGCCGCGAACAGCGCCGGGATGATCGCGAAGTACTTCGCGACGTCGTTGGCGATGGAGAACGTCGTCAACGCGCCCCGGGTGATGAGGAGTTGCTTGCCGATCTCGACGATCTCGATCAGCTTCGTCGGGTTCGAGTCGAGGTCGACCATGTTGCCGGCCTCCTTCGCGGCCGACGTACCCGTGTTCATGGCCACGCCGACGTCCGCCTGGGCGAGGGCGGGGGCGTCGTTCGTACCGTCGCCTGTCATGGCGACGAGCTTGCCGCCCGCCTGCTCCCGCTTGATGAGGGCCATCTTGTCCTCGGGAGTGGCCTCCGCGAGGAAGTCGTCGACGCCCGCCTCCTCGGCGATCGCCTTGGCGGTCAGCGGATTGTCGCCGGTGATCATGACGGTCTTGATGCCCATGCGGCGCAGCTCGTCGAACCGCTCCCGCATGCCCTCCTTGACGACGTCCTTGAGGTGGATGACGCCCAACACCCTTGCCCCGTCGGTGTCTTCGACGGCCACGAGCAGCGGGGTGCCGCCCGCTTCCGAGATCCGGTCGGTGAGCGCGCCGGCGTCCTCGGAGACCTCGCCGCCCCGCTCACGTACCCAGGCGACGACCGAACCGGCCGCCCCCTTGCGGATCTTCCGGCCGTCGACGTCCACGCCCGACATCCGGGTCTGCGCGGTGAAGGCGATCCACTCGGCGCCGACGAGCTCGCCCTGGTGACGCTCCCGCAGCCCGTACTTCTCCTTCGCCAGTACGACGACGGACCGTCCCTCGGGCGTCTCGTCGGCCAGCGACGACAGCTGGGCCGCGTCGGCCAGCTCTGCCAGTTCGGCCAGTTCGGCCAGTTCGGCCTCGCCGGTTCCCGCCACCGGCACGAACTCGGCGGCCTGCCGGTTGCCGAGGGTGATGGTGCCCGTCTTGTCGAGCAGCAGCGTCGAGACGTCACCGGCGGCCTCGACCGCCCGGCCGGACATGGCGAGCACATTGCGCTGCACCAGCCGGTCCATGCCCGCGATGCCGATCGCGGAGAGCAGTGCTCCGATCGTGGTCGGGATGAGGCACACCAGCAGCGCGACCAGCACGACCATCGACAGATGCGTACCCGCGTAGTCCGCGAAGGGCGGCAGGGTGGCGACGGCGAGCAGGAAGACGATGGTGAGGGACGCCAGCAGGATGTTCAGGGCGATCTCGTTGGGCGTCTTCTGCCGGGCCGCGCCCTCCACCAGGCTGATCATGCGGTCGATGAAGGTCTCGCCGGGCTTCGTCGTGATCTTGATGACGATGCGGTCGGACAGCACCTTCGTACCGCCGGTGACAGCGCTGCGGTCGCCGCCGGACTCGCGGATGACGGGCGCCGACTCCCCCGTGATGGCCGACTCGTCGACGGAGGCGACGCCCTCGACGACGTCGCCGTCCCCGGGGATGATGTCGCCGGCCTCGCACACGACCCGGTCGCCGATGCGCAGTTCGGTGCCGGGCACCTGCTCCTCGGTCGTCCCGTCCGCCGCGAGCCGCCGCGCGACGGTGTCGGTCTTGGCCTTGCGCAGGGTGTCGGCCTGCGCCTTGCCACGGCCCTCGGCGACCGCCTCCGCCAGGTTGGCGAAGATCACGGTCAGCCAGAGCCAGGCGCTGATGGTCCAGCCGAACCAGTCGCCCGGGTCCTTGAAGGAGAACACCGTCGTCAGCACGGAACCGACCAACACCACGAACATGACCGGGGACTTGACCATCACCCGGGGGTCGAGCTTGCGGACGGCGTCCGGCAGCGACTTCAGCAGTTGCTTGGGGTCGAACAGGCCCGCGCCGACACGGCCCTCGGGGGCCTTGTGAGCCGTGGGCGCGTCCTGGTGGGGCGCGAGGGTGGGAGTGGACATGGGGTCCTGCTTCTCTACGTCGGTGGTCATGACGCCAGCCCCTCGGCCAGCGGTCCCAGCGCGAGGGCCGGGAAGTAGGTCAGACCGGTGATGATGAGGATCGCGCCCACCAACAGGCCGGTGAACAGCGGCTTCTCGGTGCGCAGGGTGCCTGCCGTGGCGGGTATCGGCTGCTGTTCGGCGAGCGATCCGGCCAGCGCCAGGACGAACACCATGGGCAGGAAGCGGCCCAGGACCATCGCCAGTCCCAGGGTCGTGTTGAACCACTGGGTGTCCGCGTTCAGCCCGGCGAAGGCCGAACCGTTGTTGTTCGACGCGGAGGTGTACGCGTAGAGGATCTCGGAGAAGCCGTGCGCGCCGGAGTTGGTCATCGAGTTGCCGGGTGTCGGCAGTGCCATGGCGGCGGCGGTGAAGACGAGGGCGAGGGCCGGGGTGATGAGGATGTAGCAGGCCGCGAACTTGATCTCGCGGGTGCCGATCTTCTTGCCCAGGTACTCGGGCGTACGGCCGACCATGAGCCCCGCGATGAACACCGCGATGACCGCCATGATCAGCATGCCGTAGAGGCCAGAACCGGTGCCGCCGGGCGCGATCTCGCCCAGCATCATCCCGAGCATGGCGATCCCGCCGCCGAGCCCGGTGAAGGAGGAGTGGAACGAGTCCACCGCACCGGTCGAGGTCAGCGTCGTCGACACCGCGAAGATCGACGAACCGCCGACGCCGAAGCGCACCTCCTTGCCCTCGTACGCCCCGCCCGCGATGTCGAACGCGGGGCCGTGGTGGGCGAACTCCGTCCACATCATCAGGGCGGTGAAGCCGACCCAGATGGTCGCCATCGTCGCGAGGATCGCGTACCCCTGCTTCACGCTTCCGACCAGCACGCCGAACGTACGGGTCAGCGCGAACGGGATCACCAGCAGCAGGAAGATCTCGAACAGGTTGGTGAAGGGGGTGGGGTTCTCGAAGGGGTGCGCGGAGTTGGCGTTGAAGTAGCCGCCACCGTTGGTCCCGAACTCCTTGATGGCCTCCTGCGAGGCGACCGCACCCCCGTTCCACTGCTGCGACCCGCCAACGAACTGCCCGACTTCATGAATCCCGGCGAAGTTCTGGATCGCACCGCAGGCCACCAGGACGATCGCGGCGACGAAGGCGCCGGGGAGCAGGATGCGGGTGACGCCGCGCACCATGTCGGCCCAGAAGTTGCCCAGTTCACCGGTGCGGGACCGGGCGAACCCGCGTACGAGGGCGACCGCCACGGCGATACCCACCGCCGCCGAGACGAAGTTCTGGACAGCCAGCCCGGCCGTCTGGACGACATGGCCCATGGCCTGTTCGCCGTAGTACGACTGCCAGTTGGTGTTGGTCACGAAGGACACGGCGGTGTTGAACGCCTGGTCCGGATCGATGGCGCTGAAGCCCAGCGAGCCGGGCAGCACGCCCTGCAGCCGCTGGAGCAGGTAGAGGAACAGGACGCCGACGGCCGAGAAGGCGAGGACACCGCGCAGGTACGCGGGCCAGCGCATCTCCGTGTCCGGGTCGGCGCCGATGCCCTTGTAGATCCACTTCTCGACACGCCAGTGCCTGTCGGCGGAGTAGACCCTGGCCATGTAGTTGCCGAGGGGGATGTAGGCGAGTGCCAGTGCCGCGATCAGGGCGAGCAGCTGGAGTACGCCGGCGAGTACGGGACCCATGGCAGTGCTCAGAACCTCTCCGGGAAGATCAGGGCGAGGACGAGATAGCCCAGCAGGGCGACGGCCACGACGAGGCCGACGATGTTCTCGGCGGTCACAGCTTCGTCACCCCCTTGGCGGCGAGAGCCACCAGCGCGAACACCGCGATCGTGGTGACGACGAAGGCCAGGTCGGCCATCGCGAGCTCCTAGGACTGGAAGAGGTTCGGAAGAGGTCCGGAAGAGAATCGGACAGGTCGAGCAAACCCCGCCCGTGGCCGGAATCAGCCGCCGTTGACGAGTCCCTTACGCCGTCCCGCACACCTTTGACGAGGCTCTTACGGCCCCGCCCGCCACCAAGGTCCCTCACGCGTGCACCCCATGTATGCACCCCGCGTATACACACGACGTATACACGGTGTGTAGAGTGCGGGGCATGTCCATCGGTCACACCCTTTTAGGGCTCCTCGAGGCCGGGCCGTGTCACGGCTACGACCTCAAGCGGGCCTTCGACGAGAAATTCGGTCATGACCGGCCGCTGCACTACGGCCAGGTCTACTCGACGATGTCCCGCCTGCTGAAGAACGGTCTCGTCGAGGTCGACGGGATCGAGGCGAGCGGCGGTCCCGAGCGCAAGCGCTACGCGATCACCGGCGCCGGAGTCACCGACGTGGAGCAGTGGCTGGCGACCCCGGAGAAGCCGGAGGAGTACCTCCAGTCGACCCTCTACACCAAGGTCGTCCTCGCCCTGCTCACCCGGCGCGACGCCGCCGAGGTCCTCGACACCCAGCGCTCCGAGCATCTGCGCAGCATGCGGATCTTCACCGACCGCAAGCGCAAGGGCGACCTGGCGGACCAACTGATCTGCGACCACGCCCTGTTCCACCTCGAAGCCGACCTGCGCTGGCTCGAGCTGACCGCCGCCCGACTCGACAAACTCCGTGAGGCCGTGACCCGATGACGACTTCTCCCCCTTCTCCCCCCGGTTCGCTGCTCAGCGCGCACGACCTGCGCAAGGCGTACGGCCCGACCAACGCGCTGGACGGCGCCCGGTTCTCCATCCACCCCGGCGAGGTCGTCGCCATCATGGGCCCCTCCGGGTCCGGCAAGTCGACGTTGCTGCACTGCCTCGCCGGCATCGTGCAGCCCGACTCCGGGTCGATCGTCTACTACGGGCGTGAGCTGACGACGATGAGCGACGCCCAGCGCAGCGCGCTGCGCCGCTCCGAGTTCGGGTTCGTGTTCCAGTTCGGCCAGTTGGTGCCCGAGCTGACCTGTGTGGAGAACGTCGCCCTGCCGCTGCGGCTGAACGGCACCTCCCGCAAGGACGCCGAGAAGACCGCGCTCGGCTGGATGGAGCGCCTGGAGGTCGACGACCTCCAGGCCAAGCGTCCCGGCGAGGTCTCCGGCGGCCAGGGCCAGCGCGTCGCCGTGGCCCGCTCCCTGGTCACCGGGCCGCGTCTGCTGTTCGCGGACGAACCCACCGGCGCGCTCGACTCCTACAACGGCGAACGCGTGATGGAACTGCTGACGGAGGCGGCCCGTTCGACCAACGCGGCCGTCGTCCTCGTCACCCACGAGGCACGCGTGGCCGCCTACGCCGACCGCGAGGTCGTCGTCCGCGACGGTCAGTCCCGTGACATGGAGCGCGCCGTATGAGTCCTCGCCAATGGGCCAGGGACCTCGGCATGGGGGTCCACTTCGCGGTCACCGGCGGACGTGAGGGCTGGGTCCGGGTGACGCTCACCGCCGTAGGCGTCGGCCTCGGCGTGGCACTGCTCCTGCTGTGCACCGCCCTGCCCAATGTGTTCGCCGCCCGCGACAGGGTGGAGAACTCCCGCTTCGACTACACGTACTCCGACGAGGCCCCGCCGAAGGCCGACAACACCTTCCTGACCGCCCTGACCGACACCACCTGGCGCGACGACGACATCCGCGGCCGGCTCCTCGAGCCCGAGGGCAAGCGGGCGCCGCTGCCCCCGGGGCTCGACAGCTTCCCCGGCAAGGGCGAGATGGTGGTCTCCCCCGCCCTCAAGGACCTGCTCGCCTCCGACAGCGCCAAGCTGCTGCGGGAGCGGCTGCCCTACAAGATCACCGGCACGATCGGGGAGAGCGGACTCGTCGGCTCCCACGAACTGGCCTACTACGCGGGCGCCTCGGGGCTGCGGCTCACCCCCTTCGCCGACGTGCACCGGCTGTCCGCGTACGGCCCCCCGGACGCGCCGTCCGAGAAGACCGACCCGGTGCTGCTGCTCATGGTCCTGGTCGTGTTCGTGATGCTGCTGACCCCGGTCGCCGTGTTCATCGCCGCCGCCGTCCGCTTCGGCGGCGAGCGCCGCGACCGCCGGCTCGCCGCGCTGCGGCTGGTCGGCTCGGACAGCCACATGACGCGGCGGATCGCGGCGGGCGAGGCGCTCGCCGGAGCCGTGCTCGGGCTGGTCGTCGGTACCGGCTTCTTCCTTCTCGGCCGTCACACGCTGGGCACCACCGAGGTGCTGGGCGTGAGCGTCTGGCCCAGCTACCTCGACCCCTCCCCCGCCCTCGCCGCGCTGGTGGCGGTGGCGGTCCCGGTCGCCGCCGTACTCGTCACACTGCTCGCGCTGCGCGGCGTGGTCGTGGAACCGCTGGGCGTCGTGCGCGCGGCCAAGCAGCGTGCCCGCAGGCTGTGGTGGCGGCTGCTGCCGCCCGTGGCGGGCCTCGCGATGCTCTACCCGATGATCGGCAAGGGCCGCAAGAACGGCGACTTCAACCAGTACCTCGTCATAGGCGGCGTACTGCTGCTGCTGATCGGCATCACCGCGCTGCTCCCGTGGGCCGTGGAGGCGGTCGTCGGCCGCCTCGGCAAGGGTGCGCTGTCCTGGCAACTGGCGGTACGACGGCTGCAGTTGAGCAGCGGGACCGCCGCGCGCATGGTCAACGGCATCGCCGTCGCCGTGGCCGGGGCCATCGCCCTGCAGATGCTGTTCACGGGAACGCAGAGCCAGTACACCAAGGAGACCGGCCAGGACCCGAACCGGGTCCAGATGCAGGTCAACTTCAGCAACCCCAAGCAAAACTCCAGTGTCGACCGGGAGTTCGCCGACACCAAGGGGGTACGGGCCGCGGTGGCTCCGGCCGTCGCGTCCTACGCGACCGTCGCCCTGGACCCGGAGAACGAGAACGGCCTGACCGTGGGCAGTTGCACCGTCCTGCGTGAACTCGCCACCCTGCCCTCCTGCAAGGACGGCGACGTGTTCGTCACGAGCACCAGGAGCTTCTACGAAGACCCCAGCAACGCCGAGGAGATAGCCCTCGTCAAGCCCGGCCGGCGCCTCTACATCAACCCCTCGTACAGCGACGCCACCGAACGCGGCCTCGAGGTGCCCTGGACCGTTCCGGCGAGTGTGCGGGTGGTGGAGGCGCGCGAGGACTCACTGCAGAAGGCCAACAGTCTGCTGGTGACCCCGGCCGCCCTGCCCGCCAAGGCAGCGCCCGCGTTGTACTCGGACGGCGTCTACCTGCGGCTCGACCCGTCGGTGCCGGACGCGCGGGAGTACGTACGCAACACCCTCGCCCGGATCGACCCGCTGGCACGGGACTTCAGCTGGTCGGCGACCCAGGTGAACGACAAATACGCCTCCCTGCGCACCGGCCTGTTCGTCGGCTCCGCCTTCGTGCTGGCGCTGATCGGCGCGAGTCTGCTCGTCTCCCAGCTGGAGCAGCTGCGCGAGCGCAGGAAGCTGCTCTCCGCGCTGGTCGCCTTCGGCACCCGGCGCCGCACACTGAGCCTGTCGGTGCTGTGGCAGACGGCCCTCCCGGTCGGCCTGGGCCTCCTCCTGGCCACGACGGTGGGTGTCACCCTCGGCGCGGTGCTGCTGAAGATGACCCGAACCCCGGTGGCGATGGACTGGCCGAGCGTCCTGACCATGACGGGCGTGGGAGCGGGGGTGGTGGCCGTGGTCACCCTGCTGAGCGTGCCGCCACTGCTGCGGATGATGCGCCCGGAGGGACTGCGCACGGAGTAAGCGGCGCGCGCGTCGCCCTGGGCGGGCTCCTTCCTTCTCCGGGGAGGGGCCCGCTTCCGCGTGTGGACGGCCACGGTCACCTTCCCCGAGGGCAGGCCGGAGTAGCCGCCGCGCCCCCTGCGCTGCCCTGACGCCTCTGGTGGGGGCACCCGCCCGCCCTGTATCCAGGAGCGAGTCGAATTCCGCCGTCGGATGGGGACCGCGTGCACGACCGCAGCAGGGCGAGGACGACCGGCGCCGACACGAGCCGAGCACCGGCCCGGCAGCCCGCCGGACCGCGGGCGGCTCCGGGGAGTCTCACGGCTCTGCAGGCGGCTGCCGGGAACCGGGCCGTGGTGCAGATGCTGCGCCAGGCCGGACAGCTGTGGGAGGAGCGGCACCGGCACGAGGACGGCTGCGGGCACGAGCGGCCCGAGGTGCAGCGTTCCGCCGTCCATGACGTGCTGCGTGCCCCTGGGCGTCCCCTGGACGAGGCCACCCGTGTCGACATGGAGGCCAGGCTCGGCGCCGACTTCTCCGACGTGCGCATCCACAGCGACCCGGCAGCCCGGTCCTCCGCGGCCGAGGTGGGCGCACGGGCGTACACCTCGGGCAGTCACGTCGTCATCGGAGAGGGCGGCGCGGACCGGCACACCCTGGCCCATGAGCTCGTCCATGTGATCCAGCAACGCCGGGGCCCCGTCGCCGGGACCGACAACGGGGCCAGTCTGAAGGTCTCCGACCCCGCCGACCGGTTCGAACGGGAGGCCGATGCCACCGCGCGGCGCGTCATGGCGGGGCGCACGACAGAGGCGTACGACCCCGGTCCCGGTGCCGGTCCCGGTTCGGGTGCGCGGGCGGGGGCCGGTGGACCGGCTGCCGTGCAGCGGATCGTCAAGATCACTCCGCGCATGTACATGCAGGGAGTGGACGCCACCGAACAGACACTCACCGCGAACCAGCTCATGCAGTATCTGTTCATCGCCGTGCAGGACGAGGTGAGCCGCGCCCTGGAGATCGACGGCGGGGTCACGTTCCCGGCAGATCTCAAAAAGATCAGGACAGGGCTCAAGAAGGGCACCCTCACTGTGCCGGAGGCCCTCCGGCTGACCACCGTGCTCGTCGGCGAGGTGAACACCCTGCTGGAGGCTCAGGAGACCTACGTCTCCGCCTACAACCCGCCGGACCACCCGGACGGGCCGGGCGCCATGGTTCCGGTGCCGAACGCGACCACCCGGTACGCGACGGCGCCGAACGTCAAGGAAACCGGCTACCACCACACATCCCTCTCCGCGCAGACGGAACCGTACTGGGGAGACGACAACAAGATGAGGGAGAAGACCGGCCAGTCACTCGGCAAAATCGTCACCGCCCCCGGGGGAGCCCCTCAGGAGCAGCCGAGGCTCCAGAACCACTCACGGGGTGGGGCGAACCTGCCCCTGACGAAGCTCACGCTGAAGCAGGCCACGGAGATGCTTCCGCGCCCGCTGTTCAACCTCATCTTCGACGTGCGCTACCAGTTGGAGGCACCGGAGCCGGGACAGCGGCAACCGGTGATCGACGAGCGGACCCCGGCGCAGCAGGCGGACCGCGTCAAGAGCCCCAGCGCGCCCGGAACACTGCGCAGCTGGCACCAGGACGACTACGGCAGGCTCCCCGACAACCAGTTCGACCCCGCGGCCGTTCCCGCGCACGCCCAGTCGCTGCACGCCCACTACACCGCCCACTCGCAGTCCGGCGCGGGCTCCTCGGTGCAGAACGCGGCCACGGCCCCCCGCGGCTTCGCCGAGTACACCGGCACGGGAAGCGACTGGGAGCACAACGTCAAGGTGGTGCTGGACTACATCAACAAGCGCGTCTATCTCACCCTGAGCCACTACCAGTACTGGGCACTGATCCCGCCCGAGCACGAGGGCGGGCCGTACGCGTTCTGGCAGGGTCCGGGCCAGGACCTGGGAGCCGCGCAGGCGGCACTGGACAAGGAGGAGCGCGGCGCGTCCGGAATCATGATGAGCCCCTGGCTGGAGATCGCCATGTCCTGACCGAACATCGCAGCACTTCGCCAGGCCCCGTTCGCTCAGTTGTCCGGGAACCCCATCGGAATTGTCCTTGATCCGTAACGGACGCATCCCCCGGGCTCCTTTCTCCGTCAAACAGGTTGGTCGCGAGATGACCAGGTAATTGGGCGGAACTGCGGGAGAGCGGGGCGGACATGGCGCGGCACAACGGCGGGCGGGGCTGGTACGGCAAGGTACTCGGCGCGGCACTCGGGGTGACGCTGCTCGCCACCGGCGCCTCGGTGTGGACCGCGCAGGCCGGTTCCACCGGCGGCTCCGCGCCGAAGACGGCCACCTCGGCCAAGCCGGCCAGTGTCGTCAAGCCGGTCGCGGTGACCATCGTGCACGCCTCGGACAAGGGCGCGCGCGGCGTCAACATCACCGTCGACGACGGCCCCGACCCCGAGTGGACCCCCCAAGTACTCGACGTGCTGCGGGAGTTCGGGGTGAAGGCCACCTTCTGCATGGTGGGCACCCAGGCCGAGGCCCACCCCGACCTCGTCAAGCAGGTCGTCGCGGCCGGGCACCGGCTGTGCGACCACTCGGTGTCGCACGACACCACCATGGACAAGAAGTCCGAGGCCTACCAGTCGCAGCAGATCCTCGACGCCGAACGCATGATCACCAAGGCGTCAGGCGGCGTACGGCCGATGTACTACCGCGCGCCCGGCGGCGCCTTCACCCCCTACAGCCGCAAGCTGGCCGCCTCCCGTGGCATGCGCCCGCTGGGCTGGAACGTGGACACCAAGGACTTCGAGCGGCCGGGCACGGACGCCATCGTCACCACCGTCGAACGGGAGCTGCCGAACGGCCCGACGCTCCTCTTCCACGACGCCGGAGGCGACCGCTCCCAGACCGTCGAGGCCCTGCGCCTGATCCTCCCCAAGCTCAAGGAGCAGGGTTACGTGTTCGGCTTCCCGGTGCGCTGAGCCCGGCACACCCGCGTGAGCCCACGCCCCCCGGGCTCCCGCGCCCCGCCCGTCCCCCCTGCCGGGGAGTCAGCTCACCGGCGTGAGGATCACCGCCTGGCCGCCCGCGCTCGTCATCGCCACGTTGAGGGTGGTGGTCGAGGTGACCGTCCGGGTGCTGACGACCGTGGGCGTGCCGTGCGGGCTGCTGGCGGCCGTGCCGTCGGCGTAGATCGTCGCCGTGTACGACGTACCGCTGTCGAGGAAGGACAGCGGGACCGGGACCGTGCGCGCGGTCTCGTTGTTCATCGCGCCGAGGAACCAGGTGGAGCCGCTGCGGCGGGCCACGGCGACGTACTCGCCGAGGGACGCGGCGACCGTGGTGCTCTGGTCCCAGGTGGTGGGGACGGCGTCGAAGAAGGCGAGGCCCGGCCAGTTGGCGGTGGTCGCGTAGGCGGAGGGCTTCGAGTACCAGTAGAGGAAGTTGAGCGGCTGGTAGTAGACGGCGGCCATCGCCAGCTGGTGGTTGTTGGTGGTCTGGTCGCGCGACTGGCCGTAGCAGATGGTGTAGTCCATCGGGCCGCCGACGTTGCGGGCGAAGGGCAGCAGGATGTTGTTGGTGGCGGTGGGGAACTGCTCGTTGCCCCGGACGCCCTCCAGGCTGATCCAGTTGGGGTACGTGCGCTCGTAGCCCCAGGAGCGGACGTCGTCGTGCATGTCGATGAGCAGCTCGTACTTGGCGGCGGCCTTCGCCCAGCTGATGATCTGGTTGGTCATGGCCTGGGTGCCGTCGTTGATGAAGCCGAGTTTGATGCCGGCCACGCCCCAGCTCTTGTAGAGGGCGAACAGGGTGTCCGGGTCCGTCAGGGCTATGCGGTTGACGTAGAGGAAGACTCCGACGCCGGATGTCGTGGCGTGGTCGATCACCGTGGGCAGGTCGATGGCCGCGATCGGGGTGGTGGCGTCCGGCGTGGTGAACTCGGGGCCGTACCAGCCGGCGTCGTACTCGATGTACTGGAGGTTGCGGGCGACGGCGAAGTCCACGCCCTCGAGGCCTGCGGCGGTGGTCAGTTCGCAGCGGAACACCTTGCCCGGCCTGATCCAGGAGGTGTCCGGCAGGGCGCAGGGCGGGGCCAGGTTGAGCACCAGCTCGGCGTTGTCGATCAGCTCGCCCGCCTCGTCGCCGAGCACCAGCACCCGCCACGGGGTGGCGAACGGCGTGGTCACGGTGGACGTGTTCTGTGCCGTGCCGGAGGAGCGGGCCGGCTTCTTCATCAGGTACGTCTTGAGCGTGTTGGCGGCGCCGGAGCCAGTGCCGGTGACCGAACTGACCATCGATCTGGGGTAGTTGACCCGGGAGGCCTCGCAGAGGGTGGCGTACGGGCCGCTGCCCAGGGTGACCAGCAGGGGCAGGTCGCTGAGGTTGCCGTTGTCGGTGCTCGAGGTGCCGGTGAGCGGGATGGCGTCCGGCGCGGTCGGGCTGTAGGCGGCCTCGTCGCGGGCCGCGTACACCGAGGTGCTGTCGGGGAAGACGAAGGTGGTCAGCTCGTCGGCGATGGTGGCGCTGCCGGTGTCGAGCAGGACGTAGCGCAGGGCCACGCCGGTGTCGTAGGCGCGCAGTTGGACGGAGAAGTTGACGCCGCTGGTGCCGTCCCGGAGGTTCCAGCGCATCTCCTGGTAGTGGTCGCGGACGGTCGCGTTGCGGCCGAAGACCGGGGTCCAGGTGCTGTCCTTGGTC
The DNA here is from genome assembly GCF_040644035.1 of Streptomyces sp. NPDC047042. Classification (NCBI taxonomy): domain Bacteria; kingdom Bacillati; phylum Actinomycetota; class Actinomycetes; order Kitasatosporales; family Streptomycetaceae; genus Streptomyces; species Streptomyces sp. NPDC047042. The sequence continues at coordinate 134,477 of NZ_JBEYVP010000023.1, read as the reverse complement.
CAGTGCTGGTAGTTGGTCACCGACACGTTGCCCGTGCCCAGTGCGGTGCCGTTGCTCAGCACCAGGCCCAGCGCCGAGGAGTTGAGGACGGTCGCGGCGCCGCGCTTCACCGACCACTGGAGCGCCCCGCCGACCAGGGACATGGTGATCCGGTTCGCGCCGTTCGGCGAGGTCGCCGTGATCGACGCGTCCGCCGCCCGGGCCACGGACGCGCCGCCGAGGCCGAGGACCGCGCCCCCCGCGGTGACAGCCGCCCCCTTGAGGATCCCGCGCCGTGACAGGTTCCCGGGTGATGCGGGAGCTTCCATGGGGTGCCCACCTCGCCATTCAAACAAAACCGACCAGTAACAAACCATGACGACTGCAGGTGATGTTCTACGCGCCGACCTTCGGGCAGGTCAATGGATCAGTCCAAAGTCAATAAAAAGAAACAGAATCCAACGTCGATCTCTTGACAGGGCATCTGCCGACAGTTGTCATTAACCCCGCCGAACGGCGGACATATGCGCGGGACCTCGACGAAGAGGCGGAGAAGCATGTTGCAGGGAACGTCTACCGACCGAAGCGACAGCGCCAACACCGGCCCGGGCCGCAGACGACGGCGCGGTGCCCCCGTCCTGCTCCTCACGCTGCTGTCGGCTCTCGCGGCCCTCCTGATACCCGCCCCGGCGGCCCGGGCGGCCACCCCCGTGACCTTCACGACCGGCGCCGCGCGCACCGACACCAGCGGCAACGCCCTGCAGCTGCACGGCATGGGCATCATCAAGGTCGGCGACACCTGGTACGGCTTCGGCGAGAACAAGACGGGCGAGACCTCGTCCGACACGTCCTTCCGCGCCATCGCCTGCTACAGCTCCACCGACCTCGCGAACTGGACGTACCGGGGCGACGCGCTGCCCCTCCAGGCAAGCGGCGACCTCGGGCCGTCCCGCGTGGTCGAGCGGCCGAAGGTGATCTACAACGCCGGAACCCAGAAGTACGTGATGTACGTCCACATCGACAGCTCGAACTACTCCGAGGCCAAGGTCGGTGTCGCCACCAGCAGCACCCCCTGCGGCCCCTACGACTACCGGGGCAGCTCGCGTCCGCTCGGCCAGCTCAGCCGTGACATCGGCCTGTTCCAGGACACCGACGGCACCGCCTACCTGCTGACCGAGGACCGCAACAACGGCCTGCGCATCGACCTGCTCTCGAGCGACTACCTCACCCCGCTCAGCACGGTCGCCATCCTCGGCAGCGGCGGCGGTGCCAACAGCTTCGAGTCGCCCGCGATGGTCAAGGCCAACGGGATCTACTATCTGCTCGCCTCGCACCTGACCGGCTGGAGCCTCAACGACAACGTCTACTCCACCGCCACCTCCGTCAGCGGCACCTGGGCGCCGATGCGCAACTTCGCCGCCCCGGGCACCAGGACGTACGGCAGCCAGACCGCCAACATCATCACGGTGGCCGGCACCTCCGGTACGACGTACATCTACGCGGGCGACCGCTGGAACGCCTCCGACCTCGGCGCGTCCCAGCTGATCTGGCTGCCGCTGACCATCAGCGGTACGACGGTGAACCTCGGCCAGTACCCGACCTGGTCCCTGGACGTCGAGGCCGGCACCTGGACGCCGAACAGCGGGGTGCCGAGCGCGGCGGCCCACACCCTGACGAACTCGGGCAGCTCCATGCTCCTCGACGTCACCGGCGCCTCGACCGCCAGCAACGCCAACATCGTCCAGGCGACCGGCACGGGCGGGGCGGACCAGCGGTGGACGCTCACCAAGGTCTCGTCGAACATATACACGCTGAAGAACGTCAACAGCGGGCTGTGCCTGGACGTCCCCAGCAAGTCGACCGCAGAGAACCGCCAGCTCATCCAGTGGACCTGCAACGGCGGCACCAACCAGCAGTTCTTCTTCGACCTGGTCGGCAGCTACACCGGCAGCGTCTACATGCTGGTGGCCGTGCACAGCGGCCTGAACCTCGGCGTACTGAACAACGCGACGACGACGGGAGCGGCGATCGTCCAACTGACGGGCACGGGCGCGACAAGCCAGAAGTGGACGGTGGGCTGACGGCGGCCGCGACGCCGCCGCCTCGGCCGGGAGCCGCTCGGCCGGCAGCCACTCGACCGGGAGCCACTCGGCCGGAGGCCACTCGGCCGGTGGCGACCCGGCCGGAAGCCACCCGGCCCGAAGCCACCCGACCGGAGGCCACCCGGCCCGAGGCCACTCGGCCAGTGGCGACCCGACCGGGAGCCACTCGGCCAGTGGCGACCCGACCGGGAGCCACTCGGCCAGTGGCGACCCGACCGGGAGCCACCCGGCCGGAGGCCACTCGACCGGAGGCCACCCGGCCCGAGGCCACCCGACCGGAAGCCACCCGGCCCGAGGCCACCCGACCGGAAGCCACCCGGCCCGAGGCCACCCGACCGGAAGCCACCCGGCCCGAGGCCACCCGGCCGGAAGCCACCCAACCCGAAGCCACCCGACCCGAAGCCACCCGACCCGAAGCCACCCGACCCGAGGCCACCCGACCCGAGGCCACCCGACCGGAGGCCACTCGGCCAGTGGCGACCCGGCCGGAAGCCACTCGACCGGGAGCCGCTCAGTCGGAGGCCGCTCAGTCAAAGGCCGCTCAGTCGGAGGGGACCCGGCCGGGGGCCAGTGGGCCTGAGCCGCTCGGCCGGTGGGGACCCGGCCGGGGGCCGCTCGGCCGGGGGTGACCCGGCCGGGAGCCGCTCGGTCGGGAACCGCTCGGTCGGAAGACGCTCAGTCGGTGGGGGTCCGGTCGGGGGACAGTGGGCATGTGGTGGATCTCGATGTTCCGTCCTGGCCCGTCAGTTCCACCGCCGTCCGGCCGTCGGCGTCCTGGCTGTAGGCGATCGTGCAGGTCAGTTGGCGTAGGGCGGTGCTGTCCAGGTCTGCCAGGGGGAAGGGCAGGTGGGTCTTCACGCGGCCGGGTGAGGGGAGGGTTACGACGGGCCGGCCGGGGGTGGCGGTGGGGAGGGCGGTGGTCAGGCCGGCTGCCCGGTCCTCCTTCCTCGGGCCCGCGAGCAGGGCCGCGAGGGCCTGCTCCGTCGGTACCGGTCCGGTCAGGTCGGCGGAACTCCGGTCGCCGGAGCCCGGCAGGTCGTAACTGGTGGGGAACACCGGCGCGGGCTTCGTCGTGCGGATCACGGGGACCACTTCGCCGTCGGAGGCGCGGAAGAAGACCAGCATGTCGTAGTCGCGGTCGAGAAAGGCCTGGAAGCTGGCGGGTCCGCCCGCCTCGACGACATCGGTCGGCTGGATACCGCAGCCGCCGAGCAGCGGTACGGCGGCCACGAGGGCCAAGGTGGCCGCGACCGGCGTACGGCGGCGCCCGCGCGTACGTCTCATCCGCGGGCCTCCTCCGTGTGCAGCGGGATCTCGACGGCGAAGACGGCACCGCCCCCGGGCCGGTTCCCGGCGTGGATGGTTCCGCCGTGCAGCTTCACGTTCTCCAGGGTGATCGCCAGGCCCAGGCCGCTGCCCGCCGAGCGGGTGCGGGCCGCGTCCGCCTTGTAGAAGCGGTCGAAGATGTGCGGGAGCGCCTCGGGCCGGATGCCGGGTCCGCTGTCGATGACGTCGGTGATCAGCACGGCCGTACCGGGGGCGCGGCTCTCGGTGCGCAGCCGTACGGTGACGGGCGCGTCGCCGTGCCGCAGGGCGTTGCCGACGAGGTTGGCGAGGACGACATCGAAGCGGCGCGGGTCGAGTCTGGCCCGGATGCCGTCGGGGAGTTCGGTGCGGACCCGCTCGTCGGTCCAGCGCCGGTTGCCGAGGGTCTTGCGGATGGCCTCGGCGACATCGACCTCGTCGGCGTTCAGTTCGGCGGCGCGGGCGTCGAAGCGGGAGATCTCCATCAGGTCCTCGACGAGCACGGCGAGCTTCCCGGTCTCCGCGCTGACCAGCCGGACCGCGCGGGCGGTGTCGGCGTCGAGGCTGTCGGCGTCCTCGTCGAGGACCTCGGTGACGGCGAGCATTCCGGCGAGGGGGGTGCGCAGTTCGTGCGAGACGTCGGAGGCGAAACGGCGGGCGCGTTCCTCGGCCTCGCGCAATTCCCGTACGGATCGCTGGAGTTGGGCCGCCGACTCGTTGAACGTACGTGCCAGAGCTGCCAGTTCGTCACTGCCGCGCACCGGGATCCGGGTGTCGAGCCGGCCGCTGCCCATGTTCAGGGCCGCCTCACGCAGCTTCCGCACCGGGCGCAGCACGCTGCGTGCCGCGATCAGGCCGGGGACGAGCGCGACGGCGAGGCCGGGCAGGGCGCCGTCCCGAGCGGCCAGGAGGAGGGCGTCGACGTTGACCTGTTCGTCGGTCATCCGCATGACGGCGTACAGCACGAGCCCGCTGGGCAGTTCGCTGTCCGGGCTCGCCTTGAAGACCATGGGCATGGCGATGGTCAGGTAGGGCACGCCGTCCTTGACGACCCGCTCGAAGCCGCCACGGGGGTTGGCGTGCGCGGCGCGGCGCAGTTCGGGGGTGATGACGGTGGAGACGGGGTTCTCGCCCGAGGAGGCGCGGACCGACCCGTACTCGGCGAACACCACCCAGGGGCGGGGCTTGCCCTTGCGGGCGATGTCCCGCAGGACCTCCTCCAGGTCGGGTCCGCCCAGTACGGGCAGCGCGAAGGCCGACTGCTGCACATCCTCGCGGAACGACCTGACCGCCGTGTCCTGGGCGGTCTGCAGGATCGCGTTGCGGGCCTCGCGGTAGGTCAGCGCGGCCGTCGTACCGGCGCTGACGGCGGCGACCAGCAGGAAGGCGAGCATGAGTCGCGTACGCAGCCCGAACGCCGTGGCCCGCAGGCGCTCGGCGCCACTGCCGCCGGTTCTCACAGCGGTCCGAAGCGGTAGCCGAAGCCGCGCAGCGTCTGGACGTAGCGGGGGCTGCCGACCTCGTCCTCGATCTTGCCGCGCAGCCGCGCCACGCACGCGTCGACCAGCCGGGCGTCGGCGTGGTAGCTGTGGTCCCAGACGTGCTCCAGCAGTTGCTGCCTGCTGAACACCTGCTCGGGGGCGGCGGACAGATGCAGCAGGAGCTTCAGCTCGGAGGGCGCCAGGGCCAGCGGCCGGCCGGCCTTGGTGACGGTCAACCCGCCCCGGTCGATGGTGAGTTCGCCGTACACCTCGATGGCCGGGCGCCCCGGACCGCTGTCGTCCAGGCGGCGCAGTACGGCCCTGATCCGGGCCTCGATCACCTCGGGGCGGGCGGGCTTGACGATGTAGTCGTCGGCGCCGGCCTCCAGGCCGATGACCACGTCGAAGTCGTCGCTGCGCGCGGTGAGCATGATGATCGGCAACTGGCTGCGGTCGCGAACCTGCCGGCACACCTGTACGCCGTTCATGCCGGGCAGCATCAGGTCGAGCAGCAGCAGGTCGGGGCGGAACTCGGCCATCGCGGCGAGTCCGGCCTCGCCGGTCGCGGCGGCCCGTACCTCGTGACCGCGCCGACGCAGACCGAGCTCGACCCCTTCACGTACGGAGGGGTCGTCCTCGATGAGGAGCACGCGGGGCATGGGGGGTTCTCCCTCGGTGGTCAGGTGGTCAGGTGGTCTTACGTGGTCGGGTGGGGGGTCCGTGTCCGGGTGAGCAGGGCGAAGGGGAGGACGACTGTGGCCGCGTCGGCAGTTGCAGCGACGAGGGCGGCGGTCCCGCCGGTCGGCTCATCGGCGGTTCAGGTAGGTCTGGAAGGCGCGGTACAGGGCGTGGTTGGTGCTGCCGGGCAGCGGTTTCTCCCATTCGCCCAGCGTTTCCACGACCTGGCCGCCCGTGCCGAGCTTCCACCGCAGCAGGCCGTGCGCGCGCTCCTCGGGGTCGAGGGTGGACGGCACCCCGCGCATGTCGTAGACGTCGGCGCCCAGCGCGTGGGCGTCCAGCAGCATGCGCCACTGGAGGGCGTTGGAGGGGCGGACCTCGCGGCGGTGGTCGGCCGAGGCGCCGGTCTGGTACCAGACCCGGCGGCCCACCGTGATCATCGTGTGGGCGGCCAGGATCTCGCCCCGGTGCCGGGCGAGGTACAGCTTCATGCGGCCCGGTTCCTCCGCGTTGAGCGCCGCGTACTGACGCTCGTAGTAGGCGAGCGAGCGGCCGAGGCGGAAGCCGTCGCGTCGCTCGGTGACGCCGAGGAGCCGGTGGAACTCGGGGAGGTCGGCCGCGCTGCCCACGACCACCTCCACGCCCTCCTTCCGGGCTCGGCGGACATTGCGGCGCCATTCCTGGTTGAGCCCGGTCCACAGGTCCTCGGTGGTGCGTCCGGCGAGCGGCACCTGGAAGACGTACCGCGGCTGGGCGTCCCCGTCCTGCCCGGTCCCGTCGCCACCGCAGCGGCGCCAGCCCCGGCCCCGCAGCCGTTCGGCGACGGCCGTGCCGAGCGGGTCGACCTCACTGGCGAGGACGTCACCCAGGCGCCGGCCCGGCCCGGTGAGCGGCTTGAGCAGCGCCGCGTCCCAGCGCCGGTACGCGGGTGAGGGGCCGACGCGTACGGCGAACACGCCCGCGCGGCGGAGGTGTTCGAGCAGCGGGCCCAGCCAGCCGTCGATGTCGGGGTCGGTCCAGTCGGCGACGGGACCTTCGGGGAGATAGGCGAAGTACCGCCGGGTGCCCGGGAGTTGCCGCAGCAGCACCAGGGCGACACCGGTCAGCCGGCCGGCCGCCGGGTCGGGCCCCCAGCCGAGCAGTTGGGCACGCCAGCCCTCCTTGACGTCGGCCCAGGACGGGCACTGGAGGAAACCCGCCCCGAGGGCCACGCCCGCCGGCGAGGCGAGGAAGGCGCGGTAGGTCGCCGCGGTGATGGTTCGCAGGGACACGCCCGGGTGGTGCTGTGCGTGGGGCACACGGCTGGGCGTCACAAGCAGCGCTGACACAGTCTGAACCTCTCCTTCTCCCCGGGCGGTTCGCGGGGACACAAAGGAGGTTCACAGCGGTCCATGACCGCTCCGCGCGGCGAATGTGACCGGACGATGACCGTTCCTCACCAGTCGCCGTCACATGGCTCCACAGCGGCTGACCTCGGGTTTTCCGGCTCTACAGTCACCACATCGCCCCCTCACCCACCAGGTTTCCGTCCTTGCCGGAGGTCCCGTTGTCACGCACACGCACATGCACTCGCACGCACACACGCACCTACGTCCGAGCCGTCCTCGTGGCCGCTCTGCTGGCACCGCTCGCGGCCTGCTCGTCGGGGGCCTCCCCCAGCGCCGGGGACAGCGCTGCGGGCAACTCCCCGGGCGGCAAGGGGACTTCGGGCGGCGCCGACCGTCCTGTCACGGTCACCGTCACACCCAGGGGGCAGCAGGTCGCGGCGGGCGAGCCCGTACGGGTCACGGCCACCGGCGGCACACTCACCTCGGTGACCGTCACCGACGCGGAAGGCCACCGGCTGACCGGCAGGGCCGCCGCCGACGGGCGGTCCTGGGTCTCGGACCGCAAGGCCGTCCCCGGCACGGCGTACGCGGTGACTGCGGCGACCCGCAGCGCCGCCGGAACCGCCAAGAGCACCAAGACGGCCTTCACCACGGCCGGGGCGGACAAGGTCAACAAGGTCGACTGGCGGCCGGGCGCCGGCGCCACCGTCGGGGTCGCCCAGCCGATCTCCCTGGTGTTCGACAACCCGGTCGGCAACCGCGCCGAGGTCGAGAAGCAGCTCAGCATCACCACCTCCGACGGCACCGAGGGCTCCTGGGGCTGGATAACCGACTGGTCGGGCAGGGACAGGGTCGACTGGCGGCCCAGGACCTACTGGAAACCCGGCACCAAGGTCACCCTGAACGCCGAGCTGAACGGCACCGACTCCGGCAAGGACGGCGGCTGGTTCGTACGCGACTACTCGACCGCCTTCACGGTCGGCGCCCGGCAGATCGTCAAGGTCGACCTCGACCGGCATCAACTCGCCCTCGTACGCGACGGCGAGACGGTCCGGCGGATACCGGTCTCCGGCGGCACACCCGGCGGCGACCGGCGCTCCTGGCGCGGAACCGCCGTCCTCATGGCCAAGGAGGGCACGATCAACATGAACTCCGAGACGGTGGGCCTCGCCAACGCCTACAACAAGATGGTCGACTACTCGATGCGGCTGACCTGGTCCGGCATGTACGCGCACGCCGCGCCGTGGAACGCCCGCTACTTCGGCAACACCAACCACAGTTCCGGCTGCATAGGCATGAGCGACGCGAACGCCGCCTGGTTCTACGGGCAGGTGCGGCCGGGCGACCCGTTCGAGATCACCGGCAAGGACACCAAGGGCGTGGTCGCGCCGGGCAACGGCTTCGGGGCGTGGAACCTGTCGTGGAGCGAGTGGCAGGAGAAGAGCGCGTTGCGCTGAGAAGTGAGATGGGGGTCCGACTGCTCCCGTCGAACCCCAGCGGCGTCACGCGCCGTTGAAGGACCTCCGGCTGCTCCAGTGGGCCAGGGCCCGTTCCGCCCCCGGGAGCGACCGGTGGGTGGCCGACTTCGCGCGGAGGGCGTCGACCAGGGTGGACAGCAGGGCCGTGGCCTGCTCGGGGGAGCCGGCGACGCCGGTCATGACGGCGTGGTTGCGGCGTACGTCGATGCTGAAGTCGTCGAGGGGGCCCAGGACTTCGGCCGCGTCCACGGCGAGGTCGGCCAGTACGTCGACCAGTCGCGGCAGGGCCGCCGGGTCGGGCACGGGGGTGTCGGGCGACGGCTCGGTGAGCCGCTTGAGCCGCTGCGCGAAGGCGGCCCGGGCCCGCAGTCCCGCCGGGGTACGCGCGGTGCCGTGGGCGGGGTTGACCGCAAGGGCGAGGTGACCGGAGCGGTCGACGGTCTGCTGGTGCGGAGCGGGGTATCCGGTGGGAAAGAGGCCCGTTCGCGGAGCCGGAGTGGTCGGCAGGACCACCGCCAGACGGTCGTAGAGGTCGGCGAGGCCGAGGTGGCGGGGCCCGTCGGGGATACCCTCGTCGAGGACGCCCAGGACCGCCCCGGTGAAACCGGTGAGGGTGCCGTCCGGCGGGAACAGGGCCTTCTGGATGGGACCGCACGCGGTGAGCAGATGGATGCCGTGACCGTCCGGGCCGAGGGCACGGCCGGAGAAGCAGCAGTCGAGGATGGCGACCTTGTGTCTGGCCGACGACTCCCGCAGCAGGCTGGCGACTTCGGTGAACGGCAGGGAGGGGCTGGGGTCGCTTCCGCCGCCGTACTGGCTGGAGGGGGTGAGCGCCAGACAGAGGCGGTCGTCCCGGCCGAGCAGTCCGTGCCCGCAGTAGGCGAAGAGCAGCAGGTCGGCGTCCGGTTCCCGGACCATGCGGCGCAGGGGGTCCAGTATCTGCCGGGGGTCGGCGGGCTCCGGGACGACGGTGGTCCGGCGCGCGTCGAACATCCCCTGGGGGCCGGTGAGGGCGGCGGCGAGGGCGCGGGCTGCGGTCACCGCCTGGGGCATGGGAGGGAGGGTGCTGGGCCGGACATGCCGACCGGTACCGACAAGCAGCGCACGCGCGGACGCGGAGCGCCCCGACGGCACCCGGGTCATTCGTCCGCTCCGGGCGGGACGACGGCGAACGCGGCCAACTGGGCCATCACCGCCGGGAGTTGGGCCTCGTCGTCAACCGCTCCACTCACCCGGGTGCCGTCGGGCCGAACCGCCTCGAACTCGATCCGCCGGTAGGTCGGGCGCCGCTGCTGCAGCCAGAGAAAGAACGCGTTGGTGACAGCGGCGACCACGGCGGCGGAGGCGTTGATGATGTCCACGGCGATGGCCGCGTCCCCCTGCTCCCCAGGACCGGGCCCGGCGGTACGCAGCCCCGCCCGGCCCCCCACCTGCTCACCGGCGTTGATCCACGCGGCCAAATCCCGGTTCAGGGCGTCGACTTGAGCGGCAGCCCCAGAGAAGGTGAAGGTGAGAGCGTTCTCCGGCGCGTGGGACGCGGAATCTGCGGGCATGGGGCGAGGGCTCCTGTTCGGTCGTTCGGGCGGACGGTCATAGGGGGCGGGGGATCTCGGCGGTCAGACTCCAGTGCCGCCGAAGTCGGTCCAACCCATGTCGGGGCCGCCGGTGTTGGTGTTGTTGGTGGGTGTTCCCGGGCCGGAGGTATGAGGTGATCCTCGTTGCAGCGCGAAGAGTTCGGGCTCGCCCGGTTCCTCGTGGGGGAGTCTGAAGAGTGCGGCCGTTTCGTCCGGGTCCATGAGGTCGGCCAGGGCCGTCACCGTGGCCGGGTCGCTCAGCCATAGTTGCTGTCCCTCGGACGGTGTTCGCAGGAACGCGGGGACGCCCTGCCAGTACGCCTCCCACTGCCAGTCCCGGTTGACGCCCAGCAGGTTGCCGCAAGCCACCTGGTGTTCCTGCGGGCTCTGCGGGCGCACCACCACCGCCCCGGAGCTCGTCGGCGCCACGGTGTGCGCGATGAGGCCGGTCAGGACGTCGGACACCGGGGCCTCGCCCTCGGCGGCGACCGAGATCCGCGCCCGGTGCAGCCGCCCGGCGCAACGACGCGCGGCCTCCTCGTACAGGCCGTGCGCCTCGCGGGCGAAGGGGTCGCCGGGTACGGGCAGCCCGTACATCGGGTCGGGCCGGCCCGGCACCGCGAGTGTCCCGAACGCCTGCGCGCGCATCGTCAGGCCGGCGGCGAGGCCGGCCGGCGCGGCGCACGGTTCGAGGCACACGCTGATCACCGTACGCCTCGGCTCGGCGGCCAGTTGGGCCCATATCCGGTCCCAGGAAGGGTCGTTGGCGTCGAACCGGGAGACCGTCGTCGCGATGCGTTCCGCTCCCCACGCGCGGGTGAGGGTCCGGCAGGTGATGCGTTTGCGGATCTCCGCGATGGCGCCCCATCCCGGTACGAAGGGGGCGAGCAGCCGTGCGATCTCGTCGGTGTCCTCGACCCGGGTCCCCGTCACATGCGCGGGGAGCCGGGCCAGGGCGGGGAGCGTGTCCCGTACGGCCCGGAGCGCGGCTGCCCGGTCCGCGCCGTACAGCTGGGCTATCAGGACGGTCCCGATCCGTCCGCTCACCGGGTCGCCGGTGAACCGCAAGTCCCAGCGGACGGTGGTGCGTTCGGTCCAAAGGGCCGCGAGCCAGGCCCGCTCGGCGGCGACCCGGTCGGCTCTGCGCCGGGCCTCGGAGAACTCCGGGTAGAGGCCTCCGGGCAGCGGGGCGGGGCTGAGGGAGAAGGCGATGTAGGCCCAGTTCTCCCCGCTGGGGGCGGCACGCAGGAGCACGCCCCGCGCGTCCCCCGGCGCGCCTGCGACCATCCGTTCACTCTCCCCTTCCTGGTCCCGCTCCTTCGTCTCAGGTCCGAGGCTGCGGACCGCCCGGCGGGGGTCCGCCGGCCGGTCCCCACGTCCCCGTGGAACCCACGTCCGGCGGCATCGGCGCGGACTTCGCGTGGTCGGCCCGTACTGGAGGCAGGCCCTGCGGGAAGGCGTAGCTGACGGGAACCACGACCTGGTCCACCGCCGTGGCCAGCCCCTCCCGGCACGCCGCGTGCACTGCCTCACGCATGGCCCGTACGCCCTCCGTACGCATCATGATCCGCTCGGGGCTCAGCCGGCCCATGACGTTCGCGATCAAATCCGACACCCAGCCGCCGATCAGGACGTATCCGCGACGCGAGCGCCACATCTGCCAGCCCAGGTAGAGGCTCGTACCGTACGAGAAGACCGAGACGTAGGCCTGGCACCTGCCCTCGGAGAGCACGAGGCGGCTGCGGACCTGGTCCCGGCCCAGGCCGGTGGCGATGACGCGCTCGGCGCGGTCGACGGGGATGGAGCGCTGCGCGAGCGTCCCCGCGATGGAGACGTACGCGGAGTCGAGGGAGCCGGCCCGGTCCGCCAGCAGGACCCGCCATTCGGCGATCGGTTCGATCATGCGTACGCCGAGCAGGGTCACCCAGAAGGCGACGCCCGAGGCCACGTACGACAGCGCGAACATGAAGGCGAATCCCTCGGCACTGCCCAGGAGCAGGAGGAAGAGCCCGAAGAAGAAGACCGGCAGGAAGGCCAGGAACGAGGCCAGGAAGGCGTAGACGAACAGCTGGAGCAGCAGCCGCCAGCTGACCGAGTCGTCGAGGGAGGTCTCCACCGGGAAGTGCCGCAGGTTCTTGTCGAGATACGCGGCGTTGGCGTCGCCGCCTCTCCATCCGGGCAGGCTCGTGAATCTGTCGTCCGTCATCTGTCCCCCTGAAACGGTCACGGATCCGAGATAGCGAGGACTACCCACCGTGGACGCGCGGTCACCCTCCCGGAGGTCTCGAAATTGCGACAATCCGACTGACGGGACATGGTCGAGACAAGAGTCGAGACAAGAAGTGGGGCGGCACGCATGCCCGGGGCCCCGGAGGGCACCCGGGGTCCCCGTACCCGCGTAGCCGCGTACCGGCATCTCCGCGTCGGGGCCAGACAGGGAGCAGCCGCATGATCCGTCCAGCCGACATCCGTGAGTGGCGCGACCACGACGTGATCGACACGAAGCAGCGCAGGATCGGCATGCTCGAGGCGGTCTACGTGGACACGGCCACCGACGAACCCGCCATGGCCACCGTCCGGACCGGCCTGCCCACCCGCCACCGGCTGGTCTTCGTCCCCCTCGACGACGTGGTCCTCGGACCGGACTACGTGCAGGTCGCCTACGCCAAGGCGCAGGTGCGCGACGCCCCGTCGATCGGGACGGACGACGTGCTGCCGGCCGAGCGGGAGGAGGAGATCTTCCGGCACTACGGCATGCCGTACCAGCCGGGAGCGGGCGGCGAACGTCAGCTCGCGCGCCGCTGAGACCGGCGACCCGTACCCGGCACGGAGGAGGTGGTCGCGGTGATGGCGCTGTTCCTGCTGCTGGTCCTGGTGGCCGTCGTCCTGGGGATCATCGGTGCGGCGGCCTCGGGCCTGGGATATCTCCTGGCCCTCGGCATCGTCGTCTTCGCCGCCGACCTGATCTTCTTCGGGGCCCGGCTGTCCCGGCGGGCGCGGCGGCGGCCTGTGCGCTGACGCCCCTTGGGGCTGCGCCCCCAGACCCCCCTTCGGCCCTGAACAGGGCCTCGTCCTCAAACGCCGGACGGGCTGAGAATCACCGGGGCGGGGCGGTCGAGTTGCGCACCACGAGTTCCGTGCCCACCTCCATGTTCTCCATGAGCAGCCGCTGTCCCTCGATGACGGACAGCAGTGCGCGGGCCGCCTTCTGGCCCATGTCGTGCAGTGGTTGGCGCACCGTGGTCAGTCCGGGGAAGCTCTGCGCCGCCCGCGGCAGGTCGTCGAAGCCGACGACGGAGAAATCGTCGGGCACGGCGAGTCCTCGCGCCCGGGCGGCGTCGATGGCGCCGAGCGCCATCAGGTCGGCACCGCCGACGACCGCCGTCGGGCCGTGGTCGTCGATCAGGCGAGTGGTCGCGCGGAAGCCGCTGGCATAGGAGAAGTCGCACGAGGCGACCAGTCGCTCGTCGACCTCCAGGCCGGCGAGCCGCATCGCGTCCTCGAAGCCCTGGAAGCGGATCGACGTGCTTTCGAGGTCCTCCACACCGCGGAGGTAGCCGATCCGGGTGTGCCCCAGGTCGATGAGGTGCTGCGTGCCCTGGCGCATCCCCTGGTAGTTGTCGACGGTGATCCGGGGAAGCGGTACGTCCACGCGCCGGGGGTCGATGATGACGCAGGGCAGCTTCTGTCTGCGCAGCAGCGTGACCGTGTCGGCCTCCAGGACGGGCGCGATCATGAGCACACCGTCGACGAGGCCGTTGCCCAGGAACTCGATCCGGTCCTTCTCCCGCACCGCGTCGTGGTACGTGGCGTTGACGAGCAGTTCCTGCTCGGCGCCGGCCAGTTCGTCGGCGACGCCGCGCAGGATCTCCAGCCCGTACTGACTGGTGAGGTCCAGGGCGATGAGACCGATGAGCCCGCTGCGGCCGGCCTTGAGGTTGCGGGCCGAGACGTTCGGCCGGTAGCCGAGCCGCGCCGCCACCTCCATGACACGGCGCCGGGTCTCCTCGGAAGCACCCGGTCTGCCGTTGACGACGTTGGACACGGTCATCGCGGAGACACCGGCCTCCTCGGCCACCTGCGCGATGGTCACCCGCCCTGCCACCCGGACTCCTTCTGCCGCGAACGCTCGGGCAACTGTAACGATAAGGCAGCGGTCACGTCAACGAAACATGCCAGCTTCAAGGGACGACAGCGGTCTACTGAACCGGCTGGTCGAGCACCGAAAGTTACTTCTAGATGTCAGCTAAGTTTTGCGTTACAGTCCCCGCAATCGGCAGAAAAGTTCGCCGCAAAATCGGGTCGACCGGTCCCTTTCCGCATGTAGCACCTTCCCCCACACGGAAACCGACCAGCCCGTTCACATCCCTTCAGAGCTGACAAGTCGGTCCGTACCGACGATGGGTGAGGTATGCAATGAAGCGTTCTGGGAGAGGTCTCGCGATCGCCACCACGGTCGCCGCCATGGCGGTCTCACTGGCCGCGTGCGGAGGCAGCGGGTCGTCCGGCACCTCCGCGGACGGCAAGGTGACCCTGCACGTACAGGCCTGGAAGGGCGGCGGCGCGGAGCCGGCGAACGTCGCGGAGATCAACAAGGCGTTCGAGGCGGCCCACCCCGACATCAAGGTCGACTTCGAGTACATCACCGCCAACGACACCTACGTCCAGAAGCTCCAGCCCGAACTGCTCGGCGGCAAGGCCGGCGACGTGATCATGGTCGACACGGACAAGATGAAGAAGTGGGGCGCCTCCGGCTACCTCGCCGACCTGTCCGGGGAGTCATGGGCGAGCGCCATAGCCCCCGACGCCAAGCCGTTCGCGCAGGCCGACGGCAAGACCCTGGCGATGCCGATGGAGCTGATCGGCATCGGGCTGTACGCCAACATGGACCTGCTGAAGAAGGCGGGCGTCACCGAGGTCCCCGCCGACTGGCCGACGTTCCTCGCGGACCTCGCCAAGGTCAAGAAGGCCGGCATCAACCCCATCGCGCTGCCCGACAAGAGCGGCTGGACCGGCAGCTCCGTGTTCCAGGCGAGCGGTTCGACCCTCGTCTACAACAAGAACAAGCAGTGGGACGCCGACTTCCTGGCCGGCAAGACGTCCTTCGACCCGGACTGGAAGGGCCCGCTCGAGCAGCTGAAGACCCTGGAGGACAAGGGGTACGTCAACTGGAAGAACGAGCTCGGCGTCGACGAGTGGGCCCAGGGCCCGCAGGACTTCAGCGCGGGCAAGAGCGCCTTCTGGTACCAGGGCGCGTGGCAGGTCTCCAACGTCAAGAAGGCCGGCTTCCCGGTCTCGTTCGCGCCCTGGCCGGGCGGTGACGCGGGCACCAAGCCCAACAGCATGCTGTTCGCCGGGACGATGTGGGGCGTCAACTCCCAGTCGCAGCACGGCGACGCGGCCCGCGAGTACGTCAAGTTCTGGTCGCAGAGCGAGAACCTCGCCAAGTACCTCGATGCCGAGCACGCCGAGTCCCCGTTCACCGGCGGCACCACCCCGGAGAGCGCCGAGACGACGGCCTTCACCACGGCCTTCAAGGACGGGCGTTACCGCATCCTCCCCTCCAACTCCTGGTACGCGGCAGCCGCCGAGACCGACACCGGCTCCAAGATCCAGGCGTACCTGCTGGGCCAGGCGTCCGCCGCTCAGACGCTGAAGGACATCCAGACCGCGGCGTCCGCGAAGTAACCCAGCCAGCCCACCCCTGGTCTGCCGGGGCGAGGGCCGCGGTCGGTGGCTCCCGGCCGCACCGCCCCCGCCCCGGCCATCCACCAGGCAAGAGGAGGATCCCCCGTGTTCCACCGCCGGCGTGCCACCATGGCCGCCTTCCTGCTCCCGGCGATCGCCGTGTACGGCGTGTTCATGCTGTATCCGCTGGCCCGCGGCATCTACCTGAGCATGACCGACAGCCTCGGCGGACCCATCGCCAACTTCGTCGGCGCCGAGCAGTACCGTGCCATGGCCGACGACCCGAAGGTCACCGCCGCCCTGTGGCACACCGTGCTGTACGCGGCCGTGGTCGTCGTCGTGCAGAACGGCCTCGGGCTGCTCTTCGCGAGCCTCCTGTTCCGCCGCCCCAGGGTCCGCAAGACGCTCAGCGTCGTCCTGCTCACGCCGACCCTGATCTCCCCGGTGATGGCCGCCTTCATCTGGTCGTATCTGTTCGCCCCGACCGGGGGCATCAACGCGCTCCTCGACCTGGTCGGACTGCACGGCCTGAACCACGTCTGGCTGGGCGACACCTCCACCGCGCTCTACTCGGTGGCCGCCGTCAACATCTGGATGTTCACCGGCTACTCCTGCGCGATCTTCCTGGCCAGCTACATGAGCATGCCCACCGAACTGCTGGAGGCGGCGGCACTGGACGGCGCGAGCGGCTGGCGTCGCTTCGTCAGCATCGAGTGGCCCCTGCTCGCCCCCGCGCTCACCGTCAACGTGACGCTCAGCCTCATCGGCTCGCTGAAGGTCTTCGAGTTCCCCCTCGTGCTGACGAACGGCGGCCCGGCCGGCGCCACGGACACCCTGACCCTCCTCGTGTACCGCAATGTCTTCGGCGGCGGGAAGTTCGCCTACGGGGTCGCGCTGTCGGTCGTCCTCCTCGTGACCGTGGTCGTCCTGTCCAGCGCCACCTCCTCCCTGCTCCGGCTCCGCGAACGACGCATCTGAGAACGACGGATCGCCACCATGACTTCAGACATCTCCGCCCCGCCCACCGGAACCCGGCCCGCTCCCACGGGCGCGACCCCGCCCCACCCGCTGCGCCGCCTCCTCGGCGGGCTCGGCACCGTCCTGCTCTGCCTGGGAACCCTGCTGTTCGTCCTGCCGTTCCTCTTCACGGTCGTCACCTCGCTGCGCACGGCGGCGGACGTGGCCCGATCCCCCCTGGGCATCCCGCATTCGCTGACCCTGAAGAACTTCACCGACGCGTTCAGCCAGATCCACTACGGGCGGAGCACCCTCAACACCCTGCTCATCACCGGGCTCTCCTGCCTGGCCATCACCGTGATCGGCTCACTCGCCAGCTATCCGCTGGCCCGGATCACCCAGCACTGGTCCACCGCGCTGTACCGGCTGTTCATCCTGGGCACGTCGATCCCGGTGTTCGTCGTGGTGGCGCCCCTGTACCTGCTGATGCGCGACCTCAACCTGCTGGACAGCTACGCGGGCGTGGTCTTCATCTACACGGCCCTGTACCTGCCTGTCGCCGTGTTCTTCTACACCAGCTTCATCCGCTCCATCCCGGTGGACCTGGAGGAGGCGGCCTCGCTCGACGGCTGCGGAGCCTTCCGGACGTTCTTCACGATCATCCTGCCGCTGCTGCGGCCGGTCACCAGCACGATGCTGACCTTCGTCGCCCTGCAGGTCTGGAACGACCTGGTGGTGCCCCTGGTGTTCCTCCAGGACCCGGACAAGCGGACCGTCATGGTCAACGCGTACTCGTTCATCGACCCGCACACCGTGCAGCCGACGACCCTGTTCCCCGCCGCCCTGCTGGGTGTCCTGCCGCTGCTGCTGATCTTCGTCTTCCTCCAGCGCCAGGTGGTCGCCGGCATGTCCGCCGGAGCGGTCAAGTCCTGATCCGCCGGTCGGCGGCCCCGCGTCACCCCTCACCAGTACCCAGGTCACCCGACCGACCCCACCGTCCAGGGGCACCCGCGCCCCGACGTCCCGGAAGGACCATCCCACCGATGTACGTGGTCTCATACTTCACCGACGCCGACGAGGCACTGCACCTCGCCTACAGCCACGACGGCGAGGAATTCGCAGCGGTGAACGAGGGGCGGCCCGTTCTACGGGGCACGGTCGGCACCGGCAGACTGCGCGACCCGTTCATCGGGGTGGGCCCCGACGGTCTGTTCCATCTGCTGGCCACCGACGGCTGGACGAGCCCCTGCATCGTGCACGCCACCTCGGCCGACCTGCTGACCTGGTCGCCCCAGGAACTCGTCCCGGTGATGGCCGGTGTCGAGGGAGCCCACAACGCCTGGGCCCCCGAGTTCTTCCTGGACCGCGCGACCGGGCTGTACCACCTCATCTGGTCGTCGGTCGTGGAGGCCGGGAGCACGGCCGAGGGCCGCGACTACGAGCACATCGGCCAGGACCACCGCATCTGGCACTGCAGCACTGAGGACTTCCGCACCTTCTCCGCCCCGAGTCTCTTCTTCGACCCCGGGCACTCGGTCATCGACGCGACCGTGCGCGAGGCGGACGGCGGCGGATTCCTCATGGCCTTCAAGGACGAACGCGGCACCAACGACCTCGCCACCCCCCACAAGGACATCCACCTGATCTCCTTCGACACCCCCGGAGGCCCCTACGCCTCCTCCCGGGGGCCGGTCACCCCCTCGGTGGTGGAAGGCCCGTCAATCTTCCGCCGCGACGACGAGCTGGTCATGATCTACGACCACTTCCTCGAAGGAAGGTACGGGGCCTCCCGCAGCAAGGACGGCGTGGTCTGGGAGCCCGTCGACCTGGCGCTGCCGCCGGGCATGCGCCACGCCTCCGTACTCGAGACGTCAATCCCTGCTTCCCTCCCGGCGTCACTCCCGACCCGCTGAGGCGCCCCGCCACAGATTCCGGGCGGAGTTTTCGGACGGGGTTCGCCTCGGCCCGCCCGGTGCAAAAAGCCCCGCGTCGCAGCCCGCGACCCGGAGGACTCATTCACCCAGCAAGGAGCGCCGCAATGAAGCGTCGCAGATCGGACCGCCCCGGCCTCAGGGCGTCCCGCGTCCTCACCCTGCTCGCCACGCTGGCGGGCGCCCTCCTCCTCCCGGCTCCTTCCGCCATGGCGGCCGGCAGCACCTACTACGTCGACTGCTCGGCCGCGACCAACGGCACCGGCACCCAGGCCAGCCCCTGGAACTCGGTGACCAGCGTCAACAACACCACCTTCGGGGCGGGCGACAACATCCTCTTCGCCACCGGCACCACATGTTCCGGCCAGCTCACCCCGCAGGGCTCGGGCGCCTCCGGCAGCCCCATCACCATGGGCTCCTACGGCACCGGCGCCAAGCCGGTCATCAACGCGGGCGGCGCCACCGGTCCCGTCATCCACCTGCTCAACCAGCAGTACTGGGAGATCGGCGGCCTGGAACTCACCAACCCGGCCGCGTCACCCGCGTACCGCTCGGGCGTCCTCGCCGAGAACAGCTCCGGCGGCGTCCTGCACCACATCCGGGTGCACGACATGAACATCCACCACATCAGCGGCTGGTCGGGCGGCTGGTACGCCACGAACGCGGGCGTCGGCGTCCAGACCGACCACACCACCCCCGTCTCCACCTGGGACGACGTGGTCGTCGAGAACAACACCTTCGACCACGTCGACCGGATCGCCGTCGCTGTCACCCCGGACGGGGACGGCCAGGGCACCGGCCAGACCACGGGCACGGTCATCCGCGGCAACACCATGACCTACGACGGCGCGGACGACATCCTCGTCGTCAAGAACGACGGCGCCCTCATCGACGGCAACAAGGCCGGCTACGGCGGCGCGAAGGCCACCTGCCCGCCCTCCGGCCAGTACTGCAACGGCGCCTCGGCCGGTATCTGGATGTCCGGCAGCAACGACACCGTCGTCCAGAACAACGAGGTCTACTGCCACGTCAACGGCGCCGACGGCACCGGCTACGACGTCGACTGGGGCAACCACAACACCACGTTCCAGTACAACTACAGCCACCAGAACCTCGGCGGCTTCATGCTGATCATGCCGCCCTTCTCCATCGCCAACGAGCCCACCTCGACCGTCCCCAGCGACGGCACGGTGATCCGCTACAACATCAGTGAGAACGACGGCACCAACGCGGGCTGCCCCGCCGCCGGCACCCCGACCCACGGCACGGGCGTCTTCCACCTCGTCGGCAACATCCCCAACAAGAGCGGCAGTTCGGTCGCCGTTCCGCTGATCTACAACAACAGCATCTACGCCAACCAGAGCGGTCTGAACACCCCGATCCTGTACTCGCGCAAGGGCGGCAGCGTCACCGGCACCCTGTCGTTCCGCAACAACGCGGTGTTCAACTACGGCACCGGCGGCTACTTCACCACCAGCTCCGGATCCGTCTACTCCAACAACCTCTTCTACGGCACCCACCCGTCCTCCGAGCCCGCCGACTCGGCCAAGGTCGTCACCGACCCCGAGTTCCGCAACCCGGGCAACATCAACACCTCCTCCTCGTACACCGGTACCGCCGCCTACCAGGTCCACCCCTCCTCCCCGGTGATCCGGGCCGGTGCGGTCATCAGCGGCAACGGCGGCAAGGACGCCTTCGGCAACACCGTCTCCGCGACGGCCGCGCCCAACATCGGCGCCGACAACGGCACCGGCGGCAACCTCGTCTCCAACGCCGGTTTCGAGAGCGGCGCGATGAGCCCCTGGACCAACAGCGGCGCCGCCCCGTCCGTCACCTCCTCGGGCGCCCGCACCGGCGGCTACGCGCTGACCACCCAGGCCAGCGGCAGCGGCGCCAACCAGAACCTGACCGGCCTCAGCCCCAACACCACCTACCTGCTGACCGGTTGGGCCAAGGTGGCGAACGCCGGGGAGACCCTCGCGATCGGCGTCAAGAACTACGGCGGCACGGAGACCTTCACCAACGTCGCCACGACGTCGTACTCCCAGGCCGCGGTGCTGTTCACCACGGGCGGCTCCAACACCTCGGCCCTGGTCTACTGCTGGAAGAACACCGGCGGCACCGGCACCGGCAACTGCGACGACCTCGCGGTGGAAAAGATCTCCACCCCGTCCAACGTCCTGACCAACGCGGGCTTCGAGACCGGCTCCCTCAGCCCGTGGACCCGCAGCGGCAGCGGCGCCCAGTCCAACGCGGTCGCCTCCAACGCCCGCACCGGCACCTACTCGCTGCAGACCGGCGCCGCCACGAGCGGTGTCGAGCAGTCCGCCTCGGGTCTCACCTCCGGCGCCACCTACCTGCTGACCGGCTGGGCCAAGGTCGCGACCGGTGGTGAGCAGGTCGCCGTCGGCGTGAAGGGCTTCGGCGGCACCGAGACCTATCTGCGCACCTCGAGCACCGCCTACGCCCAGCAGCCCGTCTTCTTCACCACCGGGAGCGGCAACACCTCGGCGGCGGTCTACTGCTACAAGGACGCGGGTTCCGCGGCCGGTTACTGCGACGACTACTCCCTGATCAAGCTCTCCTGACGGCGTCCGACCCTTGAGGAGAAAGGTTTCTCCATAGCTTTTCCTCATAGCGCCGCCCCGCCGCCCTTCAGGGCGGCGGGGCGGCTGAGCGAACCGGCCGATACGGCGTCAGCGCGAGGCCGACACCCCCGGCCGCGTTCCCGGGACGGTGGCGTGGCCGAGCTGTTCGTTGTACTCGCCGTGCCAGGCGTAGACGTGCACCCGGTAGTACGAGGTCGTGCCGGCCGGCGCGGTCGTGTCCAGGTAGGACACCGCGTCGCCGGGCACGGTGGAGGTCAGTTCGTCCCACACCTGGGTGGTGGTGTTCCAGCGCTGGACCGCCACCGAGGTCGGTTCCGCGCACGGTGACCACTGGCAGGTCCACTCCCAGCTCAGCTGCACACCGTCCGCCGAGCCGTTCGCGGCCAGGGTCATGGAGGCGCCGTAGCCGTTGCCGATCCACGGGAGCACCGCCGCCTCGGAACGCACACCGTCGGCGTTCACGGCGATCACCGCGTAGTAGGCGCCGGTGGAGGGGTAGAGGCCGTCGGTGTCGATGACGGTGGTGGCGGTCACGGGCTGGTCCTGGACCCGGGGGCCCGGGTGGGCGGGGTCGGTCCAGTACCGGTGGACGATGTACCCGGTGGCGCCGGGGACCGGCTGCCAGGACAGGATCACGGCGGCGCCGTCCGCCCGTCCGGTCAGCCCGGCGGGCCGGGCGGGACGCGTGACGTCGGCGGCGTACGGGCGCAGCGCGCATTCGGTGTCGGAGAAGCCCGAGCGGTTGCCCACCGCGTCCACGGCGACGGTCCGGTAGCAGGTGGGCGTGCCGGCCGGGGCGGTCGGGTCGGTCCACTGCAGGGTCGTACCGGGGACGTCGCCGCTCTTGATGAACACGGCGTCGGTCTCGGTGCGGCGCCACACCTCGTAGCTCGCCGCGGTGGGGTCGTTGGAGTTCCAGGTCAGCCGGATGCCGTCGGTGGCAGCCGCCGAGGCCGGTCGCTCCGGTTGCTGCGGGGCGGGGCCGGGGTATTCGGGGACGTCGATCCAGAGCGGGTCGCTGTAGTTGCCCACGAAGCCACGCACCGAGAGGCAGTAACGGGCTCTGCGGTACGGCTCGGTGTCCAGGTAGTACGAGTTGGCCGTCTCGAAGGTGTAGGTGTTCCGCTCGCACGCACCGCCGTACGTCGTGCGGTACAGGTAGTAGAGATAGACCTCGGACGGCGGGGAGTCGTTCCAGTCGAGCAGGAGGCCGTTGTCGTCGCGGGTGGCCGTCAGGCCGGTGGGCGTGGGCGGCTTGGGCAGCGGCGGGGCCGGGCGCTTGAGCCGCACCACGGTGCCGGAGGAGCGGTTGCCCGACTGGTCGACCGCGACGACCCGGTAGTACGGGGTGGCGTCGGCGGCGATCGGCCCGTCGGTGAGCGTGCAGCGCACCCGGTCCTCGTAGTCGGGCACGCCGGCGCACTGGGGTGTGCGGGCGCTGCCGGAATCGGTGAACGGGCCGTCGGCGTTCGCGCTGCGGGTGATCTGGTAGCCGGCGAAGTCCTGCTCGTAGCCCGGCCAGCCGTTGGTGGTCCAGGTCAGGGTGGCGGTGGTGCCGTCCGTGGGGGCGGTGACCTCGGGTGCGCCGGGCGCGGCGGGCGGGGTGGTGTCCGGCGGCAGCGGGCGGCTGACGGAGACCGGCGCGGTCCAGGCCGAGTACGTGCGCGGTGTGTCGGCGTCGACGGTCTTGCCGACGGCGCGCACCCGGTAGTGACGCGTGCCGCCCGCGGGCAGGCCGGTGTCGACGAACCACGGCAAGGTGCGGGGGGTGTCGGCGTCGACGAGCAGGTCCCAGGGGCCGGAGGCCGAGGAGGCGGACTGCACCTGGTAGCCGGCGGTCAGGCCGTGCACGGGGCTGCCGAGCGGGTTGGCGGTCCAGTCCAGCACGGCCTTGTCCTCGCTCGACGAGCCCATGAGCCCGGTAGGGCGCTGCGGCGGGTACAGCCCCGTGTCGGGGCGCAGCGCGGAGGCGATGTTCCGGGCGTACTCACCGGGTTCGGTGGTGGCCGGTGCGGACTCGTTGCCCGCCGTGTCGACGGCCGTCACCTTGTAGTACGCGGTGACGCCGATCGGGGCGCCCTTGTCGGAGTAGCCGTTGTCCTGGACCACGCCGGCGTCGGCGCTGCGGATCCTGGTCCAGGGGCCGCCGGGCGCCGTGGCGCGGTAGACGTGGTAGCCGGCGAAGGCGTCCCGGTTGCTGAAGTCGTCGTCCCAACTCGGGCCCCAGCTGAGGAAGTTCTCGCCGAGGTCGTCGCCGGAGTCGGGTACGCCGTTGCCGTTGAGGTCGATGTCGCCGTAGCCGTCGGCGCCCAGGATGTCGGGGGCGCGCGGCGGGGTCCTGTCGGCCGGAACCGCCGAGACATTGGCCGAGGCGCGGGACTGGTTGCCGGTGCGGTCCACGGCGGTGACGGCGAACCAGTACTTGGTGCCGTTGCGCAGTCCGGTCGAGGTGAACGAGGTGCCGGTCAGCAGGGCGGAGCCGCTGATCCGGTGCGCGGTGTCGATCGCCACGGGGGTGCTGGTGGAGCGGTAGACGCGGTAACCGGCCAGGTCCGCCTCGGCGTTGCGGGCCCAGCTGACTGTGGCCCGGGTGTCACCGGACACCGCCTTCGCGGAGCCGGGGGCCAGCGGGGCGGTCCGGTCCGGAGTGGTCGGGGCGAGGGTGACGGCGACGTTGGCGGCGCCCGTGACGGCCGCGTAGTCGACCCGCACGGTGTGCTTCCCGGCGGGCACGGTCACCTTGACGCTCGCGCGCTGGGTGGTGGTGTAGTCACGCCACAGGTCGACATGACGCTTGCCGTCGATCCAGACCCGGACACCGTCCTGGGCCGCGGTCTTCAGCAGGAACGGTCCGCCCCCGCCGAAGTTCCGGCTCATCGTCCAGCGGACGCCGAAGCGGTCGTTGGGCAGGGATATGCCGGCGGGGTGGCCGCTGCCCCAGTTCTCGCCGATCGCCTTGTCGCACAGGGTCTTGCGGGGTGTGCCGGTGAGCGTGGTGTTGGGGTAGTAGTTGGCCTTCCACACCCCGTCGGCGCAGCTCACGGCCGCGACGGGAGCGGCGGTGTCCGGCCGGGGCTGGGCCTGGACCTGGGGCGGGCTCTGCACCGTACCGGCGAGGAGCGCGGCCGCCGCGGTGGCGGTGACCGGCCACAGCAGCCGGTGCGGTGTCCGGGCTTCGGACTGCGATGCCCGGGCTTCGGACTGCGGGGGAACGGGTCTGCCCATGCGGGGCGTCATCCTTCCTCAGGCCCGGGCAGCACCTACCTACGGCATGACGGATCGGATGGTTCCCCCGGGTGATCACTGTGTCTGCCACGCGATGATGTCACGCGAACAAGTATTCGTAATCGAAATCGTGCGGAACCCGTACACCCACTTTCAGACCAGCTCGAGTCGCCCCTCCGGCCGCCGTTCCGGGGTGGATTCCGGGTCCCATTTCCTGGTGGTCCGTATGTAGCCGTCTATCACCGAGAGCATCGCCAGGATGACCAGGGGCCCGAACACCCAGGGATGCTCGGCCATCTCCATCGGCAGGAAGCGGTACGCCAGCAGCAGCGCCGCGAAGACCGTCACCCCGTGCGCGACGAGCTGTATCGCCGAGCGGTCCCAGCCGCGTGCGAACGAGCGCACGGCCACCTCGACCGTCAGCGCGAACACCACGCCGGCGACGAGGTCCGCGCCGTAGTGGTAGCCGAAGCCGAGCGTCGCGCTGAGCGTGGCCACCAGCCAGAACGTGCCCGCGAACCGCATGAACCTCGGGCCCTTCCGGGAGTGCAGGAAGATCGCGGTCGCCCACGCCGTGTGCAGGCTGGGCATGCAGTTGCGGGGTGTGATGTCGTCGTACGTCATCGGCTGCGGGGCGGTGATCGGCAGGTGCGTGTCCGGCCACAGGTAGGCCACCGCCCAGTGTCCGCCGCCGGTGCCGAAGGCGCCGTTGCCGTAGGCGAAGACCGGTCCGACCACCGGGAAGACCATGTAGACGGCCGGCCCGAGGAGGCCGATCGCCAGGAAGGTGCGCACCACGTGGTGGCTCGGGAACCGGCGCTCGGCCGCGACGTTGCGCAGCTGGTACAGCGCGACGAGGACTGCGGCCACGGCGAGCTGGATGTAGACCCAGTCGAGAATGTGGGAGCCGACCGGGCCGACGGCCCTGAGGACCCGGCCCATCAGCCAGGACGGATCGCCCAGCGCGTGATCGGCGACCGCCACGTACTGGTCGAGCACCACCGGGCGGGTCTTCGCCGTGATCAGCAGCCAGGTGTCGCCCGCCTTGCGGCCGGCCACCAGCAGCAGGCCGAGCCCGACGCCCTTCAGCAGCAGGAGCCGTTCATCGCCCGCCCGGCGCGTCACGGCGACGACCGCCCAGCCCAGCATCACCCACAGTGCGCCGTTGCCGAAGAAGTGGCTGCCGCCCACCAGGGCCCCGGCCGCCCAGCGCACCAGCAGGAAGAGGATGTCGATGCCGATGGCGACGCCGAGGGAGATGAACCGTTGCCGCCAGGTGAGCACGACCATCATCAACGCCATGCTGGCGTACAGCAGCGGCCCCGACTTGGGGGCGAACACGACTTCCTGCAGCTGGTTGGTGATCGGTCCCGGCAGCC
Source organism: Streptomyces sp. NPDC047042 (assembly GCF_040644035.1). Classification (NCBI taxonomy): domain Bacteria; kingdom Bacillati; phylum Actinomycetota; class Actinomycetes; order Kitasatosporales; family Streptomycetaceae; genus Streptomyces; species Streptomyces sp. NPDC047042. The sequence continues at coordinate 108,763 of NZ_JBEYVP010000023.1, read as the reverse complement.
CGTAGTGACGAGCGGAGAACTCCAGCGCGATCAGGAAGCCGACGAGCACCACACCGGCGAGGAGCCAGGGGTTTGTTCGCGAGAATATTCGTGGCGGCATTTGTCGCTTCCGGATCGATTTGCCGGTTTTCTACTGGTCAGTCGTTCTCCCGGCATTAGGAAGATGGTTGGACAACCGTACGGGTTCCCCCGGGCGATCCCCGGGGGGAATTGTTCCAGAGAGTGGACACCTGTTGGTGGGGAGGTCCGGCGGCGGCCCTCGGCGACTTCCCGGGGAAACGCACGGACACGTTCGTCGACCGTTACGTCCGCTGTCGACGGGTACTCGTGGTGCGCTGCCGGCTCCGTCCGCGCAGTGGACCGTCTGACCGTCCGTCCCCTACGTCGGAGCGATCGTGCGAGCACTCGTCGTCAACTGCACCCTCAAGAAATCCCCTGAGCCCTCCAACACCGAGGCGCTGGCCGCCGTGGTCGCGGAGCGGCTCTCCGGGCTCGACGTGGAGGTGGACTTCGTACGCGCCGTCGACCTCCATCTCGCCCCCCGGCGTCGTCACCGACGCGGGCGGCGGGGACCAGTGGCTCCAGGTCCACGCGAAGCTCCTGGAGTCGGAGATCCTGATCGTCGCCTCGCCCACCTGGCTGGGCAGGCCGTCCTCGGTTGCGCAACGCGTGCTGGAGCGGATGGACGCGATGCTGTCCGAGACGGACGACGAGGAGCGCCCCGTCGCCTACAACCGCGTGGCCGGGGTGGTGGTCACCGGCAACGAGGACGGCGCGCACCACGTCATCAGCGAGATCTCCGGGGCCCTCGCGGACATCGGCTACACGATTCCCGGCCAGGCGTGGACGTACTGGCACCTGGGCCCGGGGCCGGGGCCCGACTACCTGGAGGAGCGGCGGGGCCGCGATTGGGCGCACAGCACCGGTCGCGCCATGGCCGACAACCTGCACGGCGTCGCCCGGGCGCTGGACGCGCGCCCGCTGCGGGCACCGGGCTCGGACTGAGAGTGCTGAGAGTGCTGAGAGTGCTGAGAGACCGAGAGGCTGAGAGACCGAGAGGCTGAGAGGTTGTGAGGTTCCCATGACAGTCGAAGCCGAATCCCTCACCGCCGCCCCCGGCCGGCTCCGCTGCTGGGTCCCCCGGGGCGTGTACGCGCCGCAGACCGACACCCGGCTGCTGCGGCGGGCGATCCGCCGCGAGGGCATCACCGCCCGGACGGACGTACTGGACCTGGGCACCGGAAGCGGGCTCCTCGCCGTCGAGGCGGCCCGGCTCGGCGGCCGGGTCACCGCCGTCGACATCTCCTGGCGGGCGCTCGCCACCACCCGGCTGAACGCCCTGCTCAACGGCCAGTCCCTGCGGGTACGCCACGGCGACCTGGCGTCCGCCGTACCGGGGCGCCGCTTCGACCTGGTGATCACCAACCCGCCGTACGTGCCCGCCCCGGACCCCGAGCCGCCACGGGGACTCGCCCGGGCCTGGGACGCCGGGAAGGACGGCCGGCAGCTGATCGACCGCATCTGCGACACCGCGCCGACGGTCCTCCGCCCCGACGGGGCCCTGCTGATCGTCCACTCGCACCTGTGCGGCGTCGATGCGACGCTGGCCAGGCTGGAGAAGGCCGGCCTGCGCGCGGAGGTCGTGGACCGGGCCCGGCTGCCGTACGGCCGTGTGCTGCGTTCACGGCTCGCCTGGCTGCGGGAGCAGGTGCTGACGGCCGACGACGACGGTACGACAGAGGAGCTGGTGGTGATCCGTGCCGAACACGCCCACACCTGAACGTCCCCGCCGTGTCCGCGTCCAGCGCGACGGCCCCCTGCTGATCGAGGGGCCGGTGGAGGTGGTCGGCGAGGACGGCGAGGTGACCGTCTCCGACCGCTTCACCGTGGCGGTCTGCACCTGCCGGCGCAGCCGTGAGTTCCCCTGGTGCGACACCAGCCACCGCGCCCGCCGCCGTACACCGCCCGCGTCGTCGGACACCGGGCGGGCCGCGAAGGGAGATGCCGTATGACCGCCTCCCCCACCCTGACCTCCCGGCCGCAGTCCCGGCTGCGGCCCCCGCCGCTGCCCGAGGCACGCGGCCCCATCTCCGCCGCCGTGACGGACCTCCTGCGGGGGTCGGCCGCCGGAAGCGCGCTGGCGGCCGTGCCGCCCCTCGACGCCTGTTCCCCGTACGGCGACGACCTGCAGCTCGCCCTCTACGTCCTCTACGAGCTGCACTACCAGGGCTTCCAGGACGTGCCGGACAGCCTGGAATGGGACAGCGGCCTGCTGGCCCATCGCGCCACGCTGGAGAACCGCTTCCTGGGCGCACTGCGCAGGGACGTACCGATCGACGCCACCGAGACAGCCGAACAGGCGCTCGACGAACTTCAACTCGAACCGATCGGCGATGACGGCGGCACCAGCGTCTCGCACTTTCTTCGAGACGAAGGCAGCATCGAACATCTGCGCGCCTACGCGGCGCTGCGCTCGCTCTACCACCTCAAGGAAGCGGACCCGCACGCCTGGGTCCTCCCCCGGCTGCACGGCCGCGCCAAGGCGGCCATGGTCGCGGTGGAGTTCGACGAGTTCGGCGGTGGCCGCGCCGAGGAGATCCACGCGCAGCTGTTCGCCGACCTGATGGCGGACCTGGGGCTGGACACCACGTACGGCCACTATGTCGACGCCGCCCCGGCCGAGGCCCTGGCCACCGTGAACCTGATGTCCCTGTTCGGCCTGCACCGGGCGCTGCGCGGGGCGCTCGTCGGCCACTTCGCGGCCGTCGAGGTGACATCGTCCCCTGGCTCACGCCGCCTGGCCGAGGCGATGCGCCGAGTGGACGCGGGCCCGGCGGCGGTCCGCTTCTACACGGAACACGTGACGGCGGACGCGGTCCACGAGCAGGTCGTACGCCACGAGGTCGTGGGCGGCCTCCTGGAGTCCGAACCCGACCTGGACGCCGACGTGGTGTTCGGCGTCCACGCGACGACGTATCTCGAGGAACGCCTGGCAGCCGGCCTGCTGGCCGCCTGGCGCAGGGGCGGGACGGGCCTGCGCGACGCCGGCACGGATGCGCTCGACGGGCAGGTGCCCGGCGCCGACCGCCCCTCGCCCTGACACCCCGCCCAACACCCTGCGGCAAAGGGTCCCCCGGCGGGAGCGGCGGTCGGCCTCGCACGCCGAGCGACCGCACCCTCGAGCCCCCGTCAGCCGGGGGCAGCGCGGCTGCGTACCGTCCGCCGCGCGGAGGCACCTCGGCGGCCGTCGGCTCAGGCTGAAGTGCGGTCGGGGTTCCGGATGTCGGGGTGTTCGGGGTGTTCGGGCCGCATGGCCGTCGGTCTCCGGGGAACCCGGGCGCCATGGGTGTGAACCACAGTGAGGCTCCGGTCCTCGACGCGCTTGCCCGGTACCGTGCCGCCGACGAACTGGGGTTCACTCCGCCGGGGCACAAACAGGCGCGCGGGGCCGATCCGCGGGCCCGTGCCGTGCTCGGGGACGCCGTGTTCTTCGGTGACGTCCTGGCCAACGGCGGCCTGGACGACCATCTCGCCCGGGGCGGGGTCCTGGCGCGGGCCGAGGAGCTCATGGCCGACGCCGTGCACGCGGACCGTACGTTCTTCTCGACGTGCGGCAGCTCCCTCTCCGCCAAGGCCGCCATGCTGGCGGTGACCCGGCCGCACCACCGGCTCCTCGTCGGGCGCGACGCGCACAAGTCGGTGGTCGCCGGGCTCATCCTGTCCGGCGTCGAACCGGTGTGGGTGGAGCCCCAGTGGGACGCCACCCGGCACCTCGCCCATCCCCCGTCGGCCGACGCCTACGAACAGGCGTTCATCGAACATCCCGACGCCGACGGAGCCCTGGTCACCAGCCCGACCCCGTACGGAGCCGCCGCCGACCTCGAGGGCATCGCCGACGCCTGTCACCGTCGCGGCAAGCCCCTCATCGTCGACGAGGCCTGGGGAGCGCACCTCCCCTTCCACGACGACCTGCCCTCCTGGGCCATGGACGCGGGCGCGGACATCTGCGTCACCAGCATCCACAAGATGGGCAGCGGCCTGGAACAGGGCTCGGTCTTCCACCTCCAGGGCGACCTCATCGACCCCGCCGAACTGGCCTCACGCGCCGACCTCCTCGGCACGACCAGCCCCAACGTCCTCCTCTACGCCGGCATCGACGCCTGGCGCCGCCAGATGGTCCAGCAGGGCCATCAACTCATCGGCGATGCACTGGAGTTGGCCGCTCGTACCCGTCAGGCGATCGAGGCGATCGACGGCTTCCACGTCAACGACGCGGCGGACTTCTGCGGCCCCGGCCTCGCCGCCGACTTCGACCCGCTCCCCGTCGTCATGGACATCGCCGAACTCGGCACCAGCGGCTACCGGGCCGCCGACTGGCTGCGCGAGCACCACCACATCGACGCCCACCTGTTCGACCACCGGCGGATCAGCGCGCAGCTCACCCACGCCGACGACGACCACACCACCGAGCGCCTCCTCACCGCCCTGCGCGACCTCGCCGACCACGCCCCCGCCCTGCGGGACGTCCCCCAGGTGGCCCTCCCGTCCCCGGCCGAGCTGCGGATGGAGCAGGCCTGCCTGCCCCGCGACGCCTATTTCGCCCCGCACGCCAAGGTCTCCGCCGCCGATGCGGCCGGCCGGATCGCCGCCGAGATGATCACCCCGTACCCGCCCGGCATCCCCGTCGTCCTGCCCGGCGAACGCCTGACCGAACCGGTACTGAAGTACCTGACCACAGGGGTGGAGGCCGGCATGTATCTGCCGGACGCCGCCGACGGGCAACTGAGCACCGTACGGGTCGTCGCGGAGGACGCGTGAGATGGCCGCCCGGATCGGCCGGGCGGGGGAAGGCCGGGGCGCGGTAGCCGTTCGTACGGGGTTCGCCGCGGTCTACTGCCGTGGGAGGTGGGTGGATGACCCGGAGTGCGTACGCGGCGACGGTGACCGTTTCCGTCCTGCTCGCCGTCGGCACCCTCGGCGGGTGCGGCACGGTGGCGGAGCGGCGGGACGACGTACGCGACACGGCCGCCGTGTTCGAAAAGGCGCTCTCTGATAAGGCGTACGACCGTGTGTGCGCCGTTCTCGCGCCCCCGACCGTGGACGAGCTCGAGCAGTCGTCCGGCAGCCCGTGCCCGAAGGCGGTGAGTGAGGAGTCGCTGAAGCCGGGCGGGGGCGTGCGCCGGACCGACGTCTACGGCAACCAGGCGCGGGCGGTGCTCTCCACGGACACCCTGTTCCTGTCCCATTTCACCTCCGGCTGGAAGGTCGTCGCCGCGGGCTGCGAACCGCGGCCGGAGGAGCCGTACCAGTGCCGGATCAAGGGTGGGTGAGCTGTGAACCGCCCGCTGAGAGGGGTGAGTGGTGTGCGGGTCATGTTCATCGTCGTCGTCGGCGTCATCGCGGTCGGTCTCGCCTATTCGGCGACCCTGGGGCTGATGCACCGATGAGCGCCGCCGAGCGCTCGCGGGGTCCGCAGGGCTCGCGGGGTCTGCGCGGCTTTGTGCGGGACAACGCGCTGGGGCTGTTCTTCCTGATCGCGTTCCTGCTGTCGCTCGCGGGTCAGGCGATCGCCGGGCACGCCGATTTCAACAACCAGCTCGCCGCCGACCAGCTCCAGCAGATCTCCCTGGGCGAGTACGTGACGACGTCCGACTTCGCGGTCGACGTGTCGGAGAACTGGCAGTCGGAGTACCTGCAGTTCTTCCTCTATGTCGGGGTGACCGTCTGGCTGCTGCAGCGCGGTTCCCCGGAGTCCAAGGAGATGCACAAGGCCGGCACCGAGTCCGACCAGGACCAGCTGGTCGGCGCGCACGCCAAGGAGGACTCGCCGAAGTGGGCCAGGGCGGGCGGCTGGCGGCGCGCCGTCTACTCGCACTCCCTGCTGCTGGTCATGGGGACGGTCTTCCTGCTGTCCTGGCTGGTCCAGTCGATCACGGGCACCGCCGCCTACAACGAACAGCGGCTACGACAGCTCCAGGCCCCGCTGAGCTGGGCCGACTATCTGGGCGCCGCGGACTTCTGGAACCGCACGCTGCAGAACTGGCAGTCCGAACTGCTGGCCGTCGCCTCGATGGCGGTTCTCTCGATCTATCTGCGCCAACGAGGTTCCCCCGAGTCCAAGCCGGTGGGCGCCGCGCACGGCGCCACCGGCGTGGAGGGGTGAGGACCCGACGGCCGGCCGGTCAATCGGTCAGCCGGCCAATCGGCCAATCGGTCAGCCGGTCAGCCGGTCAGCCGGTCAGAGGAGCGGGCCGGAGGTGCCGGGCGCTCCGGGCCCCGGGTGACCGGGGGTGCCGGGCATCGAGCCGGGGCTGCCGGGCATGCCACCACCGGGGCTACCGCTGGTGCCGCCCGTGCCACCCATACCGCCCATGCCGCCGCCCGTGCCGGTCGCACCCTGCTCGCCGGGCTGGATGCGGCCACGCCAGGCGCCCGTCTCGCCGCCGTGCTCCTCGATGAAGTCCTTGAAGCGGTGCAGGTCTCCCTTGACCCGGCGGTCGATCATGCCGAGCGCGTCCGCGCCCTTCTCGGCCATGCCGCTGGGCTCGACCTCCATCGTCAGCTCCACGCGCGTGTGCGTGTCGTCGAGACGCTCGAACCGCACGGAACCGCGCTGCTCGGTGTCCCCGCCGACGGACCGCCAGGTGATCCGGTCGTCCGCCAGCTGGTCGATGATCTCGGTGTCGAACTCGCGCTTCACCCCACCGATCTTGGTGGTCCAGTGGTTGTGCCGCTCGTCCAGCTGCCGCACCTCCTCGACGCCCTCCATGAACTTCGGGAACTCCTCGAACTGAGTCCACTGGTTGTAGGCGGTGTGGAGAGGAACCTGCACCTCCACCGCTTCCTTCACCGTGCTCATGCTTTCCTCCTCGTTTGAGGCATTGGACATCGTGCGCGGTATTCGCGGTATTCGCGCTCTTCCGCACGACCTCGGGTACCCAGACCGACGCGTTGAAGACCTCCACGAAGACCCCGATGTGCCCGGCGATGCGATCCCGATGTCGGCGCGTATCGCACGGCCCCCTGGGCACTCGGCCGACATGAACCCCGAAACCGGAATCCAGGGCTCCTACTGGCTGGAGAGCGCGCCGGGGGCCGCCCCCGCTCCCCCGCCCGCCGGTGACCTCACCGTCGACGTCGCCGTGATCGGCGGGGGCATCGCCGGGCTCAGTACCGCCTGGGAGCTGGTCCGGCAGGGCCGCGAGGTGGCGGTGCTCGAGGCCGACCGGGTCGCCGCGGGCGTCACCGGCCGTACGACAGCCAAGCTGACCGCCCAGCACACCCTGATCTACGACCACCTGCGCCGCACGCGCGGCCCCGAGGGCGCCCACCTGTACGCCCGCTCGCAGTCCGAGGCGATCCGGCACGCCGCCGGGATCGTCGACGAACTCGGCATCGACTGCGACTGGGAGGAGGCGGCGGCCTACACCTACGCCGAGGACCCGGAACGGGTCGGCGAACTGCGCGCGGAGGCGGAAGCGGCACGTGAGGCGGGCCTGCCCGCAGAGTTCGTGACCGAGGCGGAGGCCAAAGCGGGGGCCAGTGCGGGGGCCAGTGCGGGGGCCGACCTGCCCTTCGCGTTCGCCGGCGCGGTCCGGGTGGCCGGCCAGGCCCAGTTCCACCCCCGCAAGTACCTGCTGGCGCTCACCGACGATCTGCGCCGACGCGGCGGCACGGTCTACGAGGGGACACGCGTCGTCGGCCTCACCGAGGGCGAACCCTGTGTGCTGCGCACCGACGCCGGGGTCTCGGTCCGCGCGAACGAGGTCGTCATCGCCACGCACTACCCCATCTTCGACCGGGCCCTCCTCTTCACCCGCCTCAGCCCGCGCCGCGAACTCGTCGTCGCCGCGACGATCGACGAGGACCGCGCCCCGCGCGACATGTACATCACGCCGGAACAGAACACACGCTCGATGCGCAGCGCCCCGTACGGCGACGGAAAGCGCCTGCTGATCGTCACCGGGGAACACTTCACCCCGGGCACCGCCGACGTCGAGGAGCGGTTCGCCCGGCTGTCCGCCTGGGCCGAGGAGCGCTTCCCCGGCCTCACCTTCACCCATCGCTGGGCCACCCAGGACAACGACTCCACCGACTCCGTACCGCTGGTCGGCCCGCTCCACCACGGCAGCCGGCACACCTACGTGGCCACCGGGTTCGGCGGCTGGGGCCTGAGCGGCGGCATCATGGCCGGCCGGCTGCTCAGCGACCAGGTCAACGGCCTGTCGACCGACTGGAGCGGCCTGTACGACCCGCGCCGGCTGGCGCCCGTCGTACGCGAGGGCATGTCGTTCCTGAAGAACCAGGCCAAGGTGGCCCGGCACTTCGTCGGCGACCGGCTGCCGACCATGACCGCCCCGGCGGTGGGCGACATCCCGCCGGGTCACGGCGCGGTGCTGCGCCTGGGCGGACACCAGTGTGCCGTGCACCGCGACGAGAGCGGCTCCCTCCAGGCCGTCTCGGCCCGCTGCACCCACCTCGGCTGCATCGTCGCCTTCAACAACGCGGAGCAGGCCTGGGAGTGCCCCTGCCACGGCTCCCGCTTCGCCCCGGACGGCCGGATCCTCCAGGGGCCGGCGGTACGCCCCCTGGAGAAGCGCGACATTCCGCGGACGCCCGACGCGGGCGCCGACCCGCACGGCTGACAGACCCGCACGGCCGACCGCCCCGACCTGCGGCGGAAGCCCCGCTGCCTCCTATACTCCCGGCGTGTTCGACGAATTGAACGAATCGAAGTTCTTCCACGTCTCGTCCGTGCTCAACCGGCGGTCGATCGCACGGCATGGCCTGGACTGGACCCGGATGGGCGCCGCCCGGGGAATCGCCGGGAGCCGCGCCCCCGAGGTGGAAGGGATCTTCGTCTGCACCGACGAGTCAGCGGGTTTCTTCCTGCAGATCAACAACACGGGCGGGCCGGCCGACCTCTGGGCCGTGGACGGCGTCGACGAGGAACTGCTCCTCGACAACGGCCACGGCTACTTCTACCTGCCCGCCCGTATACCGGCCGCACAGGTCCGCCTGGTGCGACCGGACATTCCTCCGCAGCGCGGTTTCTGACTCAGTGGTCGGGACTCAGTAGTCGGGACTCAGCAGTCGGGACTCAGTAATCCGGGCTCACGAGTCCAGGACGTTGTTGAGCGCGGCCGCGTAGTTGAAGTAGCCCGCCAGGTTGGGGTGGAAGACCGAGGTCAGGTCGGTCAGGTCGACGCCGTTGATCCACGGGTCGGAGCCGCACGCCTCGTGGCCCTTGAAGGTCGCCCGCATGTCGACGAAGGTGACGGGCTCCTTGACCGACGCGGCCCTGGTGCCCTCGGCCAGCGCGTCGGCCAGCTTGTTCATGGAGGTGCGCTTGGCGGAGCTGAGGTCGATGGCGCCGCAGGAGCCGGTCGCGGCGACGGTCTGCGGGTAGCCGAGGACCACGATCTCGGCCTGGGGCGCCCGGGTCTTGATGTCCTTGTAGAGACCCGCGAGCTCGGTCACCAGCTGGTTCTGGGCGTAGTACGACATCCACTGCGTGGCCGTGCCGCAGTAGCTGTCGCTCTGGGTGAGGCACGCCTCGACGACCGACGCGAACTGGGCGTCGTTGCCGCCCACGGTGAGGGTGACCAGGTCGGTGCCGCTACTCAGGGCGGACAGCTGGTTGGCGCGGACGTCCGCGATGGTCGCGCCGCTGCAGGAGACGTCCTTCAGCGTGTAGTCCGCGTGCGCGGCCGCCGACAGGGCCGGGTAGTTGAGCTGGCTGCGCTTGCAGTCGCCGCTCGCGGTGTCGTAGTAGCCGGCGCCGACCCCGGAGGAGTACGAGTCGCCCAGGGCGACGTATTCCTTTTCTCCCGCCGCCTGGGCGGTGGCGCCCAGTCCCGCTTCCATACCGACGAATGCCATCAGGGCTGCCACAGCAGCCGACGTGAATCTGCGCATGGTGTGTTTCCGGGTTCCTTCTGGATCGTCGAGCCCGAATCGGCTCGTGGTGCGTAATGCGTGGGGAGGAGGATCGTACGGCGGGTCACCAGTCGGGCAATTCGGGTCCGGTCGACTCCAAGTGGGCGATATGGAGCCGGAGTTGACGGACAGGTGCTCCAGGTCTGCCCTCGTTCCTGCACCGCCGGTCAGAGGCCCGCGGGCGAGCGGCATGTCACTTCGGGTGAATCGGCGAAGGGGTGTGGGCTGCGCGTTTGTCATGGTGCGCAAAATTCCCGCCGCGGAACGTTCTTCTCACCCGGTTCTCTTGTGAGGGCGCAGCTGCCCGGACTTAATAAAAGGGACCGCTTCGGACAGGAATTGACCAATTAAACGGGAGGCAACAATGCTGAAGGCGATGAAATCCGGGACCCGGAAGAGAATCGCGGCCGCGGTCGCCGTCGTGTCCGCTGCGACCGCGCTCATCGTGACCTCGCCCGGCTCCGGCACGGCCGCCGTCACCGCGACCCCCACGCTGCAGGCGTTCGGGATCACCGCCGACGGCACGACCATGGCCAGCTTCACCACCGACAAGCCGAACACCCTCAACTGGGTCAAGGACGTCACCGGACTCAGCGGCGACACCAAGCTGGTCGGGATCGACCACCGCGTGCAGAACGGCCTCATGTACGGGCTCGGCGAGAAGGGCGGCGTCTACACGATCACCACCCCGCCGACCACCCCCGACGTGGTCGTCACCAAGGTCTCCCAGCTCAAGGTCGCGCTCTACGGCACGTCCTTCGACATCGACTTCAACCCGGCGGCCGACCGGCTGCGGGTGATCAGCAACAACGGCCAGAACCTGCGGCACAACCTGAACGACGGCACCACGGTCGCCGACAGCAACCTGAACATCCCGCCGGCGACCACGGCCGCCGTCGGCGTGACCGGCGCCGCGTACACCAACAACGACCTGGTCGGCTCCACCGGCACCACGCTCACCAACGTGGATACCTACAACGACCAGATCACCATCCAGTCGCCCCCGAACGCCGGCAACCTCGTCGCGACCGGTCTGCTCGGCTTCGACGCGAACCTCGAGGCCGGCTACGACATCTTCAGCGCCACCACCAACGGCAAGACGACCTCCAACCTCGCCTTCGCCACCCTCACGCCGTACAACGGCAAGGCGTCCTTCTACAGCATCGACATCCTCACCGGCTCGCCGACACTCATCGGCACATTCCCGAACTTGGTCCCCATCACGGACTTCACCATCACCATCAGCGGCAGCTGACACCCCGCACCAACTCCTCGCCGCGGCCCGGCTGTTCTCGGCCCGCGGCGAGCACGGCGTTCGGGCCGGGCTGCGCCAGGCGGACACCTGGCGGGCGCGCTGGTCGACAGCGAGTACGGCGGTCAGGCGCCCCCGGGCCGCCCACCCCTCACGCCATGCCCCCATCGGGCTGCCCAGGGCAGACGCCTCACCCCCACCACCCGTCCCCGCCCGCCACGGGCCCACGCCAGCCGTGGCGGGCGCGCTGGTCGACAGCGAGCACGGCGTCCAGGCGGCCCCCGGGCCGCCCGCCCACCTCACCGCCATGCCGCCATCGTGCTGCGCAGGACAGACACCTCACCCCCACCACCCGTCCCCGCCCGCCACGGGCCCACGGCGGCCGTGGCGGGCGCGCTGGTCGACGGCGAGTACGGCGTTCAGGCGGCCCCCGGGCCGCCCACCCCTCACGCCCCCAGTGCCCCCCGTACCGTCTGTGCCAGTTCGCCCACCGCGACCGCCAGTGGGGTCACCGGCTGGACGAACTCCGTCAGGCGGGTCAGGGCTCGGCGCAGGACCGTCGGTTGGGGTTCCTCCTCGTCGAGTTCCTCTCGCAGGCGCCGGAGTTCACGGGTCGTCGCCTCCGGGTCGGACAGCGACTCGCGGTGTTCGGAGAGCAACCGCTCGACCAGGGCGAGGAGTTCGGCCGTACGGGCCGCTGTCTGTTCGGGGTCCTGGGGCTGGAAGGCGACCGTGCCGGAGAACGCCTGGGCCCTCTCGCCGATCGCCTGGTTGCCCACGTACTGGGTGCCGCCGTTGATCACCAGGCCGTTGTTGACCGGCGGATGGGGACGGTCGGCCTCGCTGCTGCCGCTCATCGCGGAACGCCTCCTTCTGACGCTACTTCTGGGCACCGGCGGCGGCCGGACCGCTCTGCCGCGCGACGTTCTGGGTGGCGCTGGCCCCCGCGCCGATCGCCTGGTTGCCGATGATGCTGGTCCCGCCCTGCTGGATGACACCCTGGTTGAGGATGGTCTGCTGCTGGGCGCGGAAGTCGGTGGTGTCGTAGCCGCGTGCGTCGAGGAACTCCCGTATCGCGGCGAGCGTGTGGCGTTGCACGGCCGAGGTGACCCGGTCGGCGTCCACCACCTGGAAGTAGTTCTGGTAGACGGGGCTCGTCGCGATCTCCCGCATGCTCATCCGGGCGCCGTAGTCGAACACGGGATCCTGTTGCATGGCGGTCAGTTCGTCCGCCATGCGTCGGGTGCGCCGCGCCTCGAAGCGGCCCTGGCGCAGTGCGCGGGAGGGCGCGGCGAAGAACGCCGGGCCGGTGCGGTCCAGGCCGTCAGCCAGCAGTCCGCGCTGGCGTTCCGGGGTGAGCGGGTCCCGCAGCCGGTCCACGACGTGGTAGAGGGCGCCCACCGGGCCGAGCACATGGTTGCCGCAGTGCAGGTGCAGGGTTCTGCCCTCGGTCGAGAAGTGCAGGAACACGCTGGGCACCACGTCGTCGCCCCACAACGGCACATGGACGGCCAGATGGTGGCGTACCGCGCCCGTCGGCCGCAGCATGATCTTCTCGACCGTCTCGGCCGACAGCCGCATGGCCGGTGTCAGGCCGGCGGTCGTCATGAACCGGGGGTCGTCGCCGATGGTCGTACCGTCGACGAACACCCGGTCCTCGATGGTGAGGGACCCGAGGGGCCCGAGGGACCCGAGGGACTCGGCGGACGCCGAACGTGCCGGGGACGCGGGGGACTTGGGGGAATTCGGGGACTTCGGGGTGTCGTCCACTGTTCCGGCGCCGTCGCGCGCTGCGACCGTACGCAGGTGTTCCCGTACGTGGGCGACGAGTTCGACGACGTCGAAGGGGGCCGGTCCGCCGGTGCGCGCGCTCTTCTCGACGCGGTCGTCCGAGGGCAGCAGCGGTACGGCGATCGACCAGTTGGAGGCGGCCGTTGAGTAGCCGACGAACGGTCTGTAGCCGCTGTAGACGGTGACGTTGCCGTCCCGGGCCTCCTTGACGACCGCCATCCGGTTGACGATCCACTGCTTCAGGGGCAGCGCCGGCAGCCGGCGCCGGGCGAACGCGGCGCGGGTCATCGTGGTGCGCAGCAGCTGGTCGACGGCGAGTTCGTGCCGTACGACCGTCACGTACGCGAACGCCACCGCGCCGACGGACGCGAGGACGGCCGGGATTCCGCCCAGGTAGGCGCCGAGCAGCCAGCTGATGAACCCGGGGGCGGGCAGGGACGCGATGGTGGAGGCGAGGGGGAAGGAGAAGGGCACGACGACCGCGGCGGTGACGACCGTACTCACCAACGCCCTATTGCCGGGCTGGCGTTGGCCCCGGGTGGCGAGGCTCTCCCGGGAGCGTCCGAGGCTCGAGGTGAACGCCAGGAACATCGCGCAGAACAGCAGCCACAGGGGCGCGACCACTCCGACGACCGCGAACGCCCCCGCGAGCCGCAGGTCGCGGTGGCGACGGATTTCCTGTGCGGCCAGGCAGTGGTGGGCCACCGCCACCAGGTCGACGCCGGGCGAGGGCGCCACGGCGCTGACCTCGTCGGCGAGCACGTGCTCCACCACGCGGTCCGCGAACTCCTCGTCGACGTAGGCCGCGGCGCACAGATACCGGGTGACATCACCCGGCACGCTCCCGACCGGCATGTTCGCCCGCAGGGTCGTCGTCATGGCGGCATCTCCCTTTCTCGGACGGAACAGTGTCTTGGTGGCACCGGCCGGCCCGGTGGTGCGCACGCGCGGCAGGCCGACGGTCAGGAGCGCGAGAAGGACGCCGCTCATCAGGCCGAAGGAGAGGGCGGAGTGCAGGAGTTCGTAGCGCAGACCGGCGGTCGACAGGCTCAGCCCGTCGACGAAGCTGTCCAGCATCCACCAGCGCACCAGGGAGACGACCACCGACACCAGCACCCCGGCGAGGAGGCTGCGGCCCCAGCCGGACACCCCCCGGGCCCCCGACCCCGACCGCGACCGCGACCGCGACCGCGACCGCGACCACGAAAGCACCCGCGCGAGCCCGACGAGCAGCAGGACGACGCTGATGTTCTGGATGACCAGCATGTTCGAGCCGGCGTAGTCGATGTACGTGTCGGTGGAGAAGTCCCACCTCGGGACGAACAGGCCCTCGGCCAGCCAGCGCGTGGTCTCGCTCTCGAGGTTGGCCATGTAGAGGTCGTGCACGCGGTCCTGGCCCCAGGGACTGCCCACGACGAGAAGGATCAGACACAGCAGTGCGATGCGAGTGCCCGAGGACGATCTGCCCCCGGACGCACTCCGTCGAGACATGAACACGTGGCGTTCCCCCCCGTCGCCGGCCCCCGCGACCCGTGGCCGCACCTTATGGCTATCCCCTCTCGAAAGGGAGCGGAACCCGTGAACCGGCTTACCTCATACGGCAGTTGCGCAACAACGAAGAGTCCCGTCCGGACGGTGGTGAACCGTCACGAACGGGACTCGACGTACGGGACATACGGGACGAACAGGACGTACGGCCCGAAGGACTACTTGGCGGGCTACTTCGTGGTGAGGTAGGCGCGGTTGATCGTCTGGACCAGCGTGTTGCCCGCCCGGTCGGTCAGTTTCGCGCGCAGCGAGACGGAGCCGGCCGTGGCCGGGTGGGTCAGCGCCAGGTGCGTACCGCCGACGGCCTTGGCGTGCTGCCAGGTGGCGCCGTCGTCGTACGAGACCTCGAAGGCGAGCTTCGCGGGCCGCTGTCCGGCCGCCGCGCCCTCGACGGTGAACGGCACCGAGAACGGCCTGCCGGCCTTCGCCGTGCTGGACAGGGTCAGTTCGGGCGAGAAGCGGACCACCGACAGGGGCAGCCGGGTCGACTTCTCCTCGGGCGTGGTGGCCGAGCGGAAGGTCCACTCGGCACGCACGCGCGTGCTGACCGGATACCTCTCGGGGTCACGGGAGTTGTCGACCGTCAGCCGGTACGCGGTGTCCTCGGCCGGAACCGTGAACTCGGTGAGATCCACGCTCGCGGGGGTGTCGTAGTTGTCGGGGATCTCCTTGCCGTTCGCCTCCAGTTTGGTGCTCACCGCCGTGTAGTCGCTGATGCCCCAGTGCCCGGCGCCGTCGCCGAACAGCGGTACGAAGGCCCTGATGGTGTTGCCGTACCGCACGACTCCGGGGAGTGCCAGATCCGGTCCGGGGCTGTCCGCGGGCTGCGCGAACGGGCCGGAGACACCGACGTTGAACCGCTCGGTGTAGTGCTTTCCGGCCTTCCAGGTCTGCGGGAGCCGCATCAGGAAGTTGTCCCAGACCTTGTCCTCGCCCTCGCCCTGTACCTGCCAGGCGCGGAAGGACCACTTGACGCCGTTGCCGAGGACGTAGTCCGTGGTGCGCAGCGGCAGATCGCCGCGGATGTCGTGCTCGGTGAAGATCAGGTTGCCGTCGGGGGTGTGCGGCGCCACCTCGACCTGCATGCGCCTGCCGTCGACGGGCGCGCCCGCCTGGAGGTCGACCTTGGCGAGCTGACCGCGCTTGACGTCGGCGGCGAAACCGTCCAGCCGGCCCGGGCGGTTCCAGCCCAGGTGGTAGGTGACCGGGCGGCCCTGGGCGTCCTCGCGGGTCCAGTCCCCGGCGAACACGGTGTACGCCTGGCCGGCGGCCGGATCGGGTCCGAGCTGGCCGACCCGCGAGCCCGCAAAGGTCGGCAGGATGTACTGGATGATGGCGGGGCGCTGGTCCGCGCCCCGCTCCTGCCGGAAGACGAGCGTGGCCTCGGTGTTCTCGGCCGCAGCGTCGGGCACGGTGATGTCCACCGGCCGTGCCTGCCGGGCGTCGACGGTGACGGTGGTGTCCCTGTCGAGCGTCAGCTTCGGCTGCACCAGCATGGCGTGGGTGGGGGACTCGAAGGACGGGTGGATCACCCCGTCGAGGACGTAGTCGCCCTTGGGCAGCCGCACCGTGAGCTCGCCGTCCTCCTCGTCGGCGTAGCTGGCCCAGAAGTTGCCGTCGAAGCGCGAGACGGTGGTGGCGGCGTCGCCGACCGGCTCACCGTTCTCGTCGAGGTGCTTGAGCGTCAGGCTGTACGACTCCACCTCGCGCTCCACGCCCACGGCGGTACGCACCCGCACCTTGCCGTCGGCCGAGACCGCCTCCACCGAGCCCCCGAAGGAGCCGTCGACGGTACCGGCGCGGGTATCGACGGTGACCGAGGCGCTCGCCACGCCGCCCGCCGGGACGGTGACCCGCTGCGGAGACACGGCGAACATGCCCTCGGCGGCGGGCTTGCCGTCCACCGAGACCGCGTCGACCGACAGATCGAGGGTGACCGGCTGCGTACCGAGGTTGCGGTACGTCACCTGCTTGGTCGCCGGAGCGTCGTCGCCGTGCGGCCACTGCTGGACGCCGAAGTCGAGCGGCTGCTGCTCCGTGATGACGTTCTGCTCCAGCGCCCGGACCAGGTCGGTACGGCCGGTGCCCTGCTGGAAGGAGCTGTACGAGGCCGGCTTGGCGGAGCCCGTGAGGACCGCCTTGAGGCGCTCGCCGGTCCAGTCGGGATGCTGCTGGGCGAGGAGGGCGGCGGCGCCCGCGACATGCGGGGCCGCCATGGAGGTGCCGCTGATGGTGAGGTAGCCGGGGATGTCGGAGGGCACCCACTCCTCCAGCTTGCTGCCGGCGGCCGCGGCGGCCGTGATGTCGACGCCGGGCGCGGTCAGATCGGGCTTGACCCCGCCGTCGCCGACCCGGGGGCCGCGGCTGGAGTCGACGGAGAGAGCGTCCGTCTTGTCGACCGAACCGACGGTGAGCGCGGCATCCGCGCTGCCCGGCGAGCCGACGGTGCGCTCGCCGGCCTCGCCCTCGTTGCCCGCCGAGATGACGAAGAGGGTGTCCGACTCGGCGGAGAGCCGGTTGACCGTCTCCTCCAACGGGTCGATGCCGGGCATGTCCTGGCCGCCCAGGCTCAGGTTCGCGACATCGGCGCCCTGCGCGACCGCCCACTCCATGCCCGCGATGATCCCGGAGTCGTAGCCGCCCCCGTTGTCGTCGAGGACCTTGCCGTTGAGGATCTTCGCGCCGGGGGCGACGCCCTTGTACTTCCCGGCCGCCTTGGCTCCGGTACCGGCCGTGATGGACGCCACGTGGGTGCCGTGGCCGAACTTGTCGACGGCGCCGGACGCGGAACCGGTGAAGTCCTGCTCGGCGACCACCTGGGTGGCGAGATCGGGGTGGCCCTTGTCGACACCGGTGTCCAGTACGGCGATCTTGACGCCGGTGCCGTCGTAACCGGCGGCCCAGGCGGTGGGCGCGCCGATCTGCGGCACGCTTCTGTCGAGGCTCGCCTTGCGCCTGCCGTCGAGCCACAGTTTCTCGACGGCGGTGGAGGCGGTGAACTCCGTCGCCCCGTCGTTCGCCGGGTTCGCGGCGGTCAGGGCGTCCCAGAACGCGGCGCCGCGCTTCTTGGCGGAACGCACCGCCTTGCCGTTGACGACCGGCAGCGCCCGGCCGATCTTCGCCCCGGCCCCGGTGAGCGGGGCCATCGAGGGCGCCTTCTTCCCCCGGAAGGTGACGATCAGCGGTACGTCGCCCCGGTGGGAGTCGTCGTAGCCGTCGGCCGCCAACTGGGTCACGTCGAACAGCCGGGCGTCCAACCTGCCCTGCGCCAGCAGCAGTTCGGCGTCGCCGGGCACGACCTGGGTGTGTCCGGCGATCACCCGGACGGAGAACAGCACCTTCTCCCGGCCCTCGGCGCGGACCACGCCGGTGACCTTCCCGGCACCGTCCAGCATGACCTGGTCACCGGTGACCAGGGTGACCGTCTTGACTGTCTTGGCCGTGCCGAACGTCCCGGCCGCCTTGGCGGCGTCGGCGATCCTGACGCTGGTCGCTCCGGTCGCGCCGCTCGTGTCCTGGGCTGCTTCCGCGCCCGGCACTCCGGCCAGCAGAAGGGCCGTGGAGGCCACCCCGGCCGCCAGCGCCGCACGTTTCGGTCTCGTAAGTAACTCCACCTGAACTCCTGACACTTCGGCATCGGACGGGGCCGTCGCGTGTGCTTGCGACGGCTCGTGCCTGGAGACGAGCCGGAGTGGCGTCGGGTTGGAATCAGGAACCGGGTGGTTTCCGAGGGGAGGACCGGTGAACGACTCGGCCCGAAATCCCCTCCTCCACCATTCGGCCAGTACAGCGGCGGTTTCGGTCCGCGGATCCCGGCCGTTCGGCCGATGTGCCGATGGCCGTCGGGGCAGCAGATTGGTCTCACCGGTCCCGCGTGGCTGCGCGGGCGGCAGGGACTGAAGAGACGGAAGAGACGGAAGAGGAGGCGGCCATGACGAAGGCACTCGTGATCCGCGTTTCGCGGATCTGGTGCGGGGTCCGCCGGGCCGCCGTCGAATTCGCGTCGGCCGCCCGGCCTCCGTACACCTGGCTCAAAGCTGACTCATCGCCGGCTCACTCGGCGTCAGCCGCCGAATACCTGCACCCACGAACCGTCGGCGTAATTGGGGTCGATGTTCCCCGGGTCGTATCCCATACCGGTCTTGGTGTAACCGCAGTTGAGGATGTTCGCGCGATGAGGGGGGCTGTTCATCCACCCGTAGGTCGGGTTGTTGACCACGCCGTTCGGGTCGCCCGCGAAGCCCATCATGATGTTCTCGCCGACGCTTCCTCCGGTGAACCCGGCGTCCCTGGCCCGGTCGACGAAGGTCTTTCCGGTGGTCGAGGTGTGCGAGAAGTTGTGGGTCGACACCATCTCGGCCGCGTAGTTGTGCGCGGCCTTCTGCAGGCTCGGGTCGATCACCAGTGCCGCGCAGCCGTTGGCGGTCCGCTGCGCGTTGACGTTGTCGAACGCCTGCTTCTCCAGCGCGGTCAGCGCGCCCGTGTCCACCGGCGTGGGCGGTGTGGCCGGTGCGGCCGGGTCGATCCCGCTCCACCGCTGGTTGCCGCCGCCGTTGCAGGACCACAGCTGGATCGGGGTGCCGTTGGTGACACCCAGGTTGTCCGCGTCGAGGCAGAGACCGAGGGCGGCGTTCTTGACGGTGCCTCCGGAGACGACGTCCCACTTCTGGGTGGCGGCGCCCGTGCACTCCCGTATGACGACGGGGGTGCCGTTGGCGGCGCTGCTGTTCTCACTGTCCAGGCACCTGTTTCCGAAGACGCCCAGCGTCTTGGCGTCGGTGTCGTAGGACCACTGCTGGTTGCTGCCGCCATTGCAGTCCCACAGCGTGAGTTTGGTACCAGGTTCGACCTTTCCGCCGGGGACATCCAGGCATCGCCCGGAATCAGCACCCCGGAGGGCGGCGGTCGAGACGGCGGCCGATGCCGCCGGGGTGAATATCGCGGCCCCGGCGGCTATCAGCCCGAGAGACATCACTGCCAGCCCGCATCGCGCGGACCGGGATTTATAACGATGAGTAGCCATTCGGAAACTCCTTGCCTGAGAGCGACTCGGCGCGCACTTCCTGCCGACGTCGGGGTCAGGCTAGAGCACACGCCGAACAAACTCTCCCCGCATCCGAATTCACCGAAAGGAGGCCTTGTTCCCAGTAGTGCATTTTATTGTGCGTCGGCAATGTCCGGCATCAGACATCGAAATCATGATCACGGGTCTCGGGCAGAGCCAGCAGACACAGGAGGCTCAGCAGACAGAGGCCGCCGGTGTAGAAGCCGAGGACCAGTGGTGATTCCCAGTGACTGTTCAGCCAGGTGGCGACCGAAGGGGCGAACCCGCCGCCGAGGGTGTTGGCCAGGATGAACGCGGCCGAGGCGCCGGTGTAGCGCAGCCGGGCCGGGAACAGCTCCGGGAGGAAGGCCGCCACCGGGGAGAACATCAGCGCGAGGAGCATCAGGCCGACCGTGTAGGCGCCGGTGATCACCAGCCCGTCGCGTGAGCTGAGCGAGGCGTACATGGGCACCGCCCACACCACGCAGCCGGTGGCTCCGGCCAGCATCAGCGGGCGCCGGCCGATCCGGTCGGACAGCCGGGCGACCGGGACGGTGATGGCGATTCCGGCCGCGGCGCCGATGCTCGCGGCGGTCAGCATCGTGTTCCGGGGGATGCCGAGTTCCTGGGGGCCGTACGAGAGGCTGTAGACGATCGTCAGGTAGTAGACGGCGGAGCCGCCGAGCGCGGCGCCGGTGCCGAGCAGGAGCCGGCGGGGGTGCTCCCTGAGGATCGTGCCCAGCGGGAACCGGGGCGCCGACGACACCGCCTCCGGCGTGCGCGCCTTCGCGGTGAAGACCGGGGACTCGGAGACCGTCGTACGCACCCACAGGCCGACCGCGACGAGGACGGTGCTGAGCAGGAACGGGATGCGCCAGGCCCAGTCGGTGAAGGCCTCCATGCCCACGATGTTCATGGTGGGGAGGATGACCGCGGTGGAGAGCAGGAAGCCGAGCGAGGGGCCGGCCTGCGGGATCGACGCGTACAGCGCGCGGCGGCCGGGCGGCGCGTGCTCGGCGGCGAGGAGGACCGCCCCGCCCCACTCGCCGCCCATGCTGACGCCCTGGAGCAGCCGGAGTGTCACCAGCAGTACGGGGGCGAGAAGCCCGGCGGTCTCGTACGTGGGCAGCAGGCCGACGCCGACCGTGGCCACGCCCATCAGCAGCAGCGACACCACCAGGGCCCGTCTTCGGCCCAGCCGGTCGCCGATCGTGCCGAACAGGACGACGCCCAGCGGTCTGGAGAGGAAGGCGGCGGCGAAGGTGAGGAACGCGGCGAGGGTGGAGAGGGTCGGGTTCCCGGAGGGGAAGAAGGCCGGGCCGAGGACGAGCGCGGAGGCGGTCCCGTACACGGCGAAGTCGTAGTACTCGATCGTCGTGCCGACGAGGCTGGCGACGGCGACCTTCGGGGCCTCGGTCTTCGCCGTCCAGGGCAGTGACGCGTGCAATGTCGGTAATTCAGGCATGGGGGGGTCACTTCCGGTCCTGTGGGGGGCCTGTGGGAGGCCTGTGGGGGAAGGGAAGTCACCCTAATCATCGAAATTGAAATTCGACAAGAAGCCCACAGCAATGCGGGTGCAATGCAGGGGCAATGCAGGGGCAGATCGCCCCAACGCGCATAGAGTGCACGAACAGTACGCGCAGACGGAGTCAACCCCACGTAAGCTGTCAATCTGCTGTCAATATTCATTCCGTGCGCCGTATATTAATTTTCCTACCGCCGTACCTTGCCAAGCGGGGTGCGGCTCGGAAATGCTCATGAACGCTTCATTTGAAAGTTCTACAACCATCGTTTTTCGGACACGGAGAATCGCAACGGATGTCGCGATTCAGCTTTCTCAAATACGGCCCGCAGGCCGGGAAGGCTCATTACCCATGCTGAAAACCGGCAAGCAATTACGGCTGAGGCGACTTTCGCTCGCGGGTGACGACCGCCATCTGCTCGTCCCGCTGGACCACAGCGTCTCGGACGGCCCGATCGTCCCCGCCGACAAGTGGGACGACCTGCTGCGGGCGCTCGTGACCGGCGGGGCCGACGGGATCATCGTCCACAAGGGCCGCGCCCGCGCCTTCGCGCCGGACATCCTGAAGAGCTGCGCGCTGGTGGTGCACCTGAGCGCCAGCACCTCCTGCTCCGCCGACGTCCACGCGAAGGTGCTGGTCTCCGATGTCGAGGAGGCGCTGACGCTCGGCGCGGACGCGGTCAGCGTCCATGTGAACATCGGCTCCGACACGGAGGCCCAGCAGCTGGCCGACCTGGGGGCGGTGGCCCGCTCCTGCGACGCGTGGGGCATGCCCCTGATCGCGATGGTGTATCCGCGCGGCCCCCGGATCGAGGACCCGCGCGATCCCGCCCTTCTCGCGCATCTGGCCAACGTCGCCGCGGATCTGGGCGCGGACATGGTGAAGACCTCCGTGGCCCTGCCGGTCGACCGGATGGCCGAGGTGGTGGCGAACAGTCCCATTCCCGTCCTCGCGGCCGGCGGCCCACCGGACGGCTCCGACCTCGTCGAGTACGGCACCGCCGTGATGGCCAGCGGCTGCCGGGGCCTGGCCGTCGGACGCCGGATCTTCTCCTCCCCCACGCCCGCCGCGCTGGTGTCCCGGCTCTCGGCGGTCGTGCACGGCGAACACGGCGGACACGGCGGACACGGCGAGCACACCGACCTCTCGAATGACATGCGCATGGCTAATTACTCGACGATCGTGGCAGGAGTGGCATGAGGTTCGCATGGATCGACCTGCGTGAGGTTCCCCGTCCGCAGCTCCAGGCGGTGGTGGACGCGGCGATACACGCCCGGATGGCGGGAGTCGTGGCCGCCGACGCCGAGTTGCTCGGGACCCTGCCCCCGACGGTCACCCGGGTCCTCGCGGCGGGAGGGCCGGCCCCGGCACCGGCCGTGCGGAAACTCAGCGAGAAGGAGACCAGGGAAACCAGGGAGACCAAGGACGCGAGGGAGGCGAAGGAAGCGAAGGCTTCGGAGAAGGACGCCAAGTCGCCTTCCCCGACCGGGAGTTCAGCCGCCGACAGCCGATTCGACGTACTCCTGCGGAAGTTCGCCGTCCAGGACGACCTGGACGCCCTCGCCGCGGACCACCGCGCCGGCGGCACTCCCGTCTCCGGCTTCATCGACGTACGGGACGACCGCACCCTCCAGCTGTCGTGCGCGGGCGCCATGGTGCTGCCCTACACGGTCATCCACTTCGCCGACCCGACGAAGATCCCGCTGGAGATCGTGCTCGCCGCGGCCGAGTCCGCCGAGGGCAAGCTCGTGACGGTCGTCGACGGCCTCGAGGAGGCGGCCATCGTCTTCGACGTGCTGGAGCGCGGCTCGGACGGCATCCTCTTCACGCCCCGCAGCGCCGACGACGTGTTCGCCCTGGCCAGGCTGCTGGAGGCGACGACACCCCAGCTCGAGCTGTCCACCCTGACCGTGGAGAGCATCCGGCACGTCGGACTCGGCGACCGGGTCTGCGTGGACACCTGCTCCCACTTCGAGGAGGACGAGGGCATCCTCGTCGGCTCCTACTCCTCCGGGTTCGTGCTGTGCTGCAGCGAGACCCACCCCCTGCCGTACATGCCGACCCGCCCGTTCCGGGTCAACGCGGGCGCCCTGCACTCGTACACGCTCGGCCCCGACAACCGCACCAACTATCTCAGCGAGGTCGGTTCGGGCAGCGCGCTGCTCGCGGTCGGTGCCGACGGCCGCACCCGGCGGGTCGTCGTCGGACGGGCGAAGCTCGAGTCCCGGCCGCTCCTCGAGATCCGCACCCACGCCGAGGACGGCCGGCTGGTCAGCCTGACCGTGCAGGACGACTGGCACGTACGGGTGCTCGGCCCGGGCGGCAAGGTCCTCAACGTCACCGCGTTGCAGACCGGCGACGAGCTGCTCGGCTATCTGGCCGCCGACAAGCGCCATGTGGGCCTGCCCATCGGCGAGTTCTGCAAGGAGGTCTGAGGCCCGATGGACGACCTCGACGACCCCGGGCGGGATCTCGCCGCCCTGGTCCAGAAATCGTTCGACGCGCACGACGACCGACTGCCCTACCTGACACATCAACAGGAGACGCTGAGCCGAGGCGAGTTACAGGACCGGGTGACCAAACAGGCCGCCGTCTTCGCCGGATACGGCATCGGGCCCGGCAGCACCGTGGGGCTGCGCACTCCGCCCAGTTTCACGCAGCTCGAGGTGCTGCTCGCCCTGTGGCGGCTCGGCGCACAGGTGATGCTCTTCGACTTCCGGCTCAAACCGCCCGAGGTGGCGGCGCTGTGCGGGACCTGCCGGCCGCAGTTCATGGTCAGCGCCGGTTCCAACGTCCGGGCCACGTTCGGTTTCCGCTCCGAGTACGAGGTCGTCACCGAGCGGCAAGGAGGGGGGCAGGCGGCCGGCACCGGGCACCGCCTCGTCCAGTTCAGCTCCGGCTCCACCGGACGGCCGAAAGTCATCGGTCGGACCGCCCGCTCCCTCGCCGCCGAGGTGGACCGCTTCGCCGGGGTCCCGGGCATGCCGGTGACGGGCGACCGGCTGCTGCTGCTCAGTTCGACGGCGCACAGCTTCGGACTGATCGGCGGCCTGCTGCACTCCCTCGCCGCCGGCGTCTCCGTCGTCTTCGCGCCCCGCGTCTTCGCCCGCGACATCCTGCGGACCGCCCTCGAACACCGGATCACCGCCCTGTTCGGCGTACCGACGCACTTCGAACTGCTCGCCGCCGCCACCGATCCCCCCGCGCTGCCCGACCTGCGGATCGCGGTGTCGGGCGGCGAGATCATGCCGCCGCGGGTCGCGGCGGACTTCGCCCAGCGGTACGGCGTCGGGGTCGGGGAGGCGTACGGGACCACGGAGACCGGCATCGTCGCCATCGACGTCGGCGGCACCCTGCGCCCCTCGGTCGGCCGGGCGGCGCCGGGCGTGTCGATCCGCGTACGGCGCGGCGAACTGGACGTCGCCCTCGACGAGTCGCCCTACCTCTTCGACTCCGGCGGCGCCCAGTACACCGACGGCTGGCTCCACACCCGGGACCGGGCCGCGCTGGACGCGGGCGGCGCGGTCGTGGTGCGGGGGCGCGCCGACTCCCTCGTCGTGATCGGCGGCCTCAAGGTGGACCTCACCGAGGTGGAGAACGTGCTGCGCGAGCACCCGGCCGTCGAGCAGGCGGTCCTCGTCCACGAGGAGATGACCGAGGCGTACGTCGCGGTGCGCGCGGGCTCGGAACCGCCCTCCGCCGAGGACCTGTTGCGCTGGTGCAGGGAGCGCCTGGCCGACTACAAGGTGCCCCGGGTCGTACGGCTGCTGGATGCGCTGCCGCGCACGTCCAACGGGAAGTTGGTGCGGCAGGCAGCGCTGTTGCGCTCCGCCGGGTAGGGCGCGCCCGCGCGGCGGAGCCGCAAATGTCACAGCCCGCGCCCCTGTCGGGGCGCTTCACTCCACCCTCTCTGGAGATGTTGACCATGAGCACTTCCACCCTGGAAGACGAGATCCGTGAGTTCGTCCTGACCTCGGTCATCGACGACATGAACATCCTGCTCAGCCGCGACGGCATCACCGACGACAGTCCGGTGACCGTCGGCGGGCTGGACGTCGACTCCCTGAGCCTGATCGAACTCACCCTGCGCCTGGAGTCGCGCTTCGGCGTCGAGATCCCCGACACCGACATCGAACCCCTGGCCACTCTGACCCTCGGCGGGCTCGTCGCCGAGGTCGTACGACGTGGGGCGAAGGCATGAGTACGAGCATGGGTGCCACGGGCACCGGCATCACCACCAACTCCGTGCGGGAGTTGCTGTCGGACCGCAAGGTCTTTCCCGGGCTGCCCGACGATCTCGACGAGGACGCCGAACTCGTCCTGGACTCGCTGGGGTTGGTGTGGCTGCTCCATGTGGTGGAGGAGCGGTACGGGCTGATCGTCGAGCCCTCCGACGACGACATCGCCGGGATGACCTCGCTGCGCCGGCTCACTGCATATCTGCGTACCGCCCAGAAGGAGGGCGCCCGGCATGACTCGTGAAGTCGCGGTGACCGGATACGGCGTGCAGACCGCGTTCGGGGAGGGGGTGGAGGTTTTGCGGCGGGGGGTGTTCGCGGGGGTGCCGGCGTTTCGGCCCACCACGCGGTTCGATACGGGGCCCTATCGGACGGGGGTAGCCGCTGCCGCGCCTGACCGGGGGGATGGTGTCGACGGGGTCGAGGGGTGGGCCTTGCGGGATGCGCTTCGGTGGTGTGGGGGTGAGGCGTTGGGGATGGCTGGGTTGGGGGGTTGTCTCGAGGCGGCTGTGCTGGTGGGGGTTGCCGGGGATCATCGGAGTGTTACCCGGTACTGGCGGGGCGCCGGGGATTCTGTACCTCGTGAGTTGTCGAGTGTCGGGCGCGGGCCGTCTGTGGCTGGTCGCGCAGTTCCCCGCGCCCCTGAAGGGGCGCTGTCCGCACCGGAGTTGGACAGGTTCGCCGATGCTGTTCCTGCTCGGCTTGCCGCGTTGTTGGGGGACGGACTGGGGGTCAGCGGGCCCCGGCTTGCCTTTACCAATGCCTGTGTGGCGTCCGCTGCCGCGATTGTTCATGCCTGTCGGTTGATCTCCTCCGGGCGGATCGATGTCGCCCTCTGTGCGGGTGGGTATCTGGTCGAGGAGGAGACCTTCGGGAAGTTCGACTCCGGGCGGGCGTTGTCGCGGGACGGCGTGGTGCGGCCGTTCAGTGCCGATCGCAGCGGGCTGCTGCTGGGCGACGGGGTCGCGGCCGTCGTACTGGAGTCCGCCGAGCACGCTCGCCGTCGCGGGGCCCGGCCGCTCGTCTCGGTCGTCGGCTGGGGCGCCGCCGGCGACGCCCACCACATCGCCCAGCCGCACCCGGAGGGCGCCGGTCTCGCCCGCGCCGCGCAACAGGCGTCCAGGATGGCCGGGGACCCCGACGGGGCCTCCCTCGACTACATCAACGCCCACGGCACCGGCACCAAGTACAACGACGGCGCCGAGACACGCGGCCTGCGCGCCGCCTTCCCCAAGTGGGCCGAGTCGATACCGGTCAGCTCGACCAAGTCCACCACCGGTCACCTCCTGGAAGCCGCGGGTGTCGTGGAGTTCGTCATCACGATGCTGGCCCTGCTGGACGGCGTACTCCCGCCGACCGCCGGATACGGCGCCCCCGACCCTGAGTGCGACCTCGACTACGTACCGAACGAGCCGCGCCGCGTCGACGCGCGCCGGGCTCTCACCGTCAACGCCGCCTTCGGGGGCGCCAACACCGCACTCCTCCTGGAGCGGCCGTGACCACGACCGACGAGAACTCTCTCCGTTCCTCCCCCTCGTCCTCCCGTGCCTCCCTCTCCGTGCTCGGCGCCGCCACCGCCACCCACGGCACCGGCCAGGACGGCGACATCGCGCTGCCGAAGCTGCCCGGCTTTGTCGAGTCGGCGTTCAGTCCGCTGGCGTACGAGGTGAGCGCGAGGTGTCTGACCGGGCACCCGGGGGACGGCGCCCGTACCGCCGTGGCGCTGGCCAGCCTCGCGGGGGACACCACCACCGCCGACCTGGCGAGCCGGCGCATGGTGTCCGGGCGGGTCCACAACCCCCTGCTCTTCATGCAGGCGACCGCCAACTCCGTGCTGGGGCACATCAGTCGGGAGTTCGGCATCACGGGACAGATGTTCAGCATCTCCACTCTCGACGACCCACTGGGCGAACTCCTGTCCATGGCCGATGTGTTGCTGGACGATCCCGAGCTCGACCGTGTCCTGGTGCTGGGCGTCGAACTCGGCGGCGGCGAGCGCGTGGCCGCCCTGCACCGCGAGTTGGAGGCGGACCACGGGCTGACGTTCCCCGATCTCCCCGAGTCGGCCGGTCTGGCGGCGGCGATGCTCCTCGGCCGTCCCGGCGACGCCCCCAGCACACAGGTGCCGATCGAGCGCACCGGCGCCGCCGCCCAAGTCGGCACCATCCAGGCCCTGTTCGCGCTGGCCGCCGCCCACGCCGATCCACGTACCGAGTCGGACGAGATGGAGAGGACCCCCACCCATGCTCATCAGTAGGCAGGAGCGGGCCCGGATCTGCAACGACACCGAACTGGGCGCCGGCAACATCCTGGCCCGGCTGGCGGTGTACGACCGTCCACTCGACGAGGTCGTCCTGCGCACCGACGGCAACTGGCATGCCCCTGACGGCAGTTACCCGCACGAACTCACCCTCGGGGAGCTGCGGGAGGACGTCGAGGCCTACTCGGGCTGGTACGCCACCCAGGGTGTCCGGCCCCGCGACCCCGTCGCCATCCACTCCTACTCCAGCGCCGAGTTCGCGGTGAACTTCCTGGCGCTGACCTCCCTCGGCGCGATCCCCTCGTTCGTCAACGGCAACCTCCCGCCGGACATCGCGCGGGAGTACGTACGACGCCAGGGCGCCGTGGGGGCCTTCACGGACCGCGAGCACCACGACGTACTGGCAGCCTCGCCGGCCTCCGGACTCCGCTTCTGCGCGACCGCCGCCGACATCCGCCCCGAGCACCGCGCCGCCCTGCCGCCCTCCCACCCGTACCGTCACGACCCGACCGACCCGGTGCTCATCTCGCACTCGTCCGGAACCACCGGTATGCCCAAGGGAGTTCCGCACACCCACCGCACGCTGATGTACGCGCAGCTGCACCGGCTGCGCTACTCCACCGGTACCGACATGGAACGCACCCTCGTCGGACTGCCCGGCGCGCACAACGCGATGGTGGCGACGCTGCTGTACTGCCTGCTCCTGCGTACCGACATCAAACTCCTCTCCAGCCAGCGCGGCACCGAAGTACTGGACGCCATCGAGGAGTTCAGGCCCACCACCGTGCTGGCGTTCGCCGGGACCTTCGGTGAGATGGCCGCCGAGGACCTGTCGGCCCGCGACCTGTCCAGCGTGCAGGTGTGGTTCAACACCGGGGACGCGGCCCACGAGGCGCACATCCGGGCCCTCGTACGGCACGGCAGCCACCAGACGGTCGAAAGGGCGGGCGGGGATCCGCGGCACGTACGGGTCGACGGGTCCGTCTTCGTCGACGGGCTCGGCTCCTCCGAGGCCGGCTACTCCGTCTTCCACAACCGGCACACCAAGGACACCTCGGCGTACTCCCGCTGCGTCGGCAGGCCGATCAGCTTCGCCGAGGCCGCCGTACTCGCCGAGGACGGCACCCCGCTGCCGCCCGGCGAGATCGGCCGCCTGGGCCTCAAGTCCCCTACTCTCACGCCCGGTTACTGGAACGACTCACTGACCTGGAACCGTATGCGCCTCGGCGGCTACTGGCTCACCGGAGACCTCGCGCACCAGGACGCGGACGGCAACTTCTACCACCTCGACCGCGCCCCGGACGCCATCCGCACCCGCGCCGGCGTCGTCTTCAGCACCCGTACCGAGGAGCTCCTCCTCCGCGAGCTGCCCGAACTGGCCGACTGCACGGTGGTCGGGGTCGCCGACGACGGCGTACGGGCCGACTGGGACGGCGACGGGGTGGCGGACGCGTACGCGCTGCTCCAACTCTCCGACGAAGTGACCGAGGAGGAAGGGGAGTTGACCGTGCGGGTCAACTCGGTGCTGCGGGCCGCCGGGTTCCCGCCGGTCACCCGCGCCCTGCGCATGAAGCCCGACGACGTCGCCAAGGGCGCCACCGGCAAGGTTCTCAAACGCGTGATGCGCGACCGCTTCGCCGCCAAGGAGCAGCGATGAGTACGGGCGGTGCGAGCAGCACGGGCAGTACGGCCAGCACGGCCAGCACGGGCAGTACGGGCAGTACGGGCCCCGAGGACGTCAATCACCGCGCCCGGGCCAGCGAGGCCTACCGGCTGTGGTGGCAGCACGACGCGCACTGGTACCAGGGGGTGGCGAGCCGGTTCGGGCAGGAGGCCGCGAACGAGCTCAACGCCGAGGCGCTGCGCAAGGTCGCGACCCATGTCGCCCAGCGCGTCGGCCGCCTCTCCGGACCGCTCCCCGCCACCGGAGACACCCACAAGGACCTGGAGGAACTGCGCCGCCGGTACGACGAGTGCGGCGACCGGATGTTCCCCCAGGAACTGCGGAACGCCTCCACGGAGGTCGAGGAGGTCACCGACGACGACGGTCTGATCGTCCTCACGCTCCGCCGGAGCTTCGCCGTGACCATGGTGCGGATGGCGGGTTCGCTGGACGGCTACCGGTGCCCGTGCACCGACATCCACGCGGGCTGGTCCGAGGGCCTCGGCGTCACCCTCACCGAGAACCGCGCCGAGACCTGCCTGCGCGACGGCGACAAGGCCTGCCGCCTGCTGATGCGCGTAAGCACCCCCCTCACCCACGACGACGACACCGACAACGACACCGACACCGACATGGAGGACTGAACGCCGTGCGGATACTTGTCGCCGGAGCCACCGGAGTGGTCGGACATCCCCTGGTGGGCGCGCTGCGGGCGCGCGGCCACCAGGTGACCGCGCTGGTACGGGAGGAGTCCCGGGCGCGCGCTCCGGAAGCGGACGCCGTCATGGTCGCCGACGCTCTCGACCCACAGGCACTGTCGGCCGCCGCCACGGAGGCACGCCCCGACGTGGTCGTCCATCAGCTGTCGGCGCTGCGGCTGCTGCGCGACGACCCGCCGGAGGCCTTCGCGCGGACCGCGAGGCTGCGCGTCGAGGGCACCGCCAACCTGCTCGCGGCGGCCCGTGCGGCCGGTGCGGGGCGCCTGGTCGCACAGAGCATCGCCTTCGCCGCCGCCCCGACCCGGGACACGGTCGTCGACGAGGACGCCCCGCTGTACGTGGACGCCCCGGACCCCGGCTGGGCGGCCACCGTACGGGCGGTCGCCGAGCTGGAGACCCAAGTCCTGCACGGCTACCCGGAGTTGAGCGGCCTGGTGTTGCGCTACGGGTCGCTGTACGGCCCCGGCACCGCGTACGCCCGTACCGACGGCGGGACTTCGGGGCGGGTGCTGGCGGGGAAGCTGCCGCTGCCCGAGGGCGGGGCCGGGGTCACCTCGTTCCTGCATGTGGAGGACGCCGTGGGGGCGGCTGTGGCGGCCGTGGAGTCGGAGGTGAGCGGCGCCTTCC
Organism: Streptomyces sp. NPDC047042; assembly: GCF_040644035.1. Lineage (NCBI taxonomy): Bacteria > Bacillati > Actinomycetota > Actinomycetes > Kitasatosporales > Streptomycetaceae > Streptomyces > Streptomyces sp. NPDC047042. Next base: position 78,159 of record NZ_JBEYVP010000023.1, on the reverse strand, counting down.
ACATCACGGACGACGAACCGGCCCCGGCCGCCCAGTGGTTACCCCACTTCGCCCGCACGCTGGACGCCCCGCCGCCGCGCACGATCCCGGCGGCGATGGCACCCCGGCTGCTCGGCTGGTACATGGCCCACCAGCTCACCTCGGCGGCCGGCGCGTCCAACGCGCGGGCGCGTACGGAACTCGGCTGGAAGCCGCTGCGGCCGAGCTGGCGCGACGGACTGGGCCAGGAATGACCGGCATCGAAGGCATAGAAGGCTTCGAAGGTATCGCAGGTATCGCAGGTATCAAAGGTATCGAGGGCATCGGAGGCGTCGTCCGATGGGTGAAGTGAGAGCGAGCGAGGTCAGCGAGGCCGGTGCCGGAGGGGAGGTCTCCCGGTCGTCGTCGTGGCGCGTCCTCCTGGTCGTGGTCTGCGCCCAGATGCTCATCTGGCTGGACACCTCGGTCCTCAACGTCGCCGTCACCACCCTTGCCGACCCGGCCGACGGACTGGGCGCGTCCTCGGGCGAGTTGGAGTGGGTGGCGAGCGCCTACACCCTGGTCTTCGCAGGCGCCCTCTTCGCGGGCGGCGCGCTGGCCGACCGTTTCGGCCCCCGGTCCACGCTCCTGGCAGGCTTGGCGCTGTTCGGCGCGGCCTCGGGAGCCGGGGCCTTCGTCTCGTCGCCGGGCTGGCTGATCGTGGCGCGGGCCGTGATGGGCGCGGGGAGCGCGCTGCTGATGCCGGCGACGCTTTCGGTGATCGTGCAGAGCACCCCTGCGGAGAAGCGCACCCGGGCGATCGCGATCTGGAGCTCGTCCAGCGGCCTGGGGGTGGCGGTCGGCCCGGTGGTGGGCGGGGCGCTGCTCAGCAACTTCTGGTGGGGCTCGGTGTTCCTGGTCAATGTGCCGATCGTGCTGCTGTGCATGGCCGGAGTCGCCCTGTTCGTACCGGAGTTGAGGGGCCCGGCGCGCAGACGGCTGGACCTGCCAGGTCTCGCCCTGTCGGTCGCCGGCCTCGGCGGGGTCGTGTACGGGATCATCGAACTGGGCAACGGCCGTACCTGGTACGGCTCCCACGTCCTCCTCCCCCTCCTCCTGGGCGGCGCCCTGCTGACCGCGTTCGTCGCGGCCCAGCGCAGGTCACCGGCGCCCAGTCTGGACGTACGGCTGTTCCGGCAGCCGGGGTTCGCGGCCGGGAGCGTGGTGCTGCTGATCGCGTTCATGGCCCTGGCGGGCCACCTGTTCTACGCGGCCTTCTACCTCCAGGGACCCCGGGGCCTGTCCCCCTCCGACGCCGGTCTGGTGATGATCGCCGCCGCGGTCGGCATCGTCCTGGGCAGCCAGGCGTCCCCGGCCATGAGCCGCCGCCTGACGGCCCGTTGGACGGTGGCGGCCGGTGTCCTGGCCACGGCGGTCACCTACATCGCGTACGCCTGGCTGGACGGCGGCACCCCCCTCTGGTTCATTGCCGCGCTGCTGTGGATCCAGGGCTTCGGCATGGGCCTGGTCGGTACGCCGGTGACGGCCGTGATGATGAGCGGGGTTCCGCCGCAGCTCGCGGGCGCGGGGTCGGCGCTGAACAGCGTCACCCGTCAGGTGGGCGGCACGCTGGGGGTGGCGATGGCCGGTTCGATCCTCTCGGGCGTGTACCGGTCCCGGATGTCCGACTCCTCCGAACTACCAACAGCGGTACGGGAGTTGCCGCCGCCCCTCGCCTCCCAGGCCCGCACGTCGGCCGAGGCGGCCCGCTCCCTGGCCGAGTCCCTTCACCTGCCCGAACTGGCGACCACGGCCGACCGCGCGTTCCTCGACGCGATGTACGCCGCCACCCTCTCCATCGCCGCCCTGGCCCTCGTCGGCTTCGCGGTGTCGGTGGCGGGCCTGCGTACCCGCCCCGGGAGGCAGAAGTGATCATGGAGCAGGCGACGCCTCGCTCGGTCCTCGTCACCGGCGGGAACAGGGGGATCGGGCTGGCCATAGCCCGGCGTTTCGCGAGGGCGGGCGACCGGGTCGCGGTCACCTACCGGGGAGAGAAACCCCCGGAGATGGCGGACGCGGCGGAGTCGGAGGGATTCCTCTCCCTGCGCTGCGATGTGACGGACAGTCAGCAGGTGGACCGCGCCTTCACGGAGGCCGAGGCGGCACACGGCCCGGTGACGGTCCTGGTCGCCAACGCGGGCACCTCGAACGACCGTCTGCTGGTGCGGATGACGGAGGAGGACTTCACCTCGGTCGTCGACACCAACCTCACGGGTGCCTTCCGGGTCACCCAGCGCGCGGTGCGCGGCATGCTCCGCGAAGGTCACGGCCGTATCGTCCTCATCTCCTCCACGGCGGCCCTGCACGGCTCCGCCGGCCAGACCAACTACGCCGCGTCCAAGGCGGGGTTGATCGGCTTCGCCCGCTCCCTCACCCGTGAACTGGGACCGCGGGACATCACCTGCAACGTGGTGTCCCCGGGCCTCACGCAAACGGACATGAGCGCCGCCCTCACCCCCGACCAGCGCCGCACCCTCCTCCGCCAGACCCCCGCCGGCCGCCTGGGCCGCCCGGACGAGGTCGCGGACGCGGTGGCGTTCCTGGCGGGGGCGGATGCCGGGTATGTGCGGGGTGCGGTGATTCCGGTGGACGGGGGTGCGGGGCTGGGGCACTGAATTGGTGCGAGGTCACCCTTCAGAAACAGAGGCAGCGCCTCTTCAGGCCACCGAGGACCGTCCGCCGAATGACAGGTCGTCCGGCCGGCCGCTGTCGTGGGCGGTGAAGACGAAGGCGGACTGATCACCGTCGAGGTCGATGGTCAGCGACGCGTCCATGGCCTTCGCCAGCCGGGTGAGCAGTGGCAAGGTGGGTACGGAATCTCCGCCCTCGATAAGGGAGATCTGCGGCTGGGTCATGCCTGCCCGCCGCGCCAACTCGGACTGCGACAAACCGAGCTCCGTACGGCGGTCATGGACGGCTTGGGCAAGAGCAAACGCGTAACCGGCCTCCACATACGCGGAGCTCTCCACGATCTGCTCCCCCAGGAGCTTCCGCGTCCGGCTGGTCTTCCACTTGGAGTGGTTCACAGTTCCTCCCTGCTCCGGTCGTAGGTGTGCTCGGCAGGACCGTGCTCCCCTTCACACACCTTCTGTGCCTGCCGAGCGCGACCGACCTCGGCCTCCTCACGCTGTCGACTCTTGCGGAAGACAGTCAGAAGCACGATTCGTCTCTCCGGGGCGAGCCAGTAGGTGATGCGCACCGCGTTCCCGTCCATGACAAAGCGCAACTCACGCACTTTACCTCCGAGGTGCCGGGAGAACGGCTCCCCGAGGGTGGTCGGCTGCGACGCAAGCATGTCCACCGCGCGTTCGGCCTTGTCGTACTGCTGGTCCGAGAGTAATTCCAGCCACTGACGGACCTCCGGCTCAATCTCGATCGGCCACATTCCACTCACGCAGCCAGAATATACAGAAATCTATATGACCGGCCAGCGGCTTCCTCACCCACTCGCTGATCGCTACGCCCACTGATCAGATCGGCTCGACTCGTCTAACATCGCCACATGCGTTTATGGCGGAGTCATGACAGCATCCCGGACCTGCGCTCACTCCCCCGCGACCCACGGGCCGACGAGTATCCGATGCCGATCGTTCCGTACGGCTGGTACGCCGTGCTCCGCAGCGCCGAGTTGCGGCCGGGCAAGGTCGTCAGCCTCCACTACTTCGGCCGGGCGCTCATCGCCTTCCGGGGCGCCGACGGTCGGGCGACCGTCCGAGACGCGCACTGTCCCCACTACGGCGCACACCTGGGCGCCGGCGGGAAGGTCGTGGACGGCACGGTCGTGTGCCCCTTCCACGGCTGGCGGTTCGGTACGGACGGCAAGTGCGTGGAGGCACCCTTCGCCGCCCGCACCCCCAAGGTGTCCCTCGGCGGATTCCCCGTCCGCGAGCACAGCGGGCTCGTCCTCGTGTACGCCGGTCCGGGCGAACCGGCGTGGGAGGTTCCCGCGATCCCCGAGACGGAGTCCAAGGACTACGCGGCGCCGATCGACGACACCTGCCGGGCGCGCATCCACGTACAGGAGATGCGCGAGAACATCGTCGACGAGTCCCACTTCCACTTCATCCACGGACAGAGCGAGCCGCCCGTCCAGGACTGGAGCGAGGACGGCCCGTACGCCGAGGCCCGCGGCAGGATCGCCCGGCGCGTCCTGCGCTGGGACATCGACAACACCTTCGACGCGTTCATGTACGGCCCGGGTGTCATGGTGGTCCGCGTGCACGGCCCCGTCCTGTCGGTGACGGCGGTCGCCCTCACCACCCCGATCGACGACCGCACGAGCGCACTCCGGATGCTGTACTACGTCCGCAAACCGTCCCGCTTCCCGTTCCGGCTGCTGACCCCCGCCCTCAAACTCGCCTTCCGCGTGGAAGCCCTCGGCGAGGTGCGCGAGGAGGTCGAGATCTGGGACCACAAGATCCACCAGGCCCGCCCGGTGCTGCTTCCGCACGAGAAGGGGATCAGGGCGCTGCGGCGGTGGTACGGGCAGTTCTATCCGTCGGACGCGAGGCCTGGAGGACACGTGATCCCGGCGCCGCGTCCGCTGAACGGTTCCCGCAACTGAGCGCACCCGCCGCCCAGTTGGAATGGGCCGGAGCCCCACCCCCCTCCGCCCACCCGTCCTCGCTGTCGGCGTGCTGTGCCATCATGCGGACGCATACGACGGTGAGGCCGAGCCACGGTCCGTCGACTGCCAGGGGGTTGGGGATGGGCGGGGACAGAGAACCGGACGGCTCGTCCAAGTCCGACGAGGAGTGGGAACGGTTTCTGCGGGAGTCGGTGGAGGGTACCGCCGACGCGCCCAAGGAGCCGTCGGCGCGGGCCCGCGAGGTGGCGAAGCGGCTGCGCGCGGAGCCCGACCGCGCCCCGGACGGCTGGCGCAGCCACACACCGGCGCCGCCCAAACGACGCACCGGCTGGTACGTGCTCGGACTGCTGGCCGCGGTGCTGCTGCTCGTGGTGGCGCTCGCGCCGGGACGAATACTCGACCTCTTCGCCGGTGACGACCCCGCAGCCCCGACGCAGGCGGCCGAGACCACCCGCCCGACCCAGGCACCCCCGACGGTGGCGCCCCAACGCCCCACCGTGGACGAGCCGTTCCGCGGCTCACCGGCGGCGAGCTGGGCCGACGGAGTCGCGGGGATCGCCGTGCCGAAGGCCAGGGCGGTCGGCTGGATGAGCAAGGCCGAGGTCGAGCGGGCCCTGGCCCGCAGCCGGGACTTCCTGGTGGAGTCGAACCTGGACCGGGGGGTGCTGCGGGGCGAGCGCCCCGAGAAGGCGATCGCGCTGATCAACCCCCGCCAGAAGGACGTACAGAACCTTCTCAAAACCGCTTTCCGCACCCCCGGCGAGAAGAGCGACCCCCTTCTCCTCTTCAGCCGCTTCCAGCCCTCCCGCACCCGCCTGGTCGGCGACATCGTGAAGACCCGGGGCCTGCTCACCTACCGGGAGGGCGAGCACGGCGCGCTCGAGGTGACCGCCGACGTCACCTTCGTGTACCCGGTCACCCGCGCGGACGCGGTCGGCGACGACGCCGAGATCGTGCGCACGATCGTCCGCCGCGAACTGGTCATGAGCTGGGACGACCCCGCCGAGGTGGTCACCGAGCCGGGCACGTTCTCGGTCGTCTCGTACAAGTACGACATGACCAACGGCGGCTGCGGCACCCCCACGGGCTACCTGACCCCACCCTTCGACAAGGCCCCCCAGTCGTCCAAGGACACCGGCCCGGAAATGGACCCGTACGACCGCAGCACACCGGTCGGCCAGGACGCCCCCGCCGGGGACGAGTGCAGGAGGGCGACGCGGTCCTAGCGGTCACTGTCGCTTCGCTCAGCGACAGCCCCGATTCCGTACGGCATTGAGCAGCAAGCCCCCGCCGACCGCCACCCCCGCCGCCGCCCCCGCCGCCAGGAACCCCCCGGACGAGCGCCACGACAGTACCGACCACCTCGACTGTGCCGAGAACACCGAGCCCGTGCTCAGCCACGACCCCATCGAGATCAGGGACAGGGAAGAGCCGATCGAGCCGATGGACAGGGCGCTTCCGATCGAGCCGATCGACAGGGCCGAACCCACCGACCCCACGGACAGCACCGAGCCGACCGAGCCGATCGACAGCACCGAGTCCTGCGACCACAACGACAGCAGCGAACCTGAGGAAGAACCTGAGGAAGCGCGACCTGTCGACCGTTCGGGCAGCTTTGTCATGAGGCCATCCTGCCCGACGGTCGCGTACCGGCAGGCGTCCTCAGTTCCTGACCGTCAGATACAGCCAACCGCCCCACGTGTTCACGTTCGTCGTGTCCTTGGCGCTGTGCACGTACTCCGCCCGCACCCGGAACTTCTGGTTGACCGCGTTGGTGAGGGTCAGGAAGGTCACGCCCTGGCTGTCCGCCGTCATCGAGAAGCAGGGTGACGTGGTGAGCGTGTGCCAGGCGCCGCCGTAGTACTCCTGGGCCTGGAAGTAGGAGCACTGGTTCGACTTGTTCGGCGTCACCGTGGCGACGACCTGGGGCTTCGCGGTGTGGTGGTAGACGCGGTACGTCGTGCCGCCGTACGTCGTCGTACCGTAGTAGCCGCCGAGCCTCGTCGCGATGCCCACCCGGTCGTACACCGTCCGCGTCACCGACTTCGGGGCGTAGAGGTAGTCGCCCCCGAAGGACGCCGTGAACGTCGTGTTGCGGGTCAGCTTGTACGTGGCGTTCAGGTTGCCCCTGGTGTCCACGGCCGCCGTCTTGACCAGCGTCTTCTGACCGCCCGCCGGGGTCGCCCAGATCGACACCGTACGGCCGTTGTGCGTCGTGCCCAGGTGCGCCGTGACCGTGGCCGTCGACCCGTAGTTGAAGGTGGACTCGTTCGTCGCCACCGAGACCGTCGTCGCGGCCCGCGACACCTGGACGGTCGCCGACGCCTTCGCCGCCTGGTGCGAGGCGTCCCCCGGATAGCCGACCGTGTAGGTGTTCGTGCCGCCGATCGTCGGCGTGTCCTTGATCGTCAGCTTGCCGTCCGTGCCCACGACTGCCGTCCAGCGAACGGGAGTTGTGAGGTGGGCGGCGTCGGTACGGGTCACCGTCACCGTCTCGCCGCTCGCGTACGGGGCGTCGGTCAGCGCGCCGGTGAAGGTCAACGCGGCGGCCCGCGTCGCCGCCGCCGGGGCCTTCAGGGTCAGGGCCGGGGCGTACGGGGAGACCTGGACGCTCGCGTCCGAGGACGTCGCCTCGTGGGTCGTGTCGCCCGCGTAGGAGAAGTGGTAGGTGAAGACGCCGGCGGCGTTCGGGGCGTCCGCGACCTTGAACTCGCCGGTGGCGGGGTCGACTTGGACGGAGGGGAGCGGGGCCGTTTGCTGGGTGTCCTCGTTCGTGCGGGAGACCTGGACCGTTGCGCCCTGGGGGAGGGTGCCCTGGTTCAGGGAGCTGATCAGCGAGCCCGTGAACGCCACCGCGTCCGGCTTCGCCGACGTCACCTCGGGGAACGGGATCGTCGTCGACAGCTTCGCCACGTGCACCGTCAGCGACGCCGTCGACGAGCGGTGCGTCGCGTCGCCCGGGTACGTCACCTCGTACATGTACGCGCCCTCGTCCGGGCGGGTGTCCGTGACGGCGAACGTGCCGTCCGTCCCGACCGTGGCCGTGCCGTCGGGCAGCGGCTCGCCGTCCCGGGTCACCTGGAGGGCCGCGCCGGCCGGCAGCCAGCCCTTCGTGCTCAGGGTTCCCGTGAACCGGAACTGCTGCGTGGGGACCGCGTACTGCGGGCTGTCCAGGGCGAGTTCGGTGTCCGTGAGTTTGGCGTTGTTGAGGACGTCGAGCGTGTAGGCGCCTGTCGAGTCCTTGGTGACCGCGTAGAGCGTCGCGCCGTCGGAGGACCACTTCAGGCCGTCCGGGGCCAGGGTGGAGGCCGGGAAGGTCAGCTGATTCTCGGGGAGGTTCGAACCGGCGTACAGATACAGGCCCGAGGCCGAGCCCGCCGCGACCGTGCCGTCCGTGTCGGCGGCTACGGAGTTCGGGGCGGAGTTCGGGGCGGAGTTGAGACCGCCGGTGCCGTATGTGCGGCGGGTGGCAGGAAGAAGGCTCGCCGTGTCGTACGCCTGGACAACCGGCTGCTCGGGGGCGGCGAACAGCAGCCGGGTGCCGTCCGCCGTCACCTGGAGGGCGGTTGCCGTGCCGCCGTAGAGCGACGTGTTCGCCTTCACCGTCGGCGTCCCGGAGGAGACGTCGTACGTGGCCAGGTGGCTGAGGCTCTGCTCCGGCTCCTCCGCCGCGAGGACGCCGCCACCTGCGGCGAGGATCGGCGCGACTCCCCAAATGTTCATCGTCGGCTGGGGTGTTGCGGTCGGCGTGGCGTCCGTCGGGTCGACCGAGCCGATGGCCCCCTTGATGTCCGCCGCCGGGTTCGTGTACCCGTACCAGACCTTGCCGCCCGCCACCGCCACCGAGACCGGCGCGCTGCCCGTCCCCGTCGGGACGCGGGTCGTCTCGGTCAGCGTCGTCGTGTCGATCGCGGCCAGCGCGTCGCCGTCCTTCAGGGCCGCGTAGAGCGTGCCGCCGTCGGGGGACAGGGCCAGGCCCGTCGCGCCCTGTTCACCGGTGACGGTGGTCACCGGGGTGCCGGACAGGTCCGTCACCAGGATGCCGGTCGAGCCCGCGCCCTGGCTGAAGTAGATGTGCTGGTGAGCGGTGTCGACCAGCATGTGCGCGTACTGGGTCAGCGGCAGCGCGGCCGTACTGTCCGCCCATGCGGCGGAGGCCGTGAGACCGGTGAGGCCGACGGTGGCCGTGGCCAGCCCCGCGAGGACCGATATCGCCGTCGTGAGGGAGAGCGAGACCTGCTGGGGGCGGTGGCGCATGGAGCTCCTGGAGCGGTGAGCAGACAACGGTGAAACAGACGACGGCGCAGCAGACGACGGCGCAACAGACCAAGGTCAACTAGCCGGTCGAACAATAACCTCGCTCGCTGTCACAACCGTCGGCTCCGAGGCCCTCAGCCGTCATGAATCCGGTAAGAACCCGCACCTCGACCTCGTACGTACCGGCGGCCGGGTCCGTGACCTTCAGGACGGTGCCGGTCGAGCTGCCCGTGGCGTAGGCGAGGGGTACGGGGCCGGCGGCGGCGAGCACGGTCAGCAGACCGGCCGCCGCGACGGCGGTCCGGATTGTTGGTCTCATGCCCACAGCTTTGCTCAAGCGACTGCGAGTTGTTGAGAGTTAAGGCACTTCGGTGGCAATGGTGACGCGAATCCGCCATACGCCACCGGGTCATTATCGGGGCATTGCATGACATCCACAGCGACACCAACTCCCGCCGCCCGCATGCTAGTTGAACGTGTAACCTGCGGTTTTGAACGTAACTCAACTTTGTCAAGGGAAAGTTACCAGCAGGTTTTTCCGCGACGGAATGCGGCGGACACGACAGTCCCGAACAGTCACCGACAGTCGCTACCGGAAAGTAGTCGGCGAACTCCGTGAAGAACCTGTGTAGTTACTGAGGTTTCAAACATTCCAGCTTTCTCACAGCGCCGCCAGGGGCACAGGATGACCTTGATCTCGGGGACCTGACCACTCCGTTCGGGAAAGGCACCACCTTGTCCCAGCACCACCCCGGCCGACGCCGTACCGTCGGCCGCCGAGCAACCTCTTTGCTCGCCCCGGCACTCGCCGGAGGAATGCTCCTCACCTACAGCCCACTCGCGCAGGCCGCGCAGGCCGCGCAGGCCTCACCAGTCGAAAGCACCGGGCAGACGCGGACGTTCAGCGCCGGCACGTATCTCGTGCAGATGGCCGACGCGCCCGTCGCCACCTACGCGAAGACCGCGCCCGCGCCCGGCAAGAGGCTGAACACGCGGACCGACGCCGTACGCGACTACGTCGACCACCTGAAGCGGGAACGCGAGAAGGTGCTGGACGAGGTGCCGGGCGTCAAGCCGCTGTACAACTACCACTACGTACTCAACGGGTTCGCCGCGAAGTTGACGGCTCGTCAGGCGAACGCGCTGGCCCGCACCCCGGGCGTCGTCTCGCTGGCCCGCAACGAGGCGCGCCAGGTGGACGCCACGACGGACACCACGGACCCCACGGACGCCACGGGCACCACCGACTCGGCCGCCACGACCGGTACGACCGGTACGACCACGGCATCCTCCGGTACCTCCGCCACCGGCACCCTTCCCGTCCCGGACACCGCCAAGTTCCTCGGCCTGAAGGACCCCGGCGGGCTCTACTCCAAGGTGCCCGGCGGACCGGCGAACGCGGGCCGGGGTCTCATCATCGGTGTCATCGACACCGGGATCGACCCCGACAACCCCTCCCTGGCCGCCCTCCCGGAGCCGCTGCCCGACGCCGACGCCATCAAGAAGAAGTGGAAGGGCAGCTGTGACCCCGGCGCCGACCAGGCGCACCAGGTCACCTGCAACAACAAGGTGATCGGCGCCCAGTACTTCAACAAGGGCCTGGCCGACCCCATCGACAGCGACTGGGCGTCCCCGAGGGACTCCGACGCCCACGGCACCCACACCGCGACCACCGCCGCCGGCAACATCGACGTTCCCGCCTCCGTGCCCGACACCGGTATCTCCGGCCGGATATCCGGGCTCGCCCCGGCCGCCCGTATCGCGGCGTACAAGGCGTGCTGGCACGACGGCTGCTGGTCGGTGGACATCGTCGCCGCCTACGACAAGGCCGTGGCCGACGGCGTCGACGTCATCAACTACTCCATCGGCGGCGGCAACGGCGAACGCACCAACATCCCCGAGTACACGGCGATGTTCAACGCCGCCAAGGCGGGCGTCTTCGTCTCGACCTCGGCCGGCAACTCCGGGCCCGGCACCGTCTCCAACAACGTCCCGTGGGTGACCACCACGGCCGCCTCCAGCCACGACCTCGACTACCGCGCCACCATCACCCTCGGCGACGGCACGTCCTACACCGGCACCGGCACCAGCGGCTCGGCCGTCCCCTCGGCGCCGCTCGTCGACGCGGCGAAGGCCGCCCTGGCGGGCGCCGACCCCGCCGACGCCGAACTCTGCAAGCCGGACAGCCTCGACCCGGCCGAGGTCAAGGGCGCGATCGTGCTGTGCAAGCGCGGCGACAACGCCCGCGTCGACAAGAGTGCCCAGGTCAAGGCGGCTGGCGGCGCCGGAATGGTGCTGTACAACGCCAACACGACCGACGAGACCGACGCCGACGGCCACTCCGTGCCGACCGTCCACCTGGACAACGCGAGCGGCCTGGCCGTCAAGGCGTACGCCGACAGCGCGTCCGGCGTCACCGCCGACCTCGGCGCGGCGAAGGGCGTGCACCAGGAGGCCCCCGAGGTCACCGGGTTCTCCTCCGGCGGCCCCGACCTCACCAGCGGCGGCGACCAGCTCAAGCCCGACATCACGGCGCCCGGCCTGAACATCGTCGCCGGTACCACCCCGGGCGGCGGAGAGGGCGCGTTCAAGGGCGAACAGGGCCTCATGTCCGGTACGTCCATGTCCTCCCCGCATGTGGCAGGACTCGCCCTGCTGCTGCGGCAGTCGCACCCCGACTGGTCCCCCATGGAGATCAAGTCGGCCCTGATGACCACCGCGACCACCAAGGACGACGCTGGTGAGGCCATCCGGCGCGCCGGCTCCGACGGTCCGGCGACCCCGCTCGACTACGGCTCCGGACACGTCGTACCGAACACCGCCGACAACCCCGGCCTGGTCTACGACTCCAACTCCGCCGACTGGACGTCGTACATGTGCGCCCTCGGCGACCAGCCGGTGACCGCCGACGGCAGCGACGTCTGCGCCACCGCCCGGAAGATCGACCCGAGCGACCTCAACACCCCGAACATCTCGGTCGGCGACCTGACCGGCAGGCAGACGGTGACCCGCACGGTCACCAACGTCACCGCCACCACCGGCGTCTACACCGCCAAGCTCCAGACCCCGCACGGCTACAAGGCCGAGGTCACGCCGAAGCGGCTGGTCGTCCCGGCGGGCGGATCGGCGACGTACAAGGTGACCTTCACCCGCACCGACGCCGCGTACGGCGACTGGGTCTACGGCTCGGTCACCCTCAGCGACAAGGACGGCCACCGGGTCCGCAGCGCCGTCGCCCTGCGCGCCAAGCAGCTCACCGCACCGCCCACGGTCACCGGCGAGAACGCGACCGGCTCGGTCGTCCTCTCGCCGCAGGCCGGCTGGAAGGGCACCTTCACCACCAAGGTGAACGGCCTCTACGCGGGCACCACGAAGACGGGCACCCTGACCGGCACGGCCCCCGACTTCGGCCCGCCGCCCGCACAGTTGACGCCCGCGAGCATCAAGACGGAGATCACCGTCCCCGAGGGCACCGCCCTCGCCCGCGTCGCACTCCGCTCCGCCGACTTCCTGCCCGGCAGTGACGTCGACCTGTGGGTGTACGACAAGGACCGCAACCTGCTCTCGAACCCCGACGACGGCAACGACGAGCAGGCCGACCTCGGCCCCGGCACCTACACGGTGTACGTCAACCAGTTCGCCCTGCCCGAGGGCGTCACCGGCCAGCCGTACACCCTGCACACCTGGCTGATCGGCCCGAACACCAAGCCCGACCGCCAGGCCACGGCCACCCCGGCCAAGCGGAAGGTGACCCAGGGCGACATCGTCAGGGCCACCGTCTCCTGGCACGGCCTCACGCCCGGCACCGCCTACGTCGGCCTCGTCGAATACGGCGACGGCACCGACACGGCCGGCTCGACGATCCTGACCGTCGAGCCGTAAGAAAAGTAGACAAAGGTGGGGCCCGCCGGTCACGGCGGGCCCCACCTTTGTCTCTGTGCTCCTGTGGTTCTACGTGGTGCGGTAGGCCCGGTGGATGGTCTGCTTCAGGGTGTTGCCGGACGCGTCCGTGAGGGTGACGCGCAGGGAGACGTAGCCCGCCCTGCCGGGGTGGCGCAGGTCGAGGCGCTTGCCGCCGACCGCCTTCGCCGGGTGCCAGGTCCGGCCGTCGTCGTACGAGACGGAGAAGGCCGGCTTGCGGACGGTGCGCGCGGTGGCGGCGCCCTCGACCGTGAACGGCACCGAGAAACGCGTACCCGCCTTGGCCGTGCTCGCCGCGGTCAGCCGGGGCGTGAAGCGGACGACCGACAGCGGCAGTCGCTGGCCGACACCGGTGACGTGCCCGGAGGTGAAGGTCCACTCGGCGGTGATCCGGTTGGAGACCGGGGACAGCGTGGTGGGGCGGGAGACGTCCGTGGTGAGGCGGAACGTCCGCCTGTCGGCGGGGAGTTCGTACGAGACGCCGTCCAGGTCCGTGTTCTCGGCGAACACCTTCTCGCCACCCGCGTACAGGGTGCTCCTGGCCTTGCTGTAGCGGGAGTCGCCCACATGGCCGGCGCCGTCGGAGAACAGGGGGAGGTAGGCGAGGAAGGTGTCGCCGAAACGGACCGCGCCGGGACGGTCCCTGCCGTTCGTCAGGGGGCCCGTGAGATGCGGGCCGAAGACGCCGGTGTTGAAGCGCTCCGTGTACTGCTTGTTCGCGCTGTACGCGCGGGGCTCGGCGGTCCACTGCGAGGCGTCCCACACCGGTTCGCCGTCCGCGTCCTTGCCGCCGTACTGCGAGATCGAGTACCGCCACCTCACACCCGGCAGGACGTAGTCGGTGAAGGTTCCCGGCAGGGTGCGTGTGTCAGGGGTGAAGTCGAGCCAGAAGCCGTCGCCCGGAGCGATCGGCGCGGCGACGAGCGACGCCGTCTTGCCCTTGACGGGCGTACCGGCGGCGATCGTGACCTTGGCGAACTGGGCGCGCTTCAGGTTCGCGGTGGGGCCGGACAGATCGCCGGTACGGTTCCAGACCGGCCGGTAGTGCGTGGTGCCGTGCGTCCAGGTGCCGTTGTACTGCGCGAACGCCTCACTCGCCGGGACCCGGCCGCCCAACTGGCCGACGCGCAGGTCACGGAAGGTGCCCATCTCGTACGTGGCGACGCTGCGGGTGGTACCGATGTCGATGCCGAAGTTGAGTGTGGCGTCGGTGTGCCGGGCAGCGCTGTCCGGCACGGTGATCCGGACCGGCTTGGCCTCGCGGGCGTCCATGACGAGGGTGGTGTCACGGGTGAGCGAGAACTTCGGGTTGAGGAGGAGGGCCAGTTCCCCGGCGTCGGGGTCTCCGCCCGTGTCGATCCGGCCTTCGAGGCTGTAACGGCCCCTGGGCAGCCGGACGGTGAACTCGCCGTCCGTGTCGTCGGAGTAGTCCTGCCAGATGTTGTTGTCCAGGCCCTGCACACCCGTCTCGGAACGAGTGGCGGGCTTGCCGCTGAGGTCGAGGTGCTTGACCGTCAGGTCGTACGACTCGACCTCGCGGTGTACGCCGATGCCGGTCCGTACGGTGGTGCCGGCCCCGTCCGTCGCGACGAGCGCGCCGCCGAACGAACCGTCGGCCGTGCCCGCGCTGCTGTCGCCGGTGATCTGGGCGGTCGCCGTGCCGCCCGCCGGGACGGTGAGCTGCTTCGGCGAGACCTCGAACATGCCCTCGGCGGCGGGCTTGCCGTCCTCGCCGTAGGCCTCGGTGGTCAGGTCGAGGGTGAGGGGGCGGTCACCGTCATTGCGGTAGGTGACAGTCCTGGTGGCCGGCTGATCGTCGGTGTGCGGCCACTGCTGGGTGGGGAAGCCGATTGTGGCCGGGGTGGTGGTGAGCCGCTGGTCGAGGGCGCGGACGATGTCCGTACGGCCCGTGCCCTGTGCGAACGCCGAGACTCCGGCGGTGGGCTTGGCGGAGGCGGTGAGCGCGGCCTTGATGCGCTCGCCCGTCCAGTCGGGATGGCGCTGGGCGAGGATCGCGGCGGCGCCCGCGACATGCGGGGTCGCCATCGACGTACCGCTCATGGAGACGTAGCCGTCGGCGGCCGGGTCGCCCTCCGTGCCCTCGGCGGCCTTCGCGGCGACGATGTCGACGCCGGGTGCGGTGAGGTCCGGCTTGAGGGAACCGTCCGCTGTCGGGCCCCGGCTGGAGAACTCGGCCATCGCGTCGGTACGGTCCACCGCGCCCACGGTGAGCGCGGCGGCGGCACTTCCCGGCGATCCGACGGTGCCGGCGGCGGGGCCGTCGTTGCCGGCCGCGACCACGAAGAGGGCGCCCGAGGAGGCGGACAGCTCGTTCACCGCCTGTTCGACGGGATCGTCACCGGGGCTGTCGGGGCCGCCCAGGCTCAGGTTGATGACCTTGGCGCCCTGGTCGACGGCCCACTGCGCACCGGCGATGATGCCGGACTCCTCGCCGGAGCCGCCGTCGTCGAGCACCTTGCCGCTGATCAGCCGGGCGCCCGGCGCGACCCCCCTGTACGCGCCCCCGGAGTGCGCGCCGGACCCCGCGACCGTCGACGCCACATGCGTACCGTGACCCACCCGGTCGACGGTGTCCGCCGCCTCGGAGAAGTTCTTCGCCGCGTCGATGCGGCCCCTCAGATCCGGGTGCGTGCCATCGACCCCGGTGTCCAGCACGGCGACCTTGACGCCCTTGCCGTCATATCCGGCCGCCCAGGCCTGCGGGGCGCCGATCTGCGCGGCACTCCTGTCGAGGGCCGCCTCGACCTTCCCGTCCAGCCAGATCTTCTCGACCCGGTCCGCGGCGGCCGACCTCGCCCCCGCCGACCCTCCGCTGCCGGTAAGCGTCTCCCACAGCTCGGTGCCCTCCGACTTACGGGCCTTCAGCGCGTCCCCGTTGACGCTGGGGAGGTCCCGGCTCACCCGGGCACCGGTGGCGGAGAGCGAACTCGGCGCGAGGGCACGGCCCTTGGCGTACGTCACGATCAGCGGCAGGTCGGGGCGGGATGCGTCGTCGTACCCCCACTCGAGCAGCTGCGTCACGTCGAACAGCCGTCGGTCGGCGGTGCCGTTCGCGAGGAGGCGCTCGGCGTCGCGGGGCACGACGTAGGTGCGGTCGGCGTTCCGCGCTATTCGGAAGGTGACGCCCTCCCGGCCCTTGGCGGCCCGCACTCCGGTGACCTGCCCGGCGGCGTCCAGGGTGACCCGGTCCCCGGTGACGAGGGTGACGGTCCTGGCCTTGCCGGCACCGCCGCCGGCCGTACCGCTGTCGGTCGGCGCGGCCTGGGACCCCGGGGCACCGAGCAGGGCGGCGGTGAGAGCGCCGGCGGTGAGAAGGGCGAGAGCCGTAGCCTCGCCTGCTCGTCTTCTCGGGTGATTCAAGACATGCCTTTCTCGGAATGAAGGGGCGCGGGGCTGTATCGATGTGCGGCTCCGCCGCGTGGGCGCGACCAGCCCCCACCGCCCCGCAGCCGAACCAACAACTACTCAAACAAGCCGCTTACGACCCCAGAAGAAAAGGAACGCCACCACACCGGCCGTCAGGGCGAACAGAATGGACGCCCCGAACCACTGCATCCCGTTCATCTGCGACATCGGCAGATAATCCACCGACCACCCCACGACATCCGCCTTCTTCAGGCACAGCTCCCGCGCCTGATCCGACGCCTGATCCGAACACGTGCTCCAGCCGAGAAGGTCACCGGTGCTGGTGATGTACGACGAGTCGAGCTCGTACGCGTTGCCGGGCAGCGACGGGTACGAGTTCTCCGCCATGACGCCCTTGTTCGTCGTGAGCGTGATGACATTGCCGAGCGACAGCACGAACTCGTTCCAGACGAGCTCAACGATGACGACGAAACCGAAGGTCACCACCATGGCCATCAGCGTGCGGCGCAGCACCACACCGATCGCCACCCCGCCGAACACGGAGAGAAGGGTGAGGGCGACGGGCACCGGGCCCGTGTTGTTGAAGCCCTCGGTGGACGTCCAGTCCATGACCGTGGGCTCGCCCTTGACGGGGCTCCACCACCAGTTGAACACCGCCGACAGCGCGACCGTGATCACCACGACGACCAGCCCGGTCAGCCCCAGCTTCGTGGCGAGCCAACGGGTCCGGCTCACGGACTGGGCCGCGACCAGCTTGGCCGTACCGCTCTCCAGGTCGCCCGCGAGCAGCGGCGCGCCGAGGAAGACGCCGAGCAGGATGGGTATCGATCCGAGACCCATGGCGACAGAGCTGAACGCGTCGATGTACTGCTGGAACCCGTCACTGAGGGGCTTGGCGGGATAGCCGTGGCCGTCGAGATAGTCCGTCATCTGACCGCGCTGGTAGACCATCCAGGCGATCGAGAGCGCGGCGGCGGCGAGGATGGTCCAGAACGCGGCCCGGTGCTGGCGCCAGACCAGCCAGGTCATCCCGCTGAGGCGGGGGCGCCGGGTGGTGGCGTCCATGCTGGTCGCGTTCATGGTCGCGTTCATGGTCCCGTTCTTGCCGTCGGTCTTGGTGCCGTTCGAGGTGCCGGCCGTGCTGCCGGCCGTGCCGCCGGTCTTGCTGCCGGCCGTGCCGCCGGTCGCGTTCGAGGAACTCGTGTAGGTGCTCATGCCGCCACCGCCCCGGTGCCGAGACCCTCGCCGTGGACCTGCGCGGTCGGGGTGATCAGCGGTGGTGCGTCGGGTGAGCGGAGATAGGCGAGCAGGAGTTCCTCCATGTTCGGCGCGTCCGTCTCCCAGGGGCCGGTGACCGGGCCCTCGGGGCGGATGAGCGCGGTGAACTGCCGTCCGCTGGTCCGGGACTCGACGAGGGTGTGGTGGCCGAGGGCGGCGGGCATGCCCTCGCCCTCCTTGGCCCCGGTGACCACGGTGTGCACGGACATCAGCTCGTCCACGTCACCGGCGAGGCGCACTCCGCCGCCGGAGACGACGACGAGGTAGTCGCACACGTTCTCGAGCTCGGCGAGGACATGGGTGGACATCAGCACGGTGGTGCCGTGTTCGGCGGCCTCGGCGAGGAGGACGCCCATGATCTCGTGCCGTACGACCGGGTCCAGGTCCGACATCGGCTCGTCGAGCAGCAGCAGGTCGGGCCGCTTGCCGAAGGCGAGGGCGATGGAGACGCGGGTGCGCTGACCGCCGGAGAGGGTGCTGATCTTCGCGTCGAACGGCACGTTGCCGGCGCGGACGATGTCCTCGGCGGCGCGCTGGTCCCAGCCGGGGTTCAGCTCCCGGCCCAGCCGCAGGGTCTCCGCCACGGTGAAGCGGCGGAACAGGGGCTTCTCCTGGGCGAGGAACGCGGTGCGCCGGCCAGACTCGGCCGAGCCCGGCGCCTCGCCGAACAGGCTGATCGAGCCCTGCGTCGGCTCCAGGACATGGGCGGCGATGCTCAGCAGCGTGGTCTTGCCCGCGCCGTTGGGTCCGACGAGCCCGCAGATCCGTCCCGCCGGGAGCCGGAAGGAGCAGTCCCGCAGCGCCCAGCCCCGCCGGTAGCGCATCCCCAGTCCGTACGCCTCAAGCGCCGGCTCCCCCGCGTACATACCGTCACTCACCTGTGCTCCTAGTTGTCGTGGCCCCCGTGGACCGCGTGGCCGCCGTGTTCCCGGCCGCGTACTGCTTCTCCATCGCCGACGTGACCAGCGCGGCCACGTCCTCCTGCTCCAGGCCGGCCCCGGCCGCCTTGGACATCCACGCCACCAGCTCCCCGTACAGCGGTGAGTCGGTGCCCGTCTCGGGGCGGCCCAGCGTGCGGCGTACGAAGGTGCCCTGGCCGGGTCGTGGTTCGACCAGGCCCTCGCGCTCCAGCTCGCGGTACGCCTTGAGGGTGGTGTTCGGGTTGACCGTGCTGGTCTCGGCGACCTCCTTGGCGGTGGGCAGCCGGTCCCCCGGCACCAGGACGCCCAGCCGCAGGGCCTGTTTGGTCTGCTGCACGATCTGCTGGAAGGCGGGGACCCCGCTCCGCCTGTCGATGCGGTACTCCACGATCACCACCACCATTCCACTACTTGATTAGTGGAATGATGATGAAGGGACGCGAGGACGCTTGTCAACGCCGGGAGAGGCCGGAAGAGGTTGTCCAAAGTGATCGGCGGGACTCGTTGGACAACGATCCGCTGGTCAGCCTGGGTGCAGGCCTTCAAAAACGAACCGCTTGAAGACCTCGCGAACGACCGCCCCACAGAAAGCGTTCCGGAATGAACCCAGACTTTTCGGTCCCCGAGCACCCTTCCGTCCTTGTGGTCGAGGACGCGTCCAGCACCTCCGACATGCTGGCCATGGCGCTGCGCTTCCTCGGTTTCGACGCACACCTGGTGCCCATGGGCACCGAGGTGATCCACGAGGTACGTCAGCGGCAGCCCGACGCGGTACTGCTCGACCTGGTCGTTCCCGACCTGGACGGCACCGAGGTCTGCGGACGGCTCCGCGCCGCCGGGATCGACACGCCGGTGATCTTCCTCAGCGCCCGTACGGCCGTCGAGGACAAGTGCCACGCCCTGGCCGTCGGCGGCGACGACTACGTCACCAAGCCCTTCGACCTCACCGAGGTCAGCGCCCGCATCCGGGCCCTGGTCCGACGCGCCCGGGGTGCGGTCCGGCCGGCGCCCGCGTCGTCGCGCCGACTGCGCGCGGCCGGGGTCGAGCTGGACGAGGGCACCCACGAGGTGTGGCGGCACGGCACCGCCGTACAGCTGTCGGCGACCGAGTTCGCGCTGCTGAAACTGCTGCTGGAGAACGCCGGGCAGGTCATCTCGAAGGCCCACATTCTGGACACGGTCTGGAACTACGGCTTCCAGGGCGAGTCGGGCGTCGTCGAGACGTACGTCTACTACCTGCGGCGCAAGCTGGGCGACTCGGGCCAGTCGCTGATCCGTACGGTGCGCGGCGCGGGGTACATCGTGCACGCGGACCCGATGGGCATGTGAGCGAACGAAACAAAAAGGGGTCCGCCGGCCGCGTGCGATGCGCGGCCGGCGGACCCCTTTTACCTGTCCTTGCTGTGGTTCGTACCGTTTCTAGCCGATCCAGAGCTGGTAGGTGCCGCCGTTGTGCTGGCCGTTCGAGGAGACGACGCGGGGCTCCCAGCGCCACCCGGTGCTGGGCTTGCGGTGGTGGAACTCGACCGAGCGGCCGGCCGTCCACCAGTAGCCCTCGGCCGTGGTGCAGCCCTTCGGCGGGATCTCCCAGAAGCGGGAGCCGACCCAGTCGCCGTGCTGGTTCTCACCGACGAAGAAGAACTTGACCGTCTCGGTCGACCCGCTGCAGACCTTCAGCTGAAGGAATTTGCCGCCGTCGGCCGAAGCCGATGTCGCGGGCATCACCAGAGCACCGACCGCAGTGGCCCCGGCCAAAACGGCCATCGTGACCTTGCGCTTGATTCCATTCATGGAACTGCCACCATTTCTGCTGGAGAATTCGGGGAAACCCGTGGGGGGCGTGAGGGGGCGTGAGGGGACTTGAAGGGGGGAATTACCTCGGGCGCGCCGCTCAGCGGTGGCAGTGCTCGTTGCGTTCCTGCTGGGTCATCGGCGCGTCCTTGAAGTTCGCGTAACCGCCGTTCGACTTGCCGACGTCCCAGCCCGACTCGGTGTAGTTGTAGACGTACCAGTCGAAGTGGCCCCAGTGACGGTTCTTGTACTGGATCTCGTACCAGCCGGTGGCCTTCCGCTTCGGGGTGCCCCGCTCGACCCAGCCCTTGTAGCCGGCGGGCA
The DNA here is from genome assembly GCF_040644035.1 of Streptomyces sp. NPDC047042. Classification (NCBI taxonomy): domain Bacteria; kingdom Bacillati; phylum Actinomycetota; class Actinomycetes; order Kitasatosporales; family Streptomycetaceae; genus Streptomyces; species Streptomyces sp. NPDC047042. The sequence goes on along the minus strand of NZ_JBEYVP010000023.1, from coordinate 57,675 downwards.
CGCTCGTGCCGAACTCGACCTTGTCCATGTGGCTGCGTTCCCACGTGCGGTTGTAGCTGGTCGACAGTCCGACCTCGAAGACCTTCGCGAACCCGGCGGAGGCGGTGATCGTGAGGCCGACGGAGTCGGAGGATCCGACCGTCTCCTCACCGCCGACTGTGAGGGTGTTCGCGTTGGTCGCGCAGTTGTACACGGTCGGACCGAGGTGGTGGCTCGGGCCGGTGTACTCCTGGAAGCTCTGCGGGTGGAACACGCAGAGGCTGGTGCTGACACCGCAGGTGTTCAGCAGCTCCTTGGTGGTGGGGTTGTCGGCGGCGTTGGCCGCGGGGGACGCCAGCAGCGTGGCCCCGACAGCGAGAGCGGCGACCGCCCCGGCGGTACGGGGCAGACCCTTCCTGGAGACGAGAGCGCGAGGTGTGAAAGCCATTGCCCTTTTCCTTCCGGAGAGCTGATGCGGTGGGGTGAGTTCCACCGACTGCGCCCATTCCACAGGCGGGACGGATTCAGGGGATCAACGCGCGATCAGAAGACGGCACAGGGTTTCCTGGGGGGTTCATCAGAGTCGGATCAGAGATTCACGAAAAAGCACCAACAGGCAGCCCTGGGTACGGTGTTACGCTCGGTCACACGCGCGCATGGGGGGCACGGCCGGGGGGCCGAGCGAGAAGTCGGGGCGCTGAACGTACGTACGCCCGTCCCACCATGCCTCTGCTTCCTGGAGGAACGGTGGCCCGACCCGGCCGACGTCGACACAGACCTGTACGTACCACCACCGCCGCCGTGGCCGTGGCCGTGAGCCTCGGCCTCCCGCTGGGCGCCGTGCCGGCGTCGGCGGCGCCCTCGACGCCCACGGCCGTCGCCGCGGCCGCAGAACTCGTCCTGCCCGCCGCCGCGCGGGCCGTCCCCAAGGCCACCCAGATCCTCAACGCCGGTGCCAGCGGCTTCCTTTGGACGCAGGAGGGCGACGACCGGCTGCTGTGGACGTCATACGCCACCGGCGCGACCACCGCGTTGGAACAGCGGCTCCCCTTGCCGCTCCAGTACGACATCGACAGCGGCTACTTCAAGGAGGCCGCCTCGTTCCACCCGGGCTGGTACGGGGACGGTTCCGACACCGTCGCCCTGTACTCGGAGGAGGACGGTCAGGTCACCCTGCTCAAGGGCGACGGCACCTCGGGGGGAGCCGTCGTGGTGCCGGTTCCCGAGGGCCACACCTACCAGGGCACCTTCGGTAGCACTGTTCTCACCAGCACCAGCGGCGTCAACGGAAACCCGGACGCCTACCACTTGTGGCGTGTCCAGGACGGCGGCGGAGTCACCGAGACACCGGTGACCGGGCTGCCGGACGGCGCGGGCAACCTCGTCGTCGAGGACGGCGACGCACGGTCCGTCATCCTGCACTACGCCACGGGCGACAGCTCGGAGAGCCGCGGCCACTGGGGCCTCGTCGACCTCGCCACCGGCGAACTCGGCGCGCTGCCGGACCGGGTGGACTCCTCCGACGAGGGCTGGGAAGTGTCCGGATTCCGGCTCGGCGCCGACTCGGTGCTGCGACTGCGCTCCTCACGAGGCAAGACGGACGTGTACGACCGCGGCGACCTGACCGCGCCGCCCCGCACCCTCGACACGGCTTCCCTCAGCTACGAGGCCGAGTACGGCGTCGTCGGCGACACCCTGCTCGGCGTGGAGCCGGTGTGGCCGGGCAACAACCTGTACCGGGGCCAGCCGCTGTGGGCCCTCACGAAGGACCCCACGGACCCGGACGCGAACACGGACATGACCGAGGTCATGAACCCGGCAGCCCATCAGCTCGTCCAGGCACCTGACGGCTCCGTCCTCGTGGCGGGCGCCGCACAGTACGTCGAGCGCGGTGACCTCGACTGGGGCGTGTACCGCGTCTCCCAGGCCGCCGACGGCACCGTCACCCGCACCCGGCTGACCGCCGTCGAGTCGTATCCCGCGCAGATCCACGGTCTCTCCCTCGGCGGCGGCATCCTCACCAGGGCCGACAACAGCACGCTCTACGAGCCGGGCACGATCATCGGCGCCTACCGCAGCTCCTGGCTCACCACGCCCGCCCCGGGCACCGCCCCGACCGTCACCAGGGCCACCGTCGACGGGCTGGTCAGCGGGCGGGACGGCTTCTGCACCAACCCCGCCACGCCCCGCTGCATCCCGATGTTCGCCGACGGCACCGGTCTGCACGGCCGCGAGGACGCCACCGAGTCGGGCCTGACCATGCTGTACGCCAACGGCGCCACCAACTGGGGCCCGACCCTCGACACGGGCGAGGACACCCCGCAGCTCGCGGACCTCTCCGGCCGGTACGCGATCGTCGACGGGGCGTCCTCCTCGAACCAGTACATCGGCGAGTTCCCCGCCGGGGCCGCCGGGAAGGTCCTCCAGAAGCGCGAAAAGGTCGGCGCCGCCGTCTGGGGCAACACCTTGTGGAGCGGCGCCGCCACCGGAGGCAAGGTCACGGCGACCCGGCTGCCCGCCGGCACCGCCGTGGAGTCCTTCACCACCACCAACGGCTGCACCCCGTCAGACCTGCAGGCCGTGGGCCGCTGGGTGTACTGGGCCTGCGTGGACAACGGGAGCCTCAAGGGCGCGGGCATCTACGACCGTACGGCCCGGCGCGCCGTCACCGCCCCGTCCGGCCAGGTCCTCCTCGGCGACGGCTACCTGGTCCAGCGTGTCACCGGCACCGCGTCGAGCAGCGGCCTGACTCTCTTCGACCTGCACGGCGGACTGCCGGCCGGCGGGTCCTACGTCGACCTGCCGAGCCGCAAGCTCGCCGACTGGACCGACCTCGGCCGGGACAACACCGGGGCTCGCACCAGCTGGACCGTAGACCGCTTCGGCGGCCCCGTCGCCTACGCCGACGACGAGCAGCGCGTCCACATCGTGCCGACCGGCGTTCCCGCCTCCGCGCTGACCGCCATCGACTCGACCGTCACCTCCAACTCGGCCAGCTGGTCCGGCACTTGGTGGTTGTCCAAGCCCGCCGCAGGCTGGCAGGTCACCCTCCGGAACAAGGCGTCGGGCGCCACCGTCCGCACCCTGGCCGGTTCCTCCGCGCAGGGGCTGCTCAAGGCGGCCTGGGACGGCAAGGACACCGCGGGGCGGCTCGTCACCAACGGCACCTACACCTGGACGCTCACCGCGAAGCCCGCCGACGGTCAGGGCGCCGCCCTCACCCTCTCCGGCACCACCAAGGTGACGGGCGGCTCCGCGGCCCCACGCGACTACGCGGGCGGCGACGGCGTCGGCGACCTCCTCACCCTCTCCTCGAACGGCACGCTCACCGTCCAGCGCGGCACCGGCACCGGCACCCTGGGTGCGAAGGTCACCGGCGGCGGATGGCCGACCACCGCCAAGTTCGTGCCGTACGGCGATCTGAGCGGCGACCGCTGCAACGACGTCCTGGTCCGGCTGAGCAGCGGCGCCCTGCGTGCGTACCGCCCGGCCTGCGGCAAGGCGGCGACGCCCTCGACGCCGTACACCTCCCTCGGCGCCACCGGCTGGAACCAGTACGACGTGCTGACCTCGCCCGGTGACGTAGACGGCGACCGTCGGCCCGATCTGGTCGCCCGCCAGGCCTCGACCGGGGACGTCTACCTCTTCAAGGGCACCAGCAACGGCAAGCTGTCCGCCCGGGTGAAGGTCGGTGCCCGCTGGACCGGCTACAAGAAGATCGTCGGCGCCGGAGACCTCAACGGCGACGGCCGTGGCGATCTCGTCGCCCAGGACAGGTCCAACGTGCTGTGGCGGCTCGACGGGACCGGCACCGGTGCGTTCAAGGCGCGCGTGAGGATCGCCGCCAACTGGGGTGCCTCCTACAACGTGGTCGTCGGCGTCGGCGACTTCACCGGTGACGGCCGCGCGGACCTCGTGTCCCGGGACACGGCCGGCAACCTGTGGCGCGCAAACGGCAACGGGAGGGGCGTCTTCGGCGGCGTTACGAAAATCGCGACGGGCTGGCAGGGCTACAAGGCCGTCGTGTAACCGCCGTTGACCTTCGCACCCTCCCCGGCCCGGCAGTCCGCGACGACGGACTGCCGGGCCGTCCCTTTTCGCAGGGACGGGCCGCGCCCTCACCCCCACCGCTGACCCTCACCGCGCCACCCCCGCAGCCACCCCGCATCACCACACCCTCATCACGACTTCCGGCCCGGAAACCCGATTTTTCGCCAAGTGCCTCGCGACCGGCCCGTCCCCTGCCTTGTTACGGACGGTAGTTCGAGTGACGGGGCTGACCTGAGGGTCCAGTGGGGTCTGTCTGGTTCGGGGGGTCGGGGCGGCAGGCCGCTGGAAAGGAGGCGCGGGCGGGGGAGCGGGAGGAGGAGGGCGCCTTACGTGCCCATACATGAAATTACCGGGCGGTACACCTGATATGGCGTAAACCGTTCAGCCCAAAGCTTCGCTCTGTCACCATCAACGCCATCGCAAGACCAGGGGTCCGGAACGCGGCGGGGGGCGTGCCATGGGACTGCTAGGCAACGAGCTGGCGTTCGCGCAGGCACTGACCGCGCAGGAGCGCGAGGGCGTCATGGCCCTCGGCAACCCCCGGCACTTCGCCGCCGACGCCCATCTCCTCACCGAGGGCGACAGGACCAGCCATGTCCTGATCGTCGTCAAGGGCTGGGTGACCGTCTCCGTCGCGACCGACCGGGGAGCCACCCGGCTGATACTCGGGCTGCGCGGACCCGGTGAACTCCTCGGCGAGATGGCCGCGTTGGACCCCCATCCGCGCAGCGCCACCGTACGGGCGCTGGGGCCGACGCAGGCCCAGGTCATCTCGGGGGACGCGTTCCGCAGGTTCCTCGCCGAGCATCCCAGGGTGAGCGGGCTGGTGATCCGGCAGCTCACCTTCCGTCTTCGCAGCGCCGACCAGGAGCGGTCCGCGCTCGCCTCCCTCACCGTGCTGCAGCGTCTGGCCGGCCGGCTCACCGAGCTGTCCGGGTCGGGCGGCGCACCCCGTGGCCCGTACGCCCGTACCGCCTCCTCCAGTTCGTCGGTCGTGCAGCTGGCCCAGGACGAACTCGCCGCCAGCATAGGAGCGACCCGGGAGGCCGTCGCCAAGAGCCTGCGGCTGCTGCGCACCCAGCGGATCGTGCGGACCGGCAACCGCGTCGTGGAGATCCTCGACCCCGACCTGCTCGCCCTCCTCGCCGACGGCCATACGGACGCGGAGGGACAACAGACGTAGAACCTCCGGCCCGTCATGTGTAAACGGCTACAGACGGCCTCCCTCCCGAGGCCGACCCTGAGGAGACGACCGCAAGAACCGAACGTGAACCGAACGACGCTCGAAAGACACCGAACGACACCGCACGACGATCGAACGCACCAGAACAAGGGGGCACGGGGTGGACCGCGACGCCATGGATCTCACCGAGGCGCACTACGAGCTGGTGATCAGCGTCGACGCCCGGCGTTCCGGGGAGTACGACGACATCGACAAGCCCCGGATGCGCGGACGTATCTACCGGGTCGTCGAGACGGCGTTCACGCACGCCAAGGTGGCGCGGGACGCCGTACACATGGAGGACCGCGGGGACGGTGTCCTGCTGTCGGTGTCCGCGCGCGTTCCGGTGACCCGGCTGCTCGGGCTGTGGATGGTCGAGCTGCACGAGAACCTGCGTGACGAGAACCGTTCGCTGCGGGTGCCGCTGGGGCTCCGTATCGGGATGCACGTCGGACCCGTACGGCACGACGCGCGCGGGATCAGCGGGCGTGCCGTCGACCTGGCCTGCCGGCTCGCCGACTCCGCGATGGCCCGGCAGCTGCTCGACGCCGAGGGCGCCGACCTCGTCCTGGTGGTCTCGGGCTCCCTGTACGAGGACGTGGTGCGCGGCGGCGGCAAGTTCATCGAGCCCGAGCGCTATGTCTTGGGCCGGCCGACCCTCAAGGAGGGCGAGACCACCGCCTGGTTCCACCTGCCCGGCCGGCCCGCCCCCGCGAGCCCGGTCGCCGCAGCGGTGCCGACGACCGACGCTCCCGCCCCCCGTGCACAGGCGCCCGCCGACCTCCCCGCCGACGACTCCCGTACGAGTTTCTCCGCCCAGGGCGACATCTCGGTGCACCGCGACAACACCTACCAGCGGTCCGTGCACATCGGCCGGAAGGGCGGCGGCGCATGAGCGACGACCAGCAGTCGGACGACGCCCCCGAGACCCCCGACAGCACCCCCGAACGGGACCGGCCCGAGGGGGGCAAGCCGAACGACCGGGAGGGCGCCGAGGAGAAGGGCGCGGAGGAAGGCAAGCAGGAGGACAAGGACAAGGAGAAAGAGAAGGAAAAGGAGAGGGAGAAGGAGAACGAGCGGGCTCTTGCCGCCGAGCGGTTCAAGGAGTTCACCCGCGCCCCCTTCGCCGAGGAGCAGGGCGAGGACGGCCCCACCGACCTCGCCGCCGCCTCCCGTACGCGCCGCGCCACCCGGATGCTGTTCGAGTCCGGACGGGATCTGACCAGCGTCGACCGCTCGATCATCAGCAGCGCCCACTTCGGCGACATCATCCTCGGCGCGGACGCCCGACCGCGTCTGCGCAGCGGGCCCGTCCCCGCCGAGGAACTGCGCAGGCTGCGCCGCGTCCAGGTGGTCCCCGACGGATACGTACGGCTGCGCAAGGCGCTGCGCTCCCGCCGGCTGCTGGTGCTCGGCGCCGCCCCCGGCACCGGCCGGACGAGTACGGCGCTCTCCCTGCTCGACGAGGTCACCGCCGACGCGCCCCGCGACACCGACGGCGACCCCGCCGGTTCGCCGGTGCGCCGGGTCCAACCGGACGGCGGAATACGGCAGTTCGTGGACCAGTTGGGCGCCGGCGACGAGTTCCCGCGCGGTACCGGGTACCTGCTGGAGCTGTCCCTCACCCGGCCCGGCGCGCTGGTGCCGGAGGAGATGGACCTCGACGAACTGGCCACCGCCCTCGCCCGGTGCGATTCGTTCGCGGTGCTCGTCGTCACCGTCGGCTCGGCGGCCGGCCCGCTGCTCGCCGGGCGCTACGGCATGCTCTGCCCGCCCGCGCCCACCCAGGAACTCCTCATGACCCGGCTGCGGGAACGGCTCGAGGAGCGAGTGGAGGAACGGGGGGAAGAGCAGGACTCCGTCGAGGAACTGCTCGTCCGTGGTGAGGAGTTGGCGCGGCGCGAGGACGTCGTGGAGGCGGTCGGGCTGAAGGATCTGCGGCCCGCCGAGGCCGAACTGCTCGCCTCCCTGCTGGCCGGCCGGCTGCTCGGCGACCTGTCGCAGCGGCAACTGCTCACCGGCTGCCGCAGTCTCGCCGCCGACCAGGCCCACGAGTGGTTCGCCGGCGTGGACCGCGCGCTCGCCGCACCGCCCCGCAAGAGTGCGCGGGACGGGGAGGGGGGCGTCGAACGGACGAACACCGCCGCGCTGTTCCACCCGGTGGCGTTCCGGATCGCGCTGGCCGTTCTCGGCGGGGCCTCGCACAGCGCGGTGTCCTCCGCCGCACACCTGCTGACCTGGGAACTGTCCGTTCAGTGCGACCCGGACAACGCCCCGGCCCGCCCCCTGTTCTGCGACGACCCGGAGGCCGACCTGGCCCTCTCCCGCGCCGAGAGCGTCGTCGGCGAGGTCGAGGTGGCCGGGGCCGGAGCGCCGGCCCGGCTGATCTGGTACCGGGGCGGTGCCCTGCCCTCGGCGGTGCTGGCCGAGGTGTGGGAGCGGCACTTCCCGGTGCGCGCGCCGGTCGTACGGTGGCTGCGCATGCTGGCCGACGATCAGCGCCCCCAGGTGTGGGTGCGCGCGGCGGTCGCCGCCGGGGAGCTGTGCGTACGGGACTTCGACCACGGGTTCGCCGAGCTGGTCCGGCCGCTCGCCGAGGGCACCGCCCACCGCAGGCTGTTCGCGGCCACGATGATGGACCAGGCGGCCGGTCACGCCTCGCACCGCAAGGCCGTACGGAAACTGGTCGAGGACTGGAGCCGGTCCCCGACCTGGACCCTGCGCTCGACGGCGGCCGCCGCGCTGGGCTACGGCAACTGCGCGGACAACACGGGCGACGCCCTGGACGCCCTGGGCCGGATCGGGGTCCGCGACGGCGGGGACCAGTCGCTGCTGGCCGCCGCCGCGTTCAACGTCGTACGGCTGCTGGCGCTGCCGGACCGCGCGCAGGCGCCGCAGGTGCTGCGGCGGATGGCCGACTGGACCCAGCACAAGCGCGAGCCGCACCAGACGCTCGGGCTCGCGGCGGCGATCTGGCTGGCCGAGACCCGGGTCGACAAGCTGCTCATCGACGAGCCGGCGTCCTCGCTCGGTGAGCGCGGCGACTGGCCCCTGGCGCTCGCCCTGGCCGACACCCGGCCCGAACTGGCCATGCCCATCGCCGACCTGCTGTGGACCGCGCTGAACACGGCCCGCTCGAAGGACGTGGCCATGGACGCGCTGGAGAGGATGCTGCGCACCGCCGTACGCAAGGACGGCACCGAGTGGACGCGGCCGGGGCTGGCGGCGCTGCTGCCGGCGCTGGCCGCCGAGGAGACCGACCGGCGGCGGCTGGACTGGCTGCTGCGCCGAATGATGAACGACCCGGACGACCCGTTCCCCGACGCCCGTGCGCGCTCCCTGTGGTGGCTCGCCGTCAACCAGCGGACGTCGCGGAGCGGCCAGGAGGAGAGAAGTCATGGCTGACAACGACGAGGCGCGGGACGCCGCCGGGCCGGCGGGTCCGTTCCTGACGGAGTACGCGCCGAACGGGGTCCAACCGCAGGTCAGCGCCCAGAAGGCGCTGGTGCTGTTCTATCGGAACGGCGGCCACAGCGTCGTCACCGTGACCGGTACCCGGCATGTCGACAAGCGGGCGCTGGCCCGGCCGCACACGGTGTGCGAGATCGCTCTCGGCACCTATCAGACGCCGCTGGAGATGGAGTTGCCGGCGGCGGGCGGCACGAGTTTCTTCAAGGCCGAGGTGGACATCCACTGGACGGTGGACGATCCGCATCTGGCGGCCGTGCAGGTCGTGACGGACATCGCGAAGCGGCTCACCGCGCCGATCCTGGAACGGCTGCACGAGGTCACCTCGACGTACCGGGTGCACGAGGCGGAGCAGGCCAACCGGGCCATCACCCGCGAGTGCGCGGGCGGACGCTGGAGCACGCTGGGCGCCGAACTCGGCCTGAACGTACGGCTGTACGTCCGACTGCGCGTCGACGACCGGGCGATCGAGCACATGAACGGCATCCGGGACGCGCATGCCTCGGCCGAGGTGACCAAGGTGCACCAGGGGCGGTTCAGGGCCATGCTGCAGGGCGGGGAGCTGGAGCAGCTCAGCTACATGCTGGCCGCCGAGCCGGCCGAGGCCAAGGACTTCCTGGAGAAGATCCGCCAGGAGGGCCGGCAGGACGAGAAGGAGCGCGTCGACCGGCTGTTCGACATGGTGGAGAGCGGTCAGATCCAGTCCAACGACGTGGAGACCCAGGCCCTCAACCTCCTCAACCGGGGCCGCCTGGGCGGGGTCACCGGCTCCATCGGCACCACGCCGGCCCGCCGCCCCACCCGGGAGCTGGAACCGTCCGACGCACAACCGTTCACCCCGGACTGGGTCTCCGACGACCCACCCGCCCGCGTCCGACACCAGGACCCGTACGTCCCCCCGGCAGACCCCCAGGACTCCACCCCGGAACCCCCACACCGCAGACGCCCCCACGACGACGGCTGGGACTGGGCAACCGACGACGACCCCGGGGAGGCGACACACCGATGACCGGGGACGGGGGAACCGACACGACCGGCGCCCAGAACGGGCCCGACAGCACCGGCACGCAGCGCGAAACCGGCGCCCAGAACGGGCCCGGCAGCGCTGGCACGCAGCCCGAAACCGGCGGAACCCGGGCTCAGGACGGAGCCGACAGGGCCGACGCGAGCGGCGCAACCGGAGCCTCCGGCAGGACCGGGACAACCGGCGGAACCGGGGAAACCCGGACGCCGGGGGCCACCGGCGGGACCGGGGGGATCGGGGCGCCCCGATCCCCTGGCAGGACCGGCGGGGCCGGGGGGACCGGGGAAACCCGGGCAACCGGGACGACCGGCAGCACCGGCGGAACCGGGGCCACCTGGGACGCCCGGGCAACCGGAGCCGTCGGCGGGGCCGGCAGCACCGGCGGGACCGGGGAAACCCGGGCAACCGGGACGGCCGGCAGCACCGGCGGAGCCGGGGCGACCGGGGAGACCCGGGCGGCCGGGGCGGCCGGTTGCGGTGGGGGAACCCCAGGGGCGGTCGGGCCCGGGTCGTACGGGGGTCGGCACGGGGCCGGCCGTTCTGGGGAGCGGGTGAGTGAGCGGGTTGCCGAGAGGCTGCTCAGTACCGTTCGGGAGGATCTCGGGCGGGCCGACTCCAAGGCGGCGGTGCTGCTGTCGGGGACGCTCGCGCTGCCCGCCTTCCTCATCGGCTGGCAGGGCGCCCCGGGCTGGCACGGACCCGCCGACGTGACGCTGGTCCTCGCCGGACTGCTCTGGGCGGTCTCGGTGACCGCGCTGGTCGGGGCGCTCATGCCGCGCACCGGCACGGTCCGGGAAGGCCTGGACGAGGTGACGTACTTCGGCGATCTGGTGGACGCGCGCCGCGACCTCGCGACGCTCGCCGCCCGCGTCGCCGAGGCGGGGCGCGATCCAGCGGCCTGGCTGCTCGTCCAGGCCGTCGACGTCAGCGCGATCCTCTCCGCCAAGTACCGGGCCATCCGCTGGGGCGTCGGCTCGCTCGCCCCCTCGGCGGCACTGGCCCTGGCCTGGAGCCTGACCGCGCGCTGAGGCACGACGAGGGCGCGGGACGGGGCACGAGCCGGGGCCCGGCCAAATTTCACCTATCACGACGTATCGGCGTGCACCACGCAACCCGTACGCGCCGAGTAGCGACGATCCAGGAACACCGGAAAACGGGAAACAGGGGACGGCCGTGGGACGAGTGGGACGAGTCAACGGAGTACGAGAGACAAGAAAGGGCGGGGCGCGCCGCGCCGCGCTCGCCGTGCTGGGCGCCACCGCGGTGCTCATATCCCTGTCGGCGCCCACCGGTCGGTACTCCGGCTCGGACGCCCTACCGGTGGCGGAGACCGAACCGGCGTTCCCCGCGGTCGACTACGCGGTCGCCGTGGACGAGTCGGCCAGCCTCGCGGACGCGGACATGGCGGTCGAGAAGGCCGCCGCCGCACGTATCGCACTGGGTGACGTGTCCGCGTCCTCCCGGATCACGGTGTTCGGTTTCGCGGCTGCCGAGGGCCCCGGCCAGCACGTCGTGGACCCCGTCTGCTCCCGGACGACGCTGGACGCGGCCGGGCGCAAGAAGATCGCCGGCTGCGTAGACGCACTGCGCAAACGCAAGGACGGCGAGGGCACGGGCACAGACTTCCCGAGCGCGATCACGCAGGGCGTGCACGACCTCACCACCGGCCTGGACAGCGGCGAACCGGTACGGCCCCGGGTCCTGTTCCTCCTCACCGACGGGAAGATGGAGGTCGAGGACAGCCCCAAGTACGGCGACAAGGCACACCGCGCGGCCGAGGGCGAACGGAAGCTGACGCTCGCGCTGAAGGAGGCCGCCGCCCAGGGCGTGCAGATCTGGCCGCTCGGCTTCGGACCCGCGCCGGACGAGAAACAGCTCGCCCGGATCGCCGCCGGGGGCTACCAGAAGGGCTGTACCGAACTCCCCTCCGCCAAGCCGAGGGCCAGCAAGGTCTCCGGCGCGAAGGACGTCGCCACGAACCTCGAGCGCATCTTCGCCGCCGCCCACTGCATGCGGCACGTGGAGGGCCCCGAACCGCAACGCCCGCCCGCGACCCTGAAGATCGCCATCTCCCCGCTGGCGACCGTGGGGAGCATCGTCGTCGACAAGGGCGACCCGAAGGTACGGATCACCTACACCGACCCGGCCGGCAACAAAGTGCCGACGTCCGGCCCCTTCCACGGGTCGAGCTTCGAACTGGCGGGCTCCACCGGCACCGTGGAGGCGCTGAAGATCGTCGATCCGCTGCCCGGCGTGTGGAAGGTGCGCGCCGAGGCCCCGGAGGGGCACCGCTCGCTGCCCGTCGCCGTCAGCGTGCTGTGGCAGGGCGAACTGGGCGGCGCCATCAGCCTCACCCCGTCCTCCCCGCAGGCCGGCGACCGGATCACTGTGACGATGCGCGTCCAGACCCGCGAGGGCTACCAGATCACGGACCCGCGCGACTACGCGGGACTGCGCGTCAGGAGCGAGCTCACCGGCGACGGTTTCGACCCGCGCCCGCTCACCCTCACCGACGACGGCAAGGGCGAGGACGAGAAGGCGAGCGACGGTACGTTCACCGGCACCGCCGAGGTCCCGGCGGGCGCCCACGGGGCGCTGAAGGCGAGCGCGACACTGACCGCCGCCGGGCTGAGCTCCGACACCCGCAGTGAGGGCGGCAGGATCGCCGACAGCGAGCCGCCCGTCACCACCGCCCTGGAGTTCACTCGCGCCGACGTCCACCCCGGCGCCAGGATCACGAGCACCCTCGACCTCCACAACACCCAGAACACCCCGCACACCCTGAAGCTGTCCGTCAGCAACCACAAGGCGGGCCTGCTCACCGTCACCCCCACCGAACTCACCCTGAAACCGGGCGAGTCCACCACCCGCGAGGTCACCGTCGAGGTCGCCCCCGCCGATGCTTTCGGCGACCGCCTCACCGACGACGGGCTGACCCTGGCGGGCGATGTCACGGTCGTCGACACCACCGACGACAACCTCGCCGTCGGGCACGCCCCGCTGAACGTGCACGTGACGCCCGAGCCCGGCATCTGGGACAAGTACTGGTGGGGGTTCCTGGCCGCCGCCGTCCTGGTCGCCGCGAGCGTCGCGGCCGTCCTCGCCCTGCTGCGGCTGCGCCGCGCCCGCCGCGACCCGCGCGGGCTGGTGCTGCGGCTGGTCGACGAGCACGGCGAGTTCCTGCCCGGCGAGCACGTGGCCGGGTCCGGACAGAAGCAGTGGTACGAGTTCGGCGTCGCCGAGGCCCACATCAGCCCCCGTATCGAACGCCGCGCACACGGCCCGTACGCCGTCCAGCGCAACCCCAACGGAGGCGCGATCCTGCGCCGGCGCGGCGGCGGCCGGAGCGCCCTGTCGGCCAACGCCCCCGTCGAGCTGACCGACGGCCTGAGCCTCGCCCTGGGCGAGGAAACCCACAAGGCCCGCAAGCCCCGCAGGCAAAAGAGCACCCCGCCCCCCACAGCCACCGCCCCCGGCACCGACACCGGCGGACAGAACAGCACAAAAACCTTCGACCAGACGTACCTCTGAAGGGGCCGCAGGCCCCCTTCAGGGGCGCGGGGAACTGCGCGACCAGCCCCAACGGCGCCGCAGCATCCACACCACCCACGGACATACCGAGCACGCCCGACTTACCGAGCACGCCTGACATACCAAGCAAGAACACGCGGCCCAGCCGTGAGCGGGGAGGAAACCCATGAAGATCTTCCAGCCGATGCTCTTCGTCGGCCTGGGCGGCACCGGCGGCCTGGTCGGCGCCGAACTGGAACGCAGGCTGCGCACCGAACTGTGCGGCCCCGACGGCTCGGCCCTGAGCAACCGGCTCAGCGGCAACGCCCCCTACCAGCTGCCCGACTGCCTCCAGTTCGTGTACGCGGACTACAGCGAGTCGGACCTGATGCGGCTGCCGCAGTTCAACGTCGACCCGTCGCTGCGCGCCGCCTACTCCCGCACCTCACGGGCCACCCACGACCTGCTGCCGAACTTCGACAGCTCGCCCGAGGTCACCAAGATGCTCCGGGCCAGCATGCGCGGCGAGGTCGCCGACTGGCTGCCGCCGCGCACCGACGAACCCCGCGTCACCCCGCTCCACAACGGCGCCGGACAGTTGCCGACCGTCGGACGTGCCGCCCTGTTCGCGACGCTCCGGCACGGCCTCAACCCGGTGCTGACCCCGCTGCTCCAGGCGATCGACGCGATGGCCAGAGCCGGGGGCGAACTCGCCGAGCTGGGCGGCGGAAAGGTCACCGGCTGCGATGTGTTCGTCGCCTTCTCGGTGGCCGGCGGAACGGGCGCCGGGATCTTCCTGGACTACCTCCACCTCATCAACCACGCCTTCCAGCTGCGCCGGTTCAACGGCGTGAAGATCTACCCGCTGGTCGTCATGCCGTCCTCGTTCAACTCCGCCACCGGCGGCGGACGCGAGGCCGAACTCAACGCGGCCCGCGCCCTCGTCGACCTGTTCCGGCTGGTGGACGGGCAGAACGCGCCGACCGAGGGCGCCGAGATCGGCGACCTCGACCAGAGCGCCGGGCTCGGCGTCCGCTACCCGGGCACCCAGCCGATCCGGCTGCGCACCGGCATCCTGCCCACCTCGTTCCTGTTCAGCCCGACCGCCGGTATCCGCGCCGACGACCTGCGCCGCTCCATCGTGTCCCTGGTGATGTCGCTGATCGGCACCGAACTCGGCGACACCCGCACCCGGGGCCGCACCACCGTCAGCGACGACGACTTCCAGACCTTCGCCGCGAGCTTCATCAACCGGGGCGTGCACCGCAGCGCCCTCTCCCCCACCGGCATCGGCCGCCAGGGCGTCTCCACCAGCCTCGTCGCGTCGATGACCGTCCCCATGGACCAGCTCGCCGACCTGGTCGCCGGCCGGATGCTGCGCGAGGCGGTCACCGACCTCGTGGAACGACCCCGGACCTCGCTGCGCGAGACGACCGTCCCGATGATCCGGCAGCTGTTCGCCGACTCCCACCTCGAAGAGCTGTGGGAGCGGCGGCAGTTGCCCGTCCTGGACCCCGAACCGCTGCCGCGCGGCGGCAAGGCCGTCGAGGCGGCGCTCGGCGAGCGCCTCTCCGACATGCAGCGGCTGCTGGCCGACCTGCGGTCCGTCACCGAACGCTCCGCCGCCACCATGGCCGACCGGTTCTCCCCGCGCCCCGCCATCGACAAGCTGCTCCTGAACGTGGACCCCTTCCACGCCGACCGCGTCGTGCGGGGCGTTCCCGCGACCGACACCGACGACCCGATCGCCCGCCTCGGCTTCCTCGGCATGCTCGACAACCGCTCCCGCGCCCCGCAACGCCCGCCGGGCATGACCGACCAGCCGCCCAAGATCCCCCGTATCAAGGGGCGGCTCGCCGGTATGTCACCGGCCCGCTGGGGCGACGACGACGTCCAGGCCGCCCTCCAGGAACAGGATGCCTGGTACCAGTGGCGCTGCCGGACCATCTGGCACGAGGCCTGGCGCGAACAGCAGCAGCATTGGCGGGCCGCCGCCGACACCGCCGGCGCGGACATCGCCCGGCTCGTCAACGCCTTCCGCGCGCACAGCGACCAGGAGCGCAAGGTGTCCGCGCAGAAGGGCCTCGAACTGTACGAGGACCGCACGGGCATCTCGTACCTCCTCCCGCCCCAGCGCACCCTCAACCACTTCTACGAGGACCTCGTCACGAGGCTGATCCGCCGCGAGGGTCTGCGCGAGACGGAGGACGCGGCGGCGCTGCTGCTCAAGCTGGTCGACGGGGAGACCTGGCGTGACGTCCACGCGCTCAGCAGGCGCAGCCCCGACAGCGCGGTGTCGGTCGTCAAGGCCCAACTGGAGAGCAGGATCACCCGGTTGTTCGCCGAGGGCGGCGAACGGCTCGAGGAACGGCCCCTGTTGCCATCCATGAGCACCTTGCTGGCCGCCGCCGCAGGCGACTCCGACGCCACAGACCAGGTCAGCAAGGAGGCCCTCGACCTGTTCGGCCGCAAGCTGACCGGGCTGCTGCCGGTCGGCTTCACCCCGGAGGGCACCGGACCCCTGCGGGTGCTGGTCACCTACCCGCGCGTGGAGGCAGTCGACGAGGTCGAGCAGTACCTCGGCAAGGCGCTGCGGCTGCCCTCCGACGCGCGGAACTCCGTTGAATACAGGGGAGTTGAGAGCGACTCGGTGACGGTCGTCCTCTTCCGCAGCGAGATGAGCCTCACGCAGGTGCCGGAGGCTCGCAAGGTGCTGCGCCAGTGGGCCAGGGCCAAGGACAACGAGCAGGCCCAGGACGTCCTGCGCTGGCGCCAGCGGCTCGGCTACCGGGACAGCTGGATGGTCAGCGGCGAGGAGGACCGCCGCGTCATCCTGCACCGGCTGCTGTGCTGCATGTGGAACGGCCAGGTCGACGTCGTCGACGGCGAGACCGCGTCCCCCGACCGCGTCCGACTGCGCCTGCACCCCGAGCAGGGCCCCCAAGTGCCGGGCGTGCGCCTAAGGTTGGGCGATTTCCCGGGCGGCGTCTCCAGCTGGGCAGAACTGCTCCGCTCCTACGAACGCTGGACCGTCCTCGACGACGAACGCACCGTCGAGGACTACTGCCGCGAACTGATGGGCGCCCAGCCGACGGGCCTGACCCGCAGCGGCAGCGACCCGCACCCCCTGTTCGTCGAACTCGTCGAGAAGATCGCCCCACGCCAGCTGGAACTCCTCGCGGAACGCCGCGAACGCGACGGCGAACGCGTCGAGGGCTGGGTACGCCCCCTGTGGGAGTTCTGGGCGGAGACCCTCCCGGCCGCCCTGGACACCGAGTTCGGCGACCAGCGCGCGGTCCAGCCAACCCTGCGCACGCTCCTCGAACACGTCCGAGGAGACACCCCGACCGCCCGCCGCCGCCCGCAACGAGAAACCCCCCGCCGCCCGGCCGACGACGAGGACGACTGGGGCACGACACCACCCCGCACCCCGAACCCCGATCCCACGGACCGCCCCCACCGCACGCCGGGGGCCGACTACGAGGAGCGGTACGACGACCGCGGGCGCGGCGAAGAGGGCTACGGCAACACCGGCGGCCACGGTGGCGGCAGGTCACGCTTCTCGTCCGAGGGTGACGACAACTCCCGTGCGTACGGCGGCGGTTCACGCTCCACAGCCGGGGACGGCAACGCCCGCGGAGACGGTCGCCACCGCGACGACGACTACAGCACCGCCGACGACTACGGGAGCAGGCCACGCGCCTCTGCCGAGGACGACGACAACACCCGTACGTATGGCGGCGGTTCACGCTCCGCAGCAGCCGGGGACGGCGACGCCCGCGGAGACGGTCGCCACCGCGACGACGACTACAGCACCGCCGACGACTACGGGAGCAGGCCACGCGCCTCTGCCGAGGACCACGACAACACCCGCGCGTACGGCGGCAGTTCACGCTCCGCAGCAGCCGGGGACGGCGACGCCCGCCACCGCGACCGCGACGACGACTACGGCACGACCGGCGGCTACGGCGGCAGGGCCCGCTTCTCCGGCGACGGTGACGACAACTCCCGTATGCGTGGAGCCAATTCACGCTCGGCCGCCGATGACCCCGACCCCGACGCCGACGACTACGGCACCGCCGGTGCGTACCGCGGTGGTTCGCGGTCCTCCGAGGAGCGTGAGCGGCGGGACGACGGGCGGGTCAACGGGTCCCCCTACGGCACGGAGCGCCCCTCCGCCCCCTGGGACCAGCCCGACGACGATCCCGACGCACGTCACCGGGACGAGCGCCGGTACGAGCGCCGGGACGGCGACAGCTCTCCCTGGGACGGAGACTCACAGTGAGCGTGTCTGCGAGCTTCGGGGGATTCGGCCCCGTCGTCATCCCGCTCGACCTGCGTGCCGGGGCGGCGGAACTGGACACCGCCCCCGCACTGCGGGCCCGCGTCGCACGCCGGCTCGCCCAGGCCGGGCAGCCGGAGCCCGAGGACCCGTTGTTCCTGGTCACCGACACCCCGGCCGGTCTCACCGACCACCAGCGCCAGTACGAACTCCTCGCCGCCTACCGGGCCGTGGGCGAGGTCAGGATCCTGGTCCTGCTGGTGGGCAGCGCGCCCGGTTCCTACGCGGGCGAGGACGAGGCGTTCCGCCCCGACCGACGGCTGCTGCGCCCCGCAGTCCTGCGTTCCAACCGTACGGCGATCCTGTGGGCCGGTGACCTGCGCTCCGCGCGCACGGCGGCCGAGCATCCCGCGCACGACGACCCGGACGCGCTGGCCGTCCTGGTGGACGTGCTGTCCGTACCGGACGTCTACCAGCGCGTCCTGACGGACCTGACCGCACTGCCGGACGCGGTCGCCGCACCCGGCGTACGCCTCCTGGAGCAGGATCTGCCGCCCGACGTACGGGACAGGGCCTGGCGCGACGCGCTCACCCGCTTCGCCGGCCAGGACACCGACCACGCCGCACCGGCGGCCGTCGCGTTCGGCGCCGATCTCCCTGAGCCACTAAGGGTGTTGGCGACCGGCCGAAGCGGCCGCGACCAGCGGCACCGGCAGCCCGGCGGCCTGGCCGACGAGGCCTACCGTGCCTGCGCGGACGCCCTCGACTACGCGGACGAGGCCCTGGCCGGGCTGCGTACCCTGCCAGGTCTGCTGCGTCCCACGCGCCGGACGACCTTCGAGGCGGACCTGGACCAGGCCCGCCAGGCCCTCGACGACTACCAGTCGCTCGTCCGCAGGGCCCTGACCAGCGGCACAGGCTCCGGCACGGCGTCCTCGACCGCCGAGGCGGCGGCCCAACTCACCGAGCTGGGGCTGCGCTTGCCCACGACGGAGGGCATGCGCGACCGGATCGGCGAGGGCCTGCGCGAATACGCCGAGAAACTCCTGGGCCAGGGCCTCGCCCTGCGCTCGATGGCCCAGAGATTCACGGCCCTGGCAGGCCGAGTGGAACCGGTACCGAACTCAGCCCTCCTCCCCAAACTCACCGAGTTCGGCAGCACCCCCCTAGGGGCGCGAGGAACTGCGCGACAAGCCACAACGAACCCGCAGCCGCAATACCCCCGTCCCCTCGCCTCAGTAGGCGCCGCATTCACCGGGGCCCTGCTGAGCGCCCTATGGCAGGGCCCCCTCCTCACACTGGCCCTCATCGCCCCGCTCCTCTTCCTCACCGTCTCTCTCCTGGGCGCGACCCGACTGCGCGGCGTCGGCAGGCCGGGCCGGTGGTGGGCCCTCGGCCCACAGCTCGCGGCCTGGGCCGGCGCCCTGACCGGCGCACTGGTCGCGCACGCGACCGACCCCGCCCCCTGGCTGAGCACATCCGCCCTGCTGCTCGGCCTGTGCGCGGCGGCGGAAACGGCCCGCCGCCTGTGGCGCGGCGCCGCCGACGCGTGGGCCCCGGGCCACGCCACCGCCGCACTCCGCCGGTCTCTGGCCGGCCTCGACGCCCTGCTCGCCAAGGGCGTCCAGGAGCACTGGGCCGTCGAGGAACGCCTCAACTGCGCCGACGCGGCCCGTTCCGTCGCCGGTGTGCTGCGGGCGACCGCGGCTGCGGCGGAGGCCGAGGCGGTCCCCGAGCCCGAACGGGCGGCGACCGTCGGAGGCGGGGGCGGCGCGTACGACACGTACAGGGAAGGGGAGTTCGCGGCGGACGACTGGCTGTCGAGCACCCCGGACGCGTTCTCGGGGACCGGCGACGGCCCCGCCGACGACAAGGGCGACGACGACTGGATGAGCGCGTACGCCTGGCCGGACGCCCCGTCCTGGGACGGCGACGCCGACGCCACGGACCCGGCGGACGACGCCGACACCCCCGTACCCCCCAGGAGGCCGCACCCCGCCCCGCCCGACTCACCGCGGCCGAACGGCGGCGTCGACCGGACGCCGCTCTGGCTGGACCGGGAGACCGCCGAGGGCGGCCCGGAACTGGTCGCCACGCTCACCTCCGACCTCGCCGACGCCGCCATGGAGGCGATGCGGTCCTACTGGGGCGCCGTGGAACGCGGCCAGGCGGGCACGCTCGCCGCGACCCGTATCGAGGGGCGCGTCGCCGAACTCCTGTCGACGGCCCGCAGGCACCTGCGCGCCAACGGAGTGCTGGCCGCGCCGCCCTTCCCCACCGCCCGCCGCACCCGGCCCGCCCCGGCGAACCTGCTGGGCACCGACCCGCAGGTGCTGGCCGGACTGGTCGGCGCGGAGACCGACCGGCAGGCCGTCGTCCAACTGTCCTCACCCGAACAGGGCTCGCTGCTCAGCCGCGACCCGGGGGCCGCGCTGTGGATCAGGTTCGCGCCGCTGGCCGTACGCGACGAGGTCGAGAAGGTGTGGCGTACGAACGGTTCGGGCCGGCCGGAGGAGGTGGAATGGACGTCGTCGGGACGGTACGCGGGCCTGCTGCGCCTCACCCCGCTGCGCTCGGGCGTGGTCGACACCTTCCGCCCCCGCCACGACACCGACGGGGACGGACACGACGGCCCGTACGACAGCCCGTACGAAAGCCGGTACGAGACCCGCTACGAGAGCCGCTATGAGAGCGGCTACGAACGCTCGTACGAGAGCCCCTACGACGGCGCCCACGACAGCTCTCGCCACAGCTCTCGCGACAGCTCCCGCGACAGTTCCCACGACGGCGCCTATGACCAAGGCGCCTATGACCGAGGGGACGGCGACCGCTGGTGACCAGTGCCACCCATCCCAGGCCGGAGCGACCCGAGCGACCCGAGCGACCCGAGCGGTCGGCGGGTCCCGAGGGGCCCGTCGACGCCAAGCTCGGCTTCAGCACCCCCTCCGGCCGCCGCCGGGTCGCCCGGGCCCGCTTCGGCCCCGAGTCCCGGCGCGACCCGCAACTGCCCCCGCTGATCCGCAACGCCCTCCTCGACGACCGGGGCCAGGGGCAGCGCTGCGTACAAGTGCGCCTCTCCGCCGCCGACGCGACGGAACCGGCCGCCCGCGCCCTCCTCGACACCGAGGCGGGCACCGCGCTGCGCCTGCACCGGCTCGTCGAGGGCACGGAGTACGCCCCCCTCTTCCCCCGGCTCATCGGCTACGAGCTGGACACCGCCGAGCCGTTCCTCCTGTACGACCCGCCGCGCGGCGCGACCGCCGCGAAGACCCACGTCATGTCGTCGACCGACCAACGCGTCCTCACCCGCGACCTGATGCTCGCCCTGTGCCTGCTGGACGGCCAGGGCCTCGTCCCGCGCGGCATCTCGCCGGCCACCGTCCTCTGGGACGGCACCTCACTCCAGCTCTGGGGCCTGGAAGGGGTCGTCGGCGCAGGCCGCCCCCGTACCCAGTGGGGCCGGGCCCCCTATTCCTCCCCCGAACAGCGCCGCGGCGAGGGCGAGGTCGACTCCCGGGACGCGGTGTGGAGCGCGGCCCAGGTGCTCTACCGCCTGGTGACCGGCCGCGCCGGCCACCCCGACCGGGCCCCCGCCGACCTCGCCGAACACCGCGTCCTCGACGAGACCCTGCGCGAGGCCTTCGCCCCGAGGGCGAGCGCCCGCCCGACCCCCGCCCAGCTCCTCGACCTGCTGTCCCCGGGGACAGCCCGCCGCACCACGCTCACCCCGCCCGCCGAGGAGGCCCGCCAGGACCGCGAGGTCTTCGAACAGGCACTGCGCGCCAAACGCCAGGCGCCAGTGTCCCCGCACCCACTGAGGACGGGAGTAGAACCCGGTACGAGCCCGGGGGCGGGGGCGGGGCTCAGCGAGAGCGAGGTGCTCTGCCCGTACTGCCTGGAGACCATCCAGCTCGACCTGAACGCGCTGTACGTCACCGACAACCGGATGCAGTACCAGCCCCTGAACCTCGCGGGCATCGGCAAACTGCGCCGCCAGGACGTCATGCGGGGCGCCGTCCAGAAATGCACGGCGGACCCGGACTTCCAGGAGCACTACATCCCCGTCCCGTACCTCACCTACGGCCGCCCGCTGACGGTGGCGATGGTCGGCCAGTCCTCCACCGGCAAGAGTCATCTGCTGACCCAGATGATCGCCGAGATCACCGACGGCGGCCTCGAACCGTTCGGCCTCACCTGGCAGTCCGTCAACCCCGAACAGCACGCCCGCTTCGTACGGGAACGGGTGCAGCCCCTGCGCAACGGCCGCGTCCTGGACCACACCACCGGCGTGGGCCTGGACGGCTTCGCCCGTTTCGTCGAGTCCCTCCTCATCACCGACTCCAGAGGGCAGGTGCGTCCGGTCGCCTTCTTCGACCTGGGCGGCGAGGACCTCGTACGGACCGACTCGGCCCTGCGGTTCCTGCTCGGGATCGACGCCCTCGTCTTCGTCGTCGACCCCGTACTGGCGCTGCCGCTCCCGCAGTTGGACCACGCGAGGGAACGCGGGGGCGTCGAGGTCAACCGGGACGGCGACCTCGCCTTCGCGACGGTCCTGGACCGGCTGCCGAAGACCGGCCCGTACCTGGAGGTGGCGGCCACGATGGTGCTCGCCAAGGCCGACCTGCTGCGCTTCCAGTCGCCGGTCGACCGCTGGCTGGGCCGGGGGCCCCTCACCGCCCTCGACCCCGTCCAGCTGCGCGAGGAGAGCCAGGACGTCCACACGTTCCTGCGGCGCCACGCGGGGCAGGCCTGGCTGCGCCCGTTCGACGCGATCCGCCGGTGCACGCTGCACGTCGCGTCGGCCACCGGCGGCCAGGAGGACCAGGGCCGCTATCCGGCGGGGGCGGCCCCCCGGCGCGTACTGGAACCCCTGCTCTCGCTGCTGGCGATGCACGGCCTGATCGAGGTCCCCGGCGGCCCGGACGCGTTCGCGCGCGGCGAGGCGGCGGCCTGGGAGGCGGTACCGGCGGACGGGCCCGCCGACAAAGAGTTCGGCGTACCCGGGGCGCGCGGAGCCGGCGGGCCCGGACGGGAACAGGGCCGCGAACGAGGACGGGAACGGGGAGGGGAAGAGAAGTGAGCGAGTTCAGCGAGTCTCAGGGGACGTCCTCGATGCTGTCGGTGCCCTCGGTGGATCAGATCGTCTTCCGGTGGGAGGGCAACCTGGGCGGCCGGCAGGGAACCGGCATGCGGGCGGTCGCCCACTCCTGCCCGGCGGAACGGGCCGAGCAGTTCGGCCGTGACCTGGGCGCGTTGCTGTGGGTGTCCGGCCCGGGCGCGGCCCGCCCCAGCGTCGTACGCACCCTGTCCGGCGACGGCAAGGTCATGCTCGTCCAGCGCTGGCCCACCCTGGACCGCACCGGACGGCCCAGCACGATCAGCCATGTCCTGGTGGGCGCCCCCGGCACGCTGAAGACCCGGCAGTGCCTGGCTCTGGCGTACGGCGGCTGGGGAAACCGGAAGTCCGCGGAAGCGGCGACGGGCTCGAAGTCGAAGATCGAGTGCGCGACGCTCGACAGCCTCGTGCTCGATCGGCTGCCGATGATGCAGGCCAGACTGGAGAAGGTGCGGGGCGCGCTGATTCTGGCGACGGCGGAGTGGCTGCGCGACCCGGCGCAACGGGTGTCGTTCCTCGTCGAGGGCGAGGAGGAGACGAGAAGGAAGGGCAGGCTGCCGGGCTGGCCGGACCAGGACGACGCCCCGCTGGTCTACCTGGGCCTGTTCCTCCTCTTCCACGACTGGCCGGGCCACGAGTGGACGTTCGCGACGTACGACACCGTCGACACCCACCCCCTGCGCCTGACGTCGGTCCCCCGCTGGGAACAGGACACCGGCGGCTACGGCCCCCTGGCCAGGATCATGGGCGGCAACACGACGGACCCCCGCTTCGAACACCAGGCGGCGTCCCGTCTGGTCGACCATCTCCTCGCCCACCCGTACGCCGCGGCGGGCGTACCCCAGCTGGCGGGTGAGCTGAGCGACGGCGCGACGATGGACTGGGAGCGCCGAAAGGACCTGCTGAGGAGAATCCTGAGTGCGGACCGCCGACGCGCCGACACCGTCCGCCCGGAAACAGTCCGCCCGGAAACCCCACCGACACCGATGGACCCGCCGCCTCCTCCCCCGCGACAACCACCGGAGCAGCAACCCGAGTACGAGGAGCAGCAGCCCCCCTACCAGCACCTCCCCCAGCCCCAGCCCCTCTCCCAGCCCCTCCCCCAGCCCCAGTTCCAGCCCCCGCCGCCGTACCGCGTCGCACCGCAGCACGAGGAACCCCAACCCCCGTACGCACACGCCCCGCACCACCCCCACCAGCTCCACGAGGACCTGCGCCACCACGAACGCGGGAACCAGATGCAACGCAGCATCTTGATGGCGCAGTTGCACGAACTCCCCGACGACGTACTGCTCAACGAACTTCGCTCCGACGAACTCCCCCCGGAATCGGTGGAGTTGCTGCTCAGCGAACTGGGCACCCACCAGCGCCTCACCACCCGTCCTCTGGAGATGCAACAAGCCCTGTGCGAGCACGCACTCAGCAAGAACCTGTACCTGACGCCCCACGGAGGAACCGGCGGCCCCATGTCGGGCGCGGCCCAGGCGAGCCGGGCGGCCCACCTCTTCACCTGGGCCGTCGCCCCGCTGGCCCGCGACAAGCGCTATAAGCGCGACCTGCACGAACTGATGGAGCTGATGAGCCGGTCCCCCCACCCCATCGGGAGCAACTGGCTGGCGCAGAGCATCCTTTCGCCGCCGCACGGCAAGGTTCCCGACCTCCCGCCATCGGTATGGCGACAGCTGCTGCACGATGCCCTGACCCGCGAGGAGAAACCCCAACCGGCCACCGTTCCCCCGCCCCCCTCACCCGTCGCACCGGATTCCCCGGCCTCCATGTCCCGCCTCTCCGAGCTGTCGAACAACGTGGGTTGTGTGGTGGGGGTGAGCTTCGCCGTGATCGTCGTACTGATCGCGATCGCGCTGATGGTGATGTGAGGGGGCTGATGTGAGGGGGCTACGCTGACCGTCGTTTTCAAGACAGCGGCGGACGGGGAACAGCACATGTCCAGCAAGAGACGCCTGTTGGTGGCCGGTATGTCGATGGTCCTCATGGCCACCCTCGGCGCGTGCGGGAGCGGTGGCGACGGCGGTGGCGACGGAAAGGCCGCGGCCGGGGTCAGCGGCAGCGACCAGACCCTTCCGGATCCGACGCCGACGCCGACGAGGGAAACAGTCACCGGACTCCGCGAGGCCGTCCGCCACATCGCCCGGAAGACGGCCCGCGCGACCCGCCCCCACCTGGTCGAGAAGTGCAAGTCCACGACGGGCTCAAAGAAATCCAAGGGATCGAAGGGATCGAAGAGCACCCGCAAGTGCACGACGGTCCGCAACGGCACGGAGACGTACACACGGGTGATCCGCCAGGAACGCTGGTGCGTGAGCCTGGACGACGTGAACGGCGACACCGCGAAGGACGCCGTCTGGTACGAGGTGACCCACGCGACGTACACGAAGGTCAGCGCCGTCGACCGGCTCACCAAGGTGGAGTTCGCGCCGGAGGCCACGGGCTGCGACCGGTGACGCCCGACTTTGACGCCCGGCTCCCACAATTAGACAGCGAGTCAAGTTACTCAACCGTAACCTCACGACTGCTACCCGAGGTAACCGACCAGTAGGTACGGTCCAGGCGAACTACCCGGTACGGGTACGTCGAGGCCATTGTCGGCCTTGCCTCCCTGCCGTCACTCCTGCCCCCCGCTTCACAGGAGGTTCGCCATGCCCGCACGCAGACGGCTCCTGGCCGCAGCGCTCACCGCTGCGACTTGTCTGGGCGCTCAAACTCTGTCGTACGCCGCAACAGCCACAGCGGCGGACGCTGCCCCCACGGAGACGGTCGTGTCCCGGGGCGTGAAGATCCCGGCGTTCTACACCCCACCGACCACCCTTCCCACCCCCAACGGCGCGCTGATCCGCACCGAACCCCTCCCCCTGGCCCTCTCCCTCCCCACCCTCGACGGCCCCCTGCCCGGCCGGGCAACGCGCCTGATGTACAAGTCCACGGACTCGAACGGCGCCCCGGTCGCCGTCACCGGCGCGTACATCGAACCGACGGCGCCATGGAAGGGCGGCGGCCCACGCCCGCTGGTCGCGGTGGCCCCGGGCACGATGGGCCAGGGCGACCAGTGCGCGGCGTCCATGGGCCTGGAGCACCCGCTGAGCCTCAACGGCCGTACGATCTCGGTCGGTTACGAGGACGTCGCCATCTACCGCCTCCTGGCGACCGGCACCGCGGTCGTCGTCACGGACTATGCCGGCCTGGGCGCGACGGACCGCCTCCACACGTACGTCAACCGCCTCGACGAGGCCCACGCGGTACTGGACGCGGTACGCGCAGCCCGTTCCGTCCCCGGCACCTCGGTCACGCCCGCCTCCCGGGTGGGCCTGTTCGGCTACAGCCAGGGCGGCGGAGCAACAGCGGCAGCGGCGGAACTCCAGCCCGCCTACGCCCCCGACATCACCCTCGCCGGCACCTACTCGGGAGCTCCACCGGCCGACCTGACCGCGGTCACGGAGGCGATCGACGGCAGCGAACTCTCGGGCGCGCTGGCCTGGTCGCTCAACGGCTTCCTCCAGTCGGACCCCACCCTGAGGCCGATAGCGGAGGCCCACCTGAACGCGAAGGGCAGGGCAGCCCTGACCGACCTGTCGACGATGTGCGTGGGCGACGCCCTGCTGGGCTACGGCTACACGAAGAGCACGAAGTGGACGACCGACGGCAAGTCCATCTCCGACATCATCGCGTCCACCCCGGCCCTCCAGACCTTCCTGAACAGCCAGCGCATCGGCACTCTCACCCCCTCGGGCCCGATCCGCATAGCGACGGGCATCAGCGACAACCTGGTCCCACACGCCCAGGCCCGCCAACTGGCAAAGGACTGGTGCGCGAAGGGCGCGAACGTCACGTACAGGCCGGTGATCCTGCCGAACGTGATCAGCCCACTCCTCAACCACTTCACCCCACTCCTCACAGACCAGGGCAACGCGGTGAACTGGCTGACGGACCGCTTGTCGGGCAAGCAGGCGAGATCGAACTGCGGGGCGTTGCCGATCTTGCCGTGAGGCGGTGAGACGACGAGTCGCCGACAGGGCGGGCCGCCGACAGCTGGGGCGCAAGCCGCGAAGGCAGCCAAACCGGCCCGCCTGTCATGATCAGGCCGTGAACGAGTCCTCGCTTCTTGACCGACTGGACAGAGCCCTCGACCGGGTAGGACCGATCCCGGCCGCCGTCCTGCTCGCGTTCGGCATCGATCGCTATCGCGACGGCGGCTCCATCGGCTGGCCGATCGGCGGTGCGGTGATGCTGCTGGCCAGCTTCTGGGTGATCTACCGAGGACGGGCGCGCGGCAGGAAAGGGGACGCCAGGAAGCCGTAGCTCTCACCCCTCCCCACCTCGGACGGGCTACCCCGGCGTGCCGGAGTCCGTCACCCGACCGAGGCTGAGGAACAAGGCGTGTCCGTCGGCCGAGAGCACGCGCGAGATCGGCAAGATCGGAGACGTCCATGTGCGGTTCGGGCCAGTTGCCGGCCACGGTCACGCCCGAGCCGGGCGTGCATCGCCGGCCGCTGCGCACACGCGCGCGACCGCGCACGCTGCCGCTCCTCGGGCGTCACCTGTGACCACCGAACTCGTACGCATCGCGGTCGTCGGAGACTGCCCCGTCTTCCGGCACGGCATCTCGCAACTCATCGGCACCGCTCCCGACCTGCACCTGGTGGCGGCCGTACCGTCGGTCGAGAGCGCGGACGGCGGCCTGCGTGGCGCGGAGGTCGTCCTGATGGACCTCCAGCAGTCCGCCCCGAAACTCGCGGCGACGGTGACGAAGCTACGCAGAAAGGGCCACGCCGTCCTGGTCGTGTCGTCCTCACCGCAGGTCGACGCGGTCCAGGTGATCCAGGCGGGCGCGAGCGGCTACGTGAGCCGTCAGGCGGAGGCGAACGAAGTACTGACCGCGATCCGGACGGTGGGGTCCGGCCGCGGTTATGTATCCGCACCGGCCAGCCAACTGGTAGGCCGCTCCCTCCGTTTCACGGACCGGGAGCAGGAAATCCTGTGCCTTCTCGCCAATGGTGCAACCGACCATGAAATCGCCACCGCATTGAAAATCAGCAAGCACACCGTACATTCGCACCTCGACCGAATCGGCGAGAAAGCGGGTTCTCGACGCCGCCCCGACCTGACCAGAATCGCCGTCGAAAATGGCCTCACCTGCCTGGATTAGCACCCACCGTGGGTAGTTCTACCCCGCTGGCAGTGGGTAATCGTTACCCTTGACCTCCACTGACTGATCCAAGACCGTTGAAAAAGACCACTGACGTAAAACAGGGATCAGCTGGGAGAGATCATGCGCAATCGTCTCGCAATCCTCACCGTCGCTACGCTGCTGCCTCTTACGGGAGGGGCCTCGCTCGCGGCAGCCAGTCAGGCGGACGCGCTCGCTCCAATCGGTAAAGTCACGCTCACTGGGACAGTCGAGGACTGCGATAGCGACTCTTCTCCCACCGACGTGAAGATTAAGGCGGGAACCGAAACGAAGGTCGACAACTCACTCGCCGGAAACAGCAACTCGTACTCGGTCACCTTCAAGAAGATTCCCACGGGCGGCACCGCAACAGGCAAGGCGACCGTGACCTGCGAGGACGAAACCACGTACAAGGCGGCAAACTTCACGATCAAGGGTTCACCCAACACGTCCACCGTGAAGCAGAAGCAGAACCTTGAGCCGCAGTAGCAACCGGTTAGTCGATCGGGCCGGGTTTCGCGACGGCGAGGCCCGGCCCGATCGGCTGCTCGCCCAGGTGAAACTTGCTTACGACGCCGCTGATGCAGGATTTGGCCGTTAGTTCTGAGTTCATTCAGGAACGCTGCGATCTCAGTTTCCCAAGCGCCACCGACATCCCGCCCCGCACGTCGGTGACGATGGCGCGTCGCCCCGCCTCATGGTCGTACACCTCACCCCCGACCCATGCCTTGCCGTTCTTCACCCTGTCCTCCCCTCATATCGAAGTTCGCCCCAGACCTGTTTGCCCCAGCGGTAGACATCGGTGCCCCAACGCTCAGCAACCGCGTCCATCAGGACCAGCCCCCGCCCACCCAGCAACAGTTCCTCGCCGTCGGACTTCGTGATCTCCGGCATGGTGCGGGACTTGTCGACCACGCCGATCCGCACATTCCGCTCGCTCGGGCGGGAGATGACGACCCGGATCAGACGGCTGTTCGTATGCTTCACGGCGTTGGCCACCAGCTCGGAGACGAGGAGCGTCCCGGTATCGGTCAACTCATGCAAGCCCCATGCGGCCAGCGCCGTTCTCACGAGTTTGCGGGCGACCTCGGCACTCTCCTCCAGGCAGGGAAAGGTCTCGGAGTATCCGGGATGCCCCGTGGGGCGTGGCTGCGCTGACACGATCATCTGGACCTCAGGGGTGTCGGTGTACGACGGCCTACCTCCAGTCAACGGCCGTACGTCCGCGCCGAGGAGGAAAAATCCACTGGCCGCACATCGCAGCGAACCGGAAATTTCCCGCACTCAACCTCACTGAAGTGACCTCAATGGTTACCGTGGGCGCATGGAGGGGAACGCGCGCCTCATCAGCGCCATGGTCCAGCTGGGCCTCAAACAGGCCGAGTTGGCTGAAGCCGTCAACGACGTCCTGCACGCTCAAGGTCACGACGGAACGGTGAGCGACCGTACGGTCCGAAACTGGATGACCGGAAGAACCAGGTGGCCCCACACCCGCCAACGGGAAGCCTTACGAACAGTATTCGGATGTACGCCCGAGGAACTGGGCTTCAGCCGACCAGCGGCAACACGCCCCACCACCGAACCGGAGTCCCCCGTGAGGCGCAGGAACTTCCTCACCACTACGACCGGCACAGCCGCTGCCGTCATCGTTCCCGACTCCCGCCCCCTCACCGTCGGCACCTCAGATGTGATCCGGCTTCGCTTCGGCCTGGACGCCTTGATGGAACTGGACGACAGCAGAGGAGGACACGAGGGACTTGAACGGGCCGCCCTCGCAGGAGCGGCCGAAGCACTCGAGAAACTGTCCAAGGCTGCTTCGCAGCGGATTCGCCTCCGCCTGTTCTCCATCGCCGCCGACTACACCGCCACCGCAGCTTGGTCCGCCCTCGACGCCCGCAAGCTCGTCAAGGCGAACGACCACCTGAACCAGGCTCTTTACCTCGCCGGAATGGCCAGGGACCCCATCGGGCAACTGAGGGTCTGGAACTCATTCGCGATGCTCGCCCACCAGCGCGGACTACACACCCAAGCAGTGGACGCCGGGTACGCGGCACAGTCCACCGCGATCACCCGCCGGGATCCGTTCTTCTCATCCCTCGCCCACGCAAGGACAGCGATCGGGCATTCGAACCTCGGCGACCGGCAGGCCGCCATCCGCTCCCTCGGCTGCGCCCAAGAAGCCCTGAACAAGGCCTCTCCGGATGAGCCCCGCCCCTCCTGGGTCGCCTTCTACGGGCCGGCCGAACTCACCGCGATGACCTCGATCGTCCGCGACCGTATCGGCGATTCCGCACAGGCCGAAGCCGCTTCCCACAAGGCTCTGGCCAGCATCCCCAAGCAGTTTCGCCGGAACCGGGCCCTCGCCACGACACCGGCTCGCCCTCGCGCAATTGCACCAGCGGGACATCGACCAGGCGTGCGCAACCGCCTCTGAGGCATTCGAGTTGATGGCAGGCGACCCAATCCCCGGACGGATGCGATCTCTCCTCGGTGACTACTACCGCGACTTGATCACCCTTGCACCGGACGCCGACATCGCACGAGAGTGGGAAGACCGTTACAGAGCCGAATGGAGTCGGTCTTGAGTGCCGCTGATCTGGTCGTCCGCCGCTATACGCACGCCGACCTGCCGAAGATCCGCCAGACCCTGATCGACATACACGCCGACGCCTACGCGAACGCCATGGACGACGAGTTCAACCAGCGCTTCCCCTGGTTCGTCGACCACTGGGGAAACAACCCCGCCTTCGACTGCGTGATCGCGTACGACGGCGACGAGGGGGCAGCCTTCGCGTACGGAGCCCCGGCGCCCCCGTACCGCGAGTGGTGGCGCGAACACCTGAAGCCGGCACCGGCGGCCACCCGGACGTTCTCCTACTCGGAGCTGGCGGTCCGCACGAACTACCGGAAAACCGGCCTGTCCAAGCTGATTACCCGTGCCCTCTTGGATGAACGGAACGAGGACCTCGTGGTCCTTCTCGTAGATACCGAACACCCCAGAGTCCAGACGCTGTACGAGTCCTGGAGCTTCCGAAAGGTCGGAGAACGACAGCCGTTCCCGGACTCCCCGGTGTACGCAGTCATGGTCGCGGAACTGCCGCTCTCAACCTGATCTAGGTGCTCGGTCGCCGCGTCTTCGGGGCTGAACTGTTCGACTCTGATGAGGAGTCCTGCCGAGCCCGAAGACGCCCACCACCGCGACGTCCTGGCCGCGGAGCGAAAGGAACGTGCCCGCATCCGCAGCGAGAAAGGTATCCGCTGGGGTGGACGCCCTCTCGTCGTCGCGGCCTGAATAACTCGGCGAACCTATGCGATTGCAGCACTAACCAGCCGAACCGACCAGAGTCTCGAAGCCTGAGCTATCGCAGTAAGACACTGCACGAGCCTCAGCTCCGATGTCACCACCGACCGCGTTGACGGTGTCATCGAGGATGTGGCTGCCACCGTGTTCAATGCCTTCCCGGTCAAGCCTATTCGAGGCGTCGATGACCGCATGCGCTGCTGATTCGGTGTGGCCGAACTCGGATGACTGGACATTCTGCCCATCACTGGCATCGGTGTCTGCAACGCTCGCTGTCGTGGCGTGCTTGGCGTCCTGCCAGGACCCCAGCTTGGTGCAGTAATCCCGCTGCCACTCCTTGGCCTGTGCTGGATCGCCTGACGAACAACTGCTCATCAGGACAGCGGCAACTACAGCGGCCGCTGCTCGTCTGACTGCTCGTGCACTCCTACCGCTGTGCGGCATGGGCACTCCCTTCCCGAAGCTGTCGACACGGAGTATGAATCAAGAGGGTGTCACCCTGCGCCGATCTACCCGCGGCATCAGCACTTGCTCAGCAAGGACTACGCATTCGAGCGTGGAAGTTTCCGCATGTCCCGCCGGGCCGTGCAGCGCGTGGCGTACCCCGTGAGGTCAGCCCTGATCAGCGCGGAGCAGGGCGGCCATCTCTTCCAGCGAGACCGACCCCTCCGCGCCCTCCGACTCCGCTTCGTCGGCCAGCCGGTTGAGCCACACCTCCTCGGAGTTCTCCGCGATCTCCCGCAGGCACTGGTATTCATGGATGCCGATCACGCGGCCTCCTGCTTGCCACGCCGAGTGATGATCGTCGGAGTGTCCTCCCCGCGAGCGCGATCGATGGCGGCAGCGAGGTGAGTGCGGACAGCGGCCATGGATTCGATCACGGGGTCAGCCATCTCACCAACGTAGTAGGGGCAGCAGATGTACGTGGGCGGGTACTACAGAAGCGAAAGTAATTGGGCTCCGCCGACGACTTCACGCGGAATCCCGCCGCTGCGACATGCGTCAGCTCGGCCGCTGGAAGCGTCCTGTCTGCCAGATCGGGTCGTCGGGGCCAGGGCGTCCGTCGAGGCGTTGGAGTGGGTCGCCGGTGATTGAGAGATGGCGGCGGGCTACGGCGATGAAACTCCCTTGTGCTGCCACGACTTTCCCACGAAGGTCCAGCCAGTTCTCCTCGGGAGTCAACCCCCGCCGAACGGTGATGTGAAACCGCCAGATCTCCTCGTCAATGGCATGGGCGGCTTCTGCGATGTCCTGTCTGGCCACGAGGTTGATGATGGCGAGGGCCTCGTTCCACGGGCGCCAGTCAACTGTGGTGGGGGCCAGCACGCCTTGAGGGAGGTCGGCGGGTCGGTCGCGGTCCATGTCGCTGAGACCTACGAGCACCGAGGATGATTCCCGCAGCACGCGGGCGCACGCTGTCGCCTGCTGTTCCCTGATCCAGTGTCGGTCCTGAGCTCTCCTGCCGACCACGCTCCCGGCGAACACTCCGATCAGCGTGGTCATCACGGCCCCGACCGGGGCTGCCAGTTGGGCCAGCAGTGCCGTCATGTCGTCATTCTGGCGATGACTCGTCGGCTTGAGTAGCGTCCTGTCTCGCCGCGCTGCGCCCGGGGGCCGGCTGCAGCACGCCGGAGCCTGGCGTCAGAGGCCGTTCAGGGACCCGTAGATCACAGGTCACCCGAGGGCGAACAGCGGCTGCGCCCGAAGGTGCGGGAGAACAGGGGCTCGTCCCAGACGCGGTTCGCCATGGCCGCGAGGTGGATCCCCTCCCGGATGATCTCGGCCTCGGCGATCCCCCGCCGCTTGGCGGCCTCCTTGATGATCGCCAGGTCCTCGGAGTCGGCGTAGACGTGGACGCGCTTCATGGCCATGCACCAAGGGTGGGCCATTGGACAGGTCGGGGTTGTCCGTCCGATGGCTCGGCTCGGCCGAGAGCATGTACGACCAACCCCTGTTACTAACATCGAGGTTACTAACATCAATGTTAGTAACCTCGATGTTAGTAATGCCGATGCCTCGGCAGACAGCCCCAGGTCAGCGACCTGGAGCTGTCCCTGGAGCTGTCCGGGCTACGCCCTATCCCCCGTACGTCACGCACTCATCCCTCAGCCGAACGTCACCACCAACCGCCCGTCCGAAGCGAACGACCAGTGCAGTGCACCCCCGTACGACGAGCAGCGGGAGCCGTTTGTGCCTGACCAGAACTGGTTCGTCGTGTCGGCGTTGCCGATGATCCGGTCGTTCGAGCCGCTGCCGCTTCGGCATGACGTGTTCGAGCGGAAGACCGACGTGCCGCCGTCGAAGCTGAAGTTGCGTTCGGTGTTGTCGATGCTCACGTTGTCCGACACCGACATCGTGCCGGGGTTGCTGTTCCACGTGAAACCGTGCTTGCCGTTCTTGTAGGCGATACTGCGCCGCACGATGTGGTTGACGGCGATGTCGTCGCCGCCGAGCTTGTAGCCGTTGCGGTCGCCGTTGCCGGCCTGGGAGCCGTCGGTGAGCGTGCCGTTGTTGTAGGAGAGGGAGTCCTCGATCGTCACCGGGCCGATGGGGCCCGTGTCGGTCTTGGTGTAGAGGTCCCAGCCGTCGTCGATGTTGTTGTGCGAGACCGCGTAGCGGAAGACGTTGCCGGAGCCGGTGGTGAGCTTGGCCGCGAAACCGTCGGCGTCCTCGCCGTCCGAGTCGGCGTTGTCGTGGGACTCGGCGCTCAGGATCAGGTTGTTCGCCGGCCAGTCGGCGGCCGGGGTGGTCGAGGCGATGCGGCCGAGCTGGAGGCCCGTGTCACGGTTGAAGCGGGTCACCGTACGCTCGACGATGTTGTTGCTGCCGCCGACGTAGATGCCGTTGTCACCGGCCCGTTCGACGATCAGGCCCTTGATGTGCCAGTAGTTGGCGTTGAGCTGCAGGCCCCGGTTGGACGAACTCTCGGTCTGCGCCGAGAAGTTGAGGACCGGGGTCTCGCCCGGGTAGGCGGCGAGCGTCGTGCGTGCGGACGTCGTGCCGTTGTTGCCGACCGGGATCGTCACCGTCGAGGCGTAGTTGTACGTGCCTCCGCGGACGTAGATCGTGCCGCCCGCGGTGATGCGGCTGATCGCCGAGGTGAGCGTGGTCGGCGCCGATGACGTGCCCGCCGCGCTGTCCGTGCCGGACGGGGACACGTACAGGGCGGAGGAGGTCGGCGGGGGCGTGGTGCCGCCGTCCGGGACGTTCGCGTCCAGGTAGTCGATGTTGGGGAGGCCCGCCGCGGCCGTCGGGTTGAGGCGGATCGTGTTGCTGCCCGCGACCACCGGGACCGTCAGGGTCTTCGTCGTCCACGCCGTCCAGGTGCTGGTGCTCTCGAACGACGCCGTCGTGACCGTCGTACCGTTCACGATGACGCTCACCGGCCGGACGGTGGTGGTGCCGTTGGCGAAGCGGACGCTCAGTGTCGCCGTGCCCGATGCGGGTGCGGATACGGTGAACTGGGCATACGAGCCAGCCGAGTTGGTGCCGTTGCAGAATCCGCTGCCGGAGTAGCCGGTCCAGTCGGAGTCGATGGTGCCGGTGCAGACCGACGGTGAGGTCTCGGCCTCGTAGCGCGTCGTCGCGGCCTGCGCCGTGGTTCCGGACAGCGCGACGAGTGTGCCTGCCAGCAGGCTGACGCACGCCATGACTGGTCTCAGTTGCATCGTGGTTCTCCATCTCCAGGACGGGAGGAACAGCTGTTGGGCCGGACCGGATTGGAAAGCGCTTTCTCTCGGAAGTTAGGGGGGTAGTCCTGGACACGTCAATAGACGCGTACTTGATCGTTGTTCATATGGATGGACGATTGGAGGGTTGTTGAGGGGTGTTGAGGGGTTTTTGAGTCATCGTTCGAGTCGTCGTTTGAGTCATCGGGTGGGGGGTCGTTCCACCCCTTGAATGCCATCGGGTCGAACGTCTGGCCGTCCGCTCGATCGGCAGACACAACCCATGGCGGGCCTCGGCCGTCTCACATGGCGTCACAGAAATCCGTAAACGCCCCAAGTGCCCATGTGAATACGGAGGTTACCCACATGCCCTCTTCCCCCGGCGGCCGACGGACGTCCCGCGTCGCGCCGGCGTCGTTTCTGGCGCTGACGCTGGTCACCGCGACCGGGCTGGCGGCCGTCCCGCTCGTGCTGGCCGGTACGGCCGGTGCCGCGACGGCGTCCGCGATCGCGTCGGCCAAGGCCGAAGTCTCTTTCAACGACCAGGAGTTGAGCTACACGGCGGCTCCTGGCCAGACCAACAAGCTGACCGTCACCGAGTCGTACGCCAATGACACGGACATCACCTTCGCGGTCGACGACGTCGTACCGATCAGCGTCGGGCGCGGATGCGCGTATCCCAACCCCGCCGACCACACCAACGTCCGGTGCACCGTCGTCACCGTGGACAGCCAGAGCCCGTACGCCGTCCTGCGGATGGACCTCGGGGACGGCAACGACGTGGTCGACTTCAACAACAAGACCAACCAGGCCTACTACTCCAACTCGATCTTCCTGGGCGCGGGCAAGGACAAGCTGACCGACCGGGGCAGCGTCGACGCCAACTACGTCGAGGGCGGGGCGGGCGACGACACCATCAGCGCCGGCCCGGCGTCGTTCGTCCGCGGCGGTGACGGCAACGACACCATCACCACCACCGGCGACATCGCCGAGGGCGGGAAGGGCAACGACGTCCTGCGCGGCGGTGCCGGCGGCCAGAGCCTGAGCGGCGAGGACGGCAACGACACCCTCTACGGCGGAACCGGCGACGACGTCATGTACGGCGGCAAGGGCAACGATGTCCTGTGGGGCAACAGCGGCGTCGACCAGATGTGGGGGAACAGCGGCGACGACAAGCTGTACGGCGGCCCGGGCAGGGACGTCCTCTCGGGCGGCCCGGGCAGGAACGTCGTACGCCAGGACTGACGACCGCTCGGCTGACGACCGCGCGAGAGGCCCCGGAACTTATTTCTCCGGGGCCTCTGGTTTGCCGGTCTGCGGTCGCGCGCTCGGCGTCTACTGCACGTCGATCAGGCCGTGCGGCGGTACCTTCACCGTCCGGGCGCCGTCCGTGCCGCCGAGGATCACCTTGCGCAGGGCGACGTTGTTGTTGAGGTTGGACTCCTGGAGGCGCTTCTCCGGGTTGGCGATGACCTGGATGTAGTACGTGCCGTTCGGCAGACCCGTGATGTCGAACGACTGGCCGGGACGGTACTGGGTGTACGTGTCGCCGGAGCCGACGTCCAGGACCTCGCGGACCGACAGCGCGCTCTTCTCACCGCACGCGGTCGACAGGTCGGTGTTGTACGGGTGCCAGTTGGCGTTCTTCACCGTGTAGTCGATCGCGTCGGTGTTGGCCAGGCAGAACGCCTCCTTGCCGCTGCGCACCTCCTTCGTCTGGTCGGCGCTCAGGAGGCGGTAGCTCGCGAAGTCGGTGAAGTGCCAGTGCTCGTGGCCGATCCGCGGGTCCCACTCCATGGTGCCGGTCGGGGTGTAGCCGACCTGCTTGCCGTTCGCGTCGTAGAAGTACTGGTAGGCGTCCATCAGGTCCTTGCCCAGCCGACGGAAACCGTCGACGACCAGCGGGGCCGGGCCCGCGTTCCAGACGTTCGCGCTGAACGCCAGGTAGTCCTTGCCGGGTACGTCCCCGTCCTCGCCGTCCGTGACGGCGATGTCCCACGCCGGCAGTGAACGCAGGTCCGGCTTGGGCACGTTGGCCGGTACGCCCGCCCTGCCCGTGGGCCGCTGGGCGGCGGCCTTCAGCGCGGGCGCGACGCGCGAACCGTCGGTGTGGCCCGGGCCGTCACCCAGGTGGTGTGCCATACCCCGGTCGACGAGCGCGTTGGGGAAGGCCGGCAGGGTGGGCATGTCCGCGCCGCGCGGACCGTAGTGGTGCGACGAGGCGGGCGGGCCGGACTGCAGGGCCCCATGGCCTGCATGGGCTCCATGGGCTCCATGGGCTCCATGGCTTCCGGCGTGGTGGGCGGAGGACCGTGAGGTCAGGCCGACGCCGCCTCCGCCTTCTCCGCCCCCTTCGCCCTCGTCGCTCGGCGGCAGCACCGTCACCTTGATCGTCGGCTGGTCATTGGGAATGCCGAACAGGTCGCGGTACTTCTTCCCGACCGACACCTTCGCCGTGTACTCGCCCACCGGCAGATCGACCGGCTTGCTGTAGTCGATCGAGCTGACGTTGGCCGCCCAGCCCTTCTCGATGCCCCAGATCCCGCCCAGCGTGAACGGGTTGCCGGAGCAGCTCTCCGGGAAGTGCGAGGTCGCCGGGCCGTCCGGGCGGATACGTCCCGAGGCGTTGTTCGGGCAGAACGTGCCGCTGTTCTTCGCGACCTCCTGCCCTGCCGCGTTCTTGAACGACACCTCGAGGAAGCCGGGCAGGCCCGCGAAGTCCTTCACCAGGCCGGCGGGCAGCTTCTTCGCCTCCGCCTTGCCGTTCTTGCGGGTGATCTGCTCGGCGATCACCGGGTCGTTGTACGACTTCCGGGTCACCTTGAACTCGAGCGGTACGTCGTCCACGGTGATGTACGTGCCGAGGTCCACGTAGACGCCGGGTTCCCCTTCCCAGCGTTGGGTCGTGACGGTGTCCGTCGCGGCCACGAGCCGGAGTTTGGGCTTCGTGGGCGCGGCGCCCGAGGCCGCCCCCGCCCCCGGCGCCGCTCCGGCCACCGACACCACGACGGCCAGTGCGGCCCCCGCGGCGAGTGCCGAATGCTTCAGGCGGCTGCCGTTGCGTTCGATCTGGTTCCTGATGCTGGCTCTGCTGTGCTGCTGAGTGGTCATCGGTTCCTCGTCTGTCTGCCGGCGCCATGGTCAAGTGGCACCGGACTGGACACAGCCCACGACCGGCCGACATACAAACGGACGCACCCCACGCGTCCAAGCCATGTCTGTGAGCAACCTGTGAGACAGGCGAATCGATGCGCAGGTTGCTCAGCGAGCAGAAATTCAACCGAAAGCGGTCTGCGGTCCGCAGCGCTTGGCTCCGGGTTCAGCCGCCGGGTTCGGCAACCGCCGGGGTCAGCAGCCGCTGGGTTCGGCAACCGCCGGGTTCGGCAACCGCCGGGGTCAGCAGCCGCCGGGGTCAGCAGCCGCCGGGGTCGGGAACGGGGGGTTCGTCGACAGGGGGTTCGTCGACGGCGGGCGGCTCATCGACAGGGGGTTCCTCGACAGCAGGGGGCTCATCGACAGGCGGCTCATCGACAGGGGGTTCCTCGACGACAGGCGGCTCGGCGACTACCGGTGGCTCGTCAACAGGGTTGGGGTCTACGGGAGTTGGCGTGACCGACACCGGGTCCGGGTCCGGGTCCGGCGTCGGTGCCACTACTGGCGCCGGGTCGGGGACCGGGGTCGGGGCGGGCGCCGGGGTCGGCTCCGGGTCAGGGGTCGGAGCGGGCGCCGGGGTCGACGCGGGGTCAGGAATCGGCGCCGGAACCTCCGGTGTGACCGGCGGCTCCGCAGCGGGCGGCTCCTCCACCGGCGGCTCAGTGACGGGAGGCTCGGTGACGGGAGGCTCAGTGACCGGAGGTTGCTCCACCGGCGGCTCAGTGACAGGAGGCTCAGTGACCGGAGGTTGCTCCACCGGCGGCTCCTCAACCGGCGGCTCCTCAACCGGAGGTTCCCCCTCCCCCGGCGGTACCGGAGGCACCGAAGCCCCCGGAGTCACCGGCGGCACCGGCTTCCCCGGCGGCACCGGCTTCCCCGGCGGTACAGACGCCCCCGGCTTCTCGCTCACCGGCGGTACCGGCTCCTCCGCCGGAGGCGCGGGCTCGGCCGGCGTGCTCGGGCCAGGCGCGGCACCAACTCCCGTACCCGCACCGCCACTTGCACCACTACCGTCGCTCACACCACTGCCGCCGCTCCCCGGAGCCCCCGCGACCGCCCCGCCCGCCGCAGGACCCCGTACCTCCGTCGGAACCCGCCCCGGCGCAGCCGCAACCGCAGCCACCCTCACCGGGGAGTTCACGGGCCCAGCCCCGGGCCCAGCCACCGGCGCCGCCTTCAGTGGCACAGGCGCCTCCGCCACCGGTGCCGGTGCCAACGGGTTGTCCGCGAGCGGGATCCTGGCGCGTTCCTCCAGGTGAACCTGGGGAGAGGTGAGCGCGAGGGTGACCGCGACGGCCGCTGCCGCCGCCCCCGTGCTCAGCGCGAGCGCCTTGGGCACCTTCGAACCACCGGCCACGACATGACGTACCGCGCGCACGGCATGCGCCACATGCAGCCCGCCCCCACCATGACCGGCCACGGCAGACACCCCCGGGACACCAGCGCCACCAGCGCCACCAGCGCCACCAGCGGCCCCAGTGGCCCCAGAGACCCCAGACACCCCGGACACCGCACTCGCCGCACCCGCACTACTCGCCGCCAGCGACAGCAAGTACTTCCCCGTGCCGCCCACAACCAGCACCAGCAGTGCCGGGCCGACCAGCGCGGGCAGGCGGTCGTTCGTGCGCATCAGCAGGGCGAGTCGGTGGCGGCAGTCGTCGCAGGTGTCCGCGTGGGCGAGAAGCTGGTCGGACTGGCGGCGGGTCGCGGTGCCGCGTACGTACGCGGGCATGCGCACCCAGTACGGCTCGCACGCCGTGTTGTCCGGGCGGCCGGGCTGCTCGCGCAGGAAGGCCTGGCGCATGCCCTCGCGGGCGCGGTGGAGGAGTACGGCGGTGGCGCCCTCCTTCGTACCGGTACCGATCTGGGGGCCGATCGCCGCCAGGGGCTGCCCCTCCGCCTCGGCGAGCCACAGCGCCTTGACCCAGCGGTCGGGGAGCTGGCCGAGCACCCGTACCAACAGGTCGACCGAGGACACCTGTTCGGCGGGGTCCTCGACGTGCCGCCCCTGGGAGACGACCCGCTCGGACCTCTCGAGCCCACCCGTCCGGTCCAGCCGCTCCGACCTGTCCTGCGGGTCCTGCGGCGTCTCGCGCGCCGAGCTGCTGCCCACGCTCGCCGCGAGGTGCCGGACCGTCGTCATCAGGTACGCGGGGACGTTGTCGATCTCGTGCCCCGCCGCCAGGCGCCGCCACACGCGGAAGTGCGCCTCGGCGACGAGGTCCTCCGCGGCCCAGCTGCTCTTGGTGAGCGAACGTGCGTACGCGACGAGACGCGGCTGCTGTTCCTCGTAGATACGGGCGTACGCGTCGGTCGCGGTGGCGGTGTTGTCAATCATGGGCAGGAACGCTCCAGTTACCTGCGGATGGGGCATTGGGGCTGAGTTTGTAAGGCTAGATGACAAAAAACTCAACTAATTACCGAAAGTGACGCAGGTCACATGGGGTGACTCCCGTTTCGGCGTAATGCCGGGGCAGTCGCGGAGGTCGAGAAGGCAGTTCGGCACCACCGGCCCAACGCCCACCTGAACGGGAAGTCGATCATGCACAGACCCCAGCGTTCCCTGGAGCAGTCCGCACGCGCCCGCCTGATCACCCCGGGTTACGAGGAGCTTTCACTCGTCGTCACCCTGCGCTACGAAGCCGCCGACCCGATCGCCGTCCACATCGACTTCCCCGTCGAGGTCTCGGCGGAGGGCGAGGAGGTGACCTGGACGTTTTCCCGACTGCTCCTGGAAGAGGGGCTGGAGCACCCGGCCGGTATCGGCGAGGTCCATCTCTGGCCGTGCGGCCCCGTGCACACGGTCGTGGAACTGCACTCGCCGTACGGGTTGGCCGTGATCCGGTTCCGTACGGCACAGCTGCAGCGGTTTCTGCACCGCTCGTACGGCGTTGTCGCACCGGGCATGGAGGACCTGGGCCCGGAGGTCGAACGCGGACTCGCCCTGCTGCTGGGCGGGGTCAATTGACGACCCGCAGGGTGACGGCCCGCAGGGTGACCACCCGCAGGTTGACGGCCCGCAGGTTGACGGCCCGCAGGGTGACGGCCCGCCGGATGACGGTCAGCCGGACATGCCTCACCGTCGGCGAGCACGAGCGGCTCGCCGACGGTGAGGGTGTCGTATGTCAAACGCCAAGCGCGAGGGCGTCGGAGTGTCAGCCCAGGCCGACCGTCTTCAGCCAGGCCTTGGCGACGTCCAGCGGGTCCTTGCTCTCCAGCTGCACCTGGGTGTCCATGGCGAGCAGGGCCTTCGTGTCGAGCTTGGCGGAGACGGCGTTGAGCGCGGCGACGCCCTCCTGGGAGAGCCCGCTCTTGTAGACCAGCGGGGTCACGTTCGCGAATCCGAAGAGGTTCTTCGGGTCCTGGAGGACGACGAACTTCTCCTTGAGGATGGTCGGGTCCGTCGTGAAGATGTCCGCGGCCTGCACCGTGTTCTTCTTCAGCGCGGCCTGGGTCAGCGGGCCGCCCGCGTCGAGCGCCTTGAAGGACTTGAACTTCAGCCCGTACACCGACTCCAGGCCGACCATGCCCTGCTGACGGGTCTGGAACTCGGGCGAGCCGCCGAGGACCAGGTTGGGCGCGATGTCCTTGAGGTCGGCGAGCGTGGAGGACGCGGTCAGGTTGTACTGCTTCGCGGTCGCCGCGTTGACGGTGACGGAGTCCTTGTCCTCGGCCGGCGACGACTCGAGCAGCGTGAGCTTGGAGTCGAGCTTGGCCTTGGCCGCCGCGTTGACGGTCTCGAGCGAGGTCTGCGCGGCCTTCGCGTCGAGGTAGGCCAGCAGCGAGCCGTTGTACTCGGGCAGAACGGTGATGGAACCGTTCTTGAGCAGGCCGTAAGTGGTCTCGCGGCTGCCGATGTTGGGCTTGTAGGTCACCTTGATGCCCTTGGCCTTCAGGGCCTCGCCGTAGATGTCGGCGAGCAGGATGCTCTCGGCGAAGTTGTTGGAGCCGACGACCACGGTGTCACTGGCGGCCTTGTCGCCGGCGAGCGGGTCGGACTTGGTGTCGGACGAGGAGGAACATCCCGCCAGCAGGACTGTCGCCGCCGCGAGGGCGACGGCCGCCGCACCGGGGTGGTTCCTGAGGGGCCTGCTGCTGTGGGCGTTGGTAGTCACGGTTCCCGTTCCGGGCTGGAGGATTGATGAGAACTCAAACACTTTGCTCTGATCCAATCCAGCCACTTCTTGATCAGTCAAGAGGAATCGGGTTACCGATTGACTTCGATACGTGATCACTTGGCGACAAGTCCGCGCGTGCCGCTTCGTGATGGATTCTTGACTTAGGGCAACCCGCTCGACAGTTCGAAGAAGGGATAGTCTCGCCGGGGTTGGCGTCCGCCACA
The DNA here is from genome assembly GCF_040644035.1 of Streptomyces sp. NPDC047042. Lineage (NCBI taxonomy): Bacteria > Bacillati > Actinomycetota > Actinomycetes > Kitasatosporales > Streptomycetaceae > Streptomyces > Streptomyces sp. NPDC047042. The sequence continues at coordinate 15,378 of NZ_JBEYVP010000023.1, read as the reverse complement.
GCCGTGGGCGGGGGCCACAGCGGTGTGCGGGGGCCGCTTCCGTATCGTTCGTCATTGATCGTTCGTCATTGATCGTTCGTGATTGATCGCTCGTCATTGGGCGTTCGTCATTGAGCGTTCGTCATTGATCGTTCGCGCCGTCGCACGCCTGCAACACCCTCTGAAGGAGGCCCGGTGTCCACGAAAGAGGTGGACGCGTCAGCCCGGTCGGCATCCTCGGCACCGACGTCCGCGCGTCGGGGTCTGCGGGGCTTCGCCGACCGATGGCCCTTCCAGCGCAAACTGAACGTACTAGTCGGTATCCCGCTGACGGTGATCGCGCTGCTGCTGGCGTACCTCATCGTCGACCTGGTGCAGGAGTCCAACCGCGCGGAGAACGCCGCCCAACTGGTGCGCGACAGCGCCCAGGTCGCGCAGCTCGTCGCCACGCTCCAGGACGAACACCAGCAGGCCATCCTGCTCTCCGTACGGTACGAGGCGTCCCTCGACGGCGGCGCCCCCTCCACCGACGCCTACCGCAAGGCGCAGATCGCCGTGGACGCGCAGGTGCAGAAGGTGGTCGACGCCTTCGGGGGCCGGCTGCCGGACACCGAGGTGCAGGCGCTCAAGGACGTCCAGGGCCTGTCCGGCCTGCGCGCCACCATCGAGCAGGGCTATCTGCCCGCCACCAACATCGACCCGGCGTACTCGGGCGCCGCCGACGGCCTCATCGACGGTCTGGGCCTCGACCGCAACGCCGACCTCGCGACCACCTTCACCGGCAACCTTCTCGACTCCCTGCTGCGCGCCGACGCGGCGCACGGCGCGTTCGAGACCGGCGTGTTCTCCGCGCGGACCGGCGACAGCAACGCGCTCATCGAGTTCACCGGTGCCGTGGGCTCCTACGAGCTGTTCACCTACCAGTCCGAGCGGTTCGGCCGGTTCGCCAGTGAGGCGCAGGCGGACGAGTTCGGCGGCATCGAACACAACGCCTCCCAGGCCTCGATCAGCCAGCACTACGCCGAACTGGCCGTGGACCCCAGCGCGTTGCAGGCGGAGTCCAAGGGCCAGATCCGTGCGGCGTTCCGGGCGGCCATCGCCTCCTACCCCGACTACAGCAAGCAGGCCGAGACCCGGCTGAAGATCACCGCGTCGCTCATCGACCAGATCGCCGACCGGGCCGACGACACCGCCAGCAGTGCCAAGTGGCGGGCGGGCCTGCTGCTGACCCTGGCGCTGCTCTGCTTCGCCGTGTGGATCGCCTTCTCCATCCTGGTCCGCCGCTCCGTGGTCCGGCCGGTGCTGGCGCTGACGGGCGCCGCCCAGGAAGTCGCCGACGTGGCGGGCCGCGAGCTCGCCCGGGTCGCCGACGACGACGCCGAGGAGTCCGGCTCCCCGCGGCTGCGGCAGCTGCCGGTCACCGCCGACGACGAGATCGGTGAACTCGCCGAGGCGTTCAACAACGTGCAGACCACCGCCGCCGCGCTGCTGGAGCGGCAGGTGCTGAGCCGGCGCAACGTCGCCGAGATGTTCGGCAACGTCGGTCGCCGCGTGAGCAACCTGACGACCCGTCAACTCGCGCTGATCGACGCGGTGGAGCGCGGCGAGACCGACCCGGCCCTCCTCGAACGCCTCTACTCCATCGACCACATCGCGGTCCGCCTGCGCCGCAACGCCGACAGCCTGATGCTGCTGGCCGGCATCCGCGAGACCGTGCTGGACTCGGGGCCGATCGCGCTCACCAACGTCGTACGTGCCGCGCTGGGCCAGATCGAGGGTTTCCGGCGGGTACGGCTGCGGGCCGCGACCGAGGCCATGGTCGAGCCCGAACTCATCGGCGACCTGACGCTGATGATCGCCGAACTCCTCGAGAACGCCGTGTCGTTCTCGCCCGCGGACAGCCCCGTCGAGGTGGTCGTCTCCTCCGACCACGACAGCGCGTCGGTCACCGTCGCGGACCACGGGCTCGGCATGAGCGCCGAGCGCATCGCCGAGGAGAACGCCCGCCTCGTACGCCGCGAACGCCTCGACGTCGTCCCGACAAAGGTGCTGGGCCTGTTCGTGGTCGGGGCGTTGGCGCGCCGCTGGGACGTGGACGTCACCCTGTCCCGTACGCCGGGCGGCGGCGTGACGGCCGAGGTGATGATCCCCTCAACACTGCTCCAGCCGACGAACGAACTGGCCCCGACGGGCCGCTCCGCCGACGCGGCCGCGCCTCCCGTCCCCACCGCACTCGCCGCGCCGTCGGCCCCCGCGGCCGGCCCGTCCCCGTCGGCCTCGATCCCGGCACCGACCCCGGCGAAGGTCCCGTCCTGGGCCACGAAGGAGGAGGAGACGACCAGCCTCCCCCGCCGGGTCCCCCGCCGCGACACACCCCCGAACGAACAGGACACCGAGGCCCCGGCGACCGTCTCCGCCGAGCCGGCACACACCCACGCCCCCGGTATCCCGACACCACGCGCCACCGAGCCGCAACTCCACACCCACGCGGAAGACACCCCCGGCTCCCACACCAGTACACCGACGGCCCACACCACCCACACCGGTACAACCGCCCACCCGCCCGGCCCTCAGCCCACCACCGGCGCCACCTCCTCCCCGGCCGGTGCCCAGCCCCCCGCCCGTACAACGGAACAGCCCTCGCACGCCTACCCGGCAGCCGCCGAGACCGGCCTCAACCACCCGGCCGGACCCTCGCCCTTCGCCCGTACGCCGGAGCAGCCCACGCACGCCGAGCCGGCAACCTCCGGAAACGGCCACGACCACACGGCCGCGCCCCAGCCCACCGCCGGCGCCACCTCCTCGGCCGGGACCCAGCCCCCCGCCCGTACAACGGAACAGCCCTCGCACGCCTACCCGGCAGCGTCCGAGACAGGGCACGACCACGCGGCCGGACCCCAGCCCACCGCCGGTGCCCCTTCCTCCCCCGCCGGGCCCCTGCCCCCCGCCCGCACGCCGGAACAGCCCCCGCACACCTACCCGGCAGCCGCCGAGACCGGCCACTCCCACGCGGCCGAACTCCAGCCCACCGCCGGTGCCCCTTCCTCTCCCGCCGGGCCCCTGCCCCCCGCCCGCACGCCGGAGCAACCCACGCACGCCTACCCGGCAGCCTCCGGCAACGGCCTCCACCACCCGGCCGGGTCCCAGCCCTCCGCCGGAGGCCCCTCCCCGGCCGGACCCCAGCCCACCGCCGGTGCCCCCGCCCCGGCCGGGGCCGATCCCTTTGCCGTCGGGCCCGACGGCTCCCGTCCGCTTCGGCGGCGGGTGCGTGGGGCCACGCTGCGGACGACCGTCGACGCCGCCGCCCAGCAGGCCGCGCGGCAGACCGCCCGCCCCGTCGACGCGGACGCCGTGCGCGACGCGCTGGACGAGTTCGAGGCGGCCGTGGCCCGCGCCCACCGCGACACCGGCGAGCACCCCCGCCCCACCGAAGGCCCGCTCGCTCGCCAGAGCGATCACCGTCCCGACGTTTCGCCCGACCGGGCCGACCGGACAGCGCCGTCCGACCCGTCCGACCGGCCCGGGCCGATCACCGACCAGATCAGCGTCGCAGACACCCCGCACCACCAGATCCACCAGATCCACCAGAATCACACTCCGGAAGGAGCCGAGCAGTGAGCACGTCGACAGGTGAGACTCCCGCCGGAGACGCCCAGCCGATCGATCTGCGGGCCGCCGCAGCCGACTTCACTTGGCTGCTGAGTCGTTTCGCCACCGAGACCGCAGGGGTCGTGGACGCCATCGCGGTGTCCTCCGACGGGCTGCTGATCGCCGTGTCGGCGCTCCGCGAGCACGCCGACTCGGAACGGCTGGCCGCGATCGTCTCGGGCATCACCAGCCTGGCCGCCGGCGCCTCAGGCAACTACGGTCTCGGCGGCCTGAACAAGGTCATCATCGACCTCGAAGGCGGCCACGTCCTGGTCTCCGCGATCGGCAGCGGCGCCGTGCTCGGCGTCGTCACCGGCAAGGAGGCCAAGCTCGGCAACATCGCCTACGAGATGACGGTGTTCGCCAACCGCGCCGGCAGCGCGCTCAGTCCGCAGCTCGTCCTGGAACTGAAGAACAGCGTCGGCTCAACGCACACGCGCTGAACGCCCGTAGACGGCACGTAGACGGCCCGTAGACAGCCAGTACGCAACCCGTAGAGACACCGCAGAGTCCGTAGAGAGAGCGAACACCGATGGCGGACGGCCACACACCGCGCGGGGCCGGCGAGGACGGCGTCGCCCCCGTGGGCCCCGCGTCCGCCGTCCGGCCCTTCCTGGTCACCGCCGGCCGGGTCGCGGGCGGCGCGGGCGAGGCGTCGTCCGGCAGGACGATGCCCGTGGAGACCCAGCTGGTGGCCACCACCGGCGGCCTCGCCGCGCTCGACCGCCTCTCCTTCGAACAGCACGACATCGTCGCCGCCTGCCGCGTCCCGCAGTCCATCGCGGAGATCGCGGCCAGGCTGCGGCTGCATCTGAACGTGGTGCGGGTCCTCGCCGAGGACCTCCGCACGGCGGGGCAGCTGTCGGTGCACGTGCCCGACTCCGGCGTCACCCACGACGCATCCGTTCTGCGCAGGGTTATCGATGGCCTGCGGGCCATCCCCGACTCCCGGAGGGTACTCCGTGACACCGACTGAACCGCTCGTCCGCACCTCCGCCGGACAGGCCTCCGTACGGCCGCCGTTGCCGGTCAAACTGGTGATCGCGGGTGGCTTCGGCGTGGGCAAGACCACCGCCGTCGGCTCGATCTCCGAGATCGAGCCGCTGACCACCGAGGCGGCCATCACCGAGGTCGCGGCGGGCGTCGACGACCTCAGCCACACCCCGCGCAAGACCACGACCACGGTCGCGATGGACTTCGGCTGCATCACCATCGACCCGACACTGAAGCTGTACCTGTTCGGCACGCCCGGTCAGGAACGGTTCGGGTTCATGTGGGACGACATCGTGGAGGGCGCGGTCGGCGGGCTGGTCATCGTCGACACCCGCCGCCTGGACGACTGTTACGCCGCCGTCGACTACTTCGAGCACAAGCAGATCCCGTTCGCCGTCGCCGTCAACGCCTTCGACGGCCAGACCGTGCACACGCTGGACGAGGTCCGCTGGGCCCTCGACGTGTCCGAGGGCGTGCCCTTGCTGGTCTTCGACGCCCGCGAGCGAGGCTCCGTACGGGACGCCCTGCTCGTCGTACTGGAACAGGCCCTGGCCCGCTCGGAAGCCTGACGGGTCCGGCTTCCGTATCCGGTGGCCCGGCGCAACACCGGGCCACCGCAGACTAGTTGCTCCTCCGCACCCCCGGCGAGACCGTCAGTTTCGTCGCCGCCCAGAACACGGCGAGCGTCGCAAGGGCCATGCCCGCGACCAGGGTCGCGCCGCCCACCACCTTCTCGTAGTTGTGCTGGTAGAGACCGTCGACGATGTAGCGGCCGAGGCCGCCGAGGCTGACGTACGCGGCGATGGTGGCCGTGGAGACGATCTGGATGGCCGCCGAACGCAGCCCGCCGAGGATCAGCGGGAGCGCGACGGGCAGTTCGACGCGCAGCAGGATGCCGGACTCGCGCATCCCCATGCCCCGCGCGGCGTCCACCGGCGACGGATCCACGGAGCGCATCGCCTCGTAGGTGGTGACCAGGATCGGCGGTACGGCGAGGACGACCAGCGGGATCATCACGGGCGCCATGCCGAAGCCCAGCGCGAGGGTCGTCACCACCAGCAGACCGAAGGTGGGCAGCGCGCGCCCGGCGGTTGCCACCAGGGACAGGACGTTGCCGCCGCGCCCGTAGTGACCGGTGATCAGCCCGATCGGCAGGCCGATCGCGGCGGCGAGGGCGAGCGCCTGCAGCGAGTACTGGACGTGCTCCCACAGGCGGGTCGGGATGCCGTCGTAGCCCTTCCAGTGCGCGCTGTCGCTGAAGAAGGCGTTGATGAAGTTGAGTACGTTCACCGGGCTGCGTCCTCCAGTGCGGGCACCGCCGGTTCGGGGCGGACCCCGGCGGACTTGGACTTCGCGCGGCGCGTCGCGCTCGGCATCCAGGGGGTGAGCAGGACGCGTACGACGACCAGCAGGGCGTCCGCGAGCACCGCGAGGGCGGCGCTGGTGATCACGGAGTTCCAGGCGAGTTCGGGCCGGTTGTAGATCTGCGCGTCGTGCAGCAGGTTGCCGAGCGCGCCCTGGTTGCCGATCAGCATGCCGACGCTGACGAGGCTGATGCTGGACACGGTGGCCACCCGCAGCCCGGCGATGATCGCGGGCACCGCGATCGGCAACTGGACCTGGAGGTAACGGCGTACGGGCCCGAAGCCCATGGCGGTCGCGGCGGCGAGCGTCTCCTGCGGAACCGAACGGACACCGTCGACGATCGCCGGGACGAGCACGACCAGGCTGTAGACGGTGAGCGGGATCATCACCGTCAGTTCGGTCTGGCCGGTGTAGTCGATGAGGACGACGAAGAAGGCCAGGGACGGGATCGCGTAGAGGACGGTCGTCACCCACAGCACGGGCGGGTACAGCCAGCGCAGCCGCACGCACAGCTGGGCCAGCGGAAGCGCGAGCAGCAGCCCGCCCAGCACGGGCAGCAGGGCCTCACGCAGATGGAGCCCGATGAGGCCGAGCCAGTCGTGCTGAAGGTCGCTGGGAATGTCGAAGAAGCGGTTCACCGGGCGGTGGCCTTCCGGGAGCCGGCCCCGGTGGAAGGCGTCCCCTGCCTACCCGCCACATCACCGCCCACCGCATGCCCACCTGCCGCATGGCCACCCGCCGCGTGGGCACCGCGGATGGCCTCGCCGATGGCCGCCTGCGAGACGACTCCGGCGGCCCGGCCCTCCGCGTCGACGGCGACCGCCCAGCCGGTGGGCGACAGAACGGCACAGTCGAGGGCGGCACGCAGGGTGTCGCGTCCGGCGGCGAACGGCCGTCCGTACGGGAGCAGTCGGCCGGCGTCGATCTGTCCGGCCGTCAGCGCGCCCGGCTCGCCCCAGCCGAGCGGGCGGCCGTCCAGGTCGGTGACGAGGAGGTAGGGGGCCTCGGTCGTGCCGCGTGCGGCGAGCTGCTCGGCGGTGGCGTCGATCGCAACGATCGGGGTGGTGAGCAGTTCCAGCCCGGCGGAGGTGAAGAACGACAGCCGCCGGATGCCCCGGTCGGCGCCGAGGAAGTCCTCGACGAAGTCGTCTGCGGGGTCGGACAGCAGCTCGGCGGGCGGCGCGAACTGCGCGAGCCGGCCGCCGGTACGCAGTACGGCGACCATCGTGCCGAGCTTGACGGCCTCGTCGATGTCATGCGTGACAAAGACGATGGTCTTGCCCAACTCCTCCTGGATGCGCAGGAGTTCGTCCTGAAGCCCCTTGCGGACGACGGGGTCGACGGCGGAGAAGGGCTCGTCCATCAGCAGCACCGGCGGATCGGCGGCGAGGGCACGGGCCACGCCGACGCGCTGCTGCTGGCCGCCGGAGAGCTGGTAGGGGTAGCGCTTGGCGAACGAGGCGTCGAGCCCCACCCGTTCCATCAGCTCCCGCGCCCTGGCGCGCGCCTTGTCCTTGCTCCAGCCGAGCATCCGGGGGACGGTGGCGATGTTGTCGACGACCGTACGGTGCTGGAAGAGCCCTGCGTTCTGGATGACGTATCCCATGCCCCGGCGCAGCGTGTTGACCGGCTGCTGCCGGCTGTCGACGCCGTCGATGAGGATGGTGCCCTCGCTGGGCTCGACCATCCGGTTGATCATCCGCAGGGTGGTCGTCTTGCCACAGCCCGAGGGGCCGACGAGGACGGTGATCGAACGATCCGGTATGTCGAGGGAGAGCCGGTCGACGGCCACAGTGCCGTCCGGGTACCGCTTGGTGACTGAATCTATTCGTATCAAAGCGCCGAATACCCTTCGGGTCTGGCTGTTTCCGCCCACTCTTGACCAACCGAGTTTCGGGCCGTTGCGGGGAGAGTCTAAACCGCTTGTGTTTCGCCCCTTTTCACGGGATAGACCCGCCCTCACCGAGGACGCTTCCGGCCCCGCCCACCTGAATCTCCGTGGCGCCCCCACCCCCTCGGCCGCTACGTTCCCTCCCATGACCGACAACCGAAAGGGCGATGCCGCGTAGGCGCCCGTCCGCCCTACGGGGCGCGCCTCCCACACGGGGACGGAACCGACAGCGGTACGCCTCCATCGACCACCTCTCCGCTTCGTGCACGGCCGACATACGCCGGCTCGAACTGGTCCGCCGCCTACCGGAGTCCACGGCGCAGGCCTTCGCCCGGTGGAAGACCCTGGCGTACGGCCCACTGCGCCGGTTCGCCGAGCCGTTCCCGGCGGACGCATGCGGCATCCCCGGATGCGGATGCTGCCCGGGGTACTACCGCGACCACCTCGAAGCGATGCTGCACGCCCTGCCCAGGAAGAGCGCCCGCGAACTACGCACCCTGATAAGGGAGTTGGACCGCGTCATCCTGGACCGGGCCCGGATCCTCAAGGCCGACCATCCCGACGCCCCCTGGTGGCGAACTCAGCTGTGAAGGCATGGACGGAGAAACAGCGACAGTGAGCAGAAAACGTTACGTCGCCCGGGGCGTCCCCGGCGGCTACCGCATCTGGAGCAACCGGGGACGCCGCTGGTGGGGCGACCTGTACGAACTCTGCCCCGACGACCTGCTCACCGAGCTCAACGGGGCCGCCGACCCCGACCGGATCACGGCCCTGCTCAAGCGGTACCGGGCGCTCAAGCGGTAGCGGCGACGGCAACCGGCCTCGGAGACACGCGAGGGGTGTAGCGGGCTACACCCAGGGTTCGGGAGAGCACTCCCTCGTGACGGAGAGGCGTTCCCGGGATCGTTGACCTCGGAAGCGAACGCCTCCCCCACCACTGGAAGGAAGCCCCATGAAGTCCCTGCTCGCCGCCAAGCCCGTCCTCTGGTTCCTCTTCCTCTTCAACCTCGTCGTCGCGGCCGCAGCCCCGTTCGTCGTGGACGGCACGCAGGGCGTCATGACCGGTGTCGGGATGGGGGTCGTCTCGCTCGGCGCGGGCGTCAGCCTCCTCAGGGGCCGCAAGACCGCCCTCTGACGGCCGAATGGCCGGACAAGGCAGCAGGAGCCCGGATCGCGAATATGCGCAGGTCAGCGGCGCGACACCCCTCACACTCGCCGTAACTGAGGGTCATCCAGCGGTTGCGGCCGGTGGCGGGGTTTCTCACCGTGGGTCCAAAGAGAGCAGCTCTCGAAAGGACTGCGCATGCGCGCCCTCGTATCCCGTTCCGGCCTCGGCACCCGCTCCCGCGGGGTCTTCCTACCGTCGTCGGTCGTCTGTGCCGCCCTGATATTCGGCCCGGTCGGCACGGCCGTCGCCGTCACCGACGCCAGCCGGGACGTCTACGCCTCCATCGGCGCCGCCCCGTCGTGGTCCATCACGTCCACCACCTCCACCACCTCCACCAGGCCCCTCCCACCCCTCACGCCCTCCACCTCCACGGACCGCGTGCTGAAGCGCCTCGGCGCCCTCGATCGCGCCGACCGGACCGACGTACTCACCCCGGTGCTCAAGGTCCTGACCGACCTCACCGAGCAGACCGGCACCGGCCGACTGACCCCGGCCCAGGCGGCCGGGTTCGCGACGGCCGTCGAGACGGCGAAGGCCTCGCTCAAGCAGCGCCTGGCGGAACGCACCGGGAAGTCGAACAGGGCAGCGGCGCTCATGGCCGACCCCATCTCGGACCTCCTGGACCAGCTCCAGGCAACGCTCGGCGGCCTCCTCGACACGGTGACCGGCCTGGTGGGTGGCCTCCTGGACACGGTGACCGGCCTGGTGGGCGGCCTCCTGGACACCCTGGGCAACCTGCTCGGAGGCCTGCTGGGCAGCCTGCCACCCCTCCCGGTGGAAGTGCCCCCGGTCGCGCTGCCGCCGCTGGAAGTTCCTCAGGCCGCGGTGCCCGCAGTACCCGCAGTACCTGCGGTTCCCGCGCTGCCCGCGCTGCCCGCGCTGCCGGCGCTTCCCGCCACAGAGGGCTTGGCCGGGGTGGAGATCACCCCGGACACGCTTCGCTGACCCGGTCGCGCCAACCGCCAACGCCAACACCCAGGGCCCGCACCTCGCCTTCCGACGGGGGCGGGCCCCAGCACGACACTCACCGCTCACGATCCTCCCGCCCGTCCCTCCCGGCAAGCATCCGCTCCACCCGGTCGAACCGTTCGTGCAGCGCCGCCGCCGTCTCCTCGTACGCGCCGCGCACCCCCTGATGCCGCCGCTCGTCCCGTCGTCTCTCCTCGCGCCCCACGAACCAGGTGGCCAGCGCGGCGGTGACCATGCCGTACGCGGTGATCCCCAGGATCATCACCACGGCACCGACCACCCGGCCCCACAAGGTCACCGGGTAGAAGTCGCCGTAGCCGACAGTCGTCGCCGTCTCGACCGACCACCACAGGGCCTTCGGATACGACGTCAGGTTCGCTGCCCGCACCCCTTCCTCGGCGGCGACGACGGCGTACGAGCCGATGAGCATCACCACGACCAGCGCGGCCGTGGCCCCGCCCGCCGCCCTCAGGTGCAGCGGGCGGCCTTCACGGCCGAGCAGCAGCTCGACCGCCTTGGTCAGGAATCCGGGCAGCATGCCGCGATCCTGCGGTACGGAGACGCCGTACGGAGTACAGCTGCGCGCCGCTCCGCCCCCGCGGGTCACCCCACTCACCCGAACGGCCGCCACCGGCAAGGGAGTACGGCATGTCCGAGAAGCTGACCGAGACCTTCGCCTTCACCTGCCTAGCGTGCGGCACGGCCTGGAACCGCACCTTCGAGATCTTCTCCCTCCCCGACCCGGCGGGCTGTCTGAACCCCCTGGAGTACGTCGACGAGGACGGCCGCGCCATGCGCTCCCCCCTGACCGACGCCGTCTGCGGAACCTGCGGCAGCCGAAAGGTACGGGTGGGCTGACTCCGTAAGGGTGGGCCCTACTTCCTACTTCTCCTCGGAGCTGTCGAACTACTTCTCCTCGGAGCTGTCGGAGCTGTCGAAGCTGTCGAAGCTCGCGAAGTACGCCGCCGCCATGTCCTCGTCCCCGTGCCCCTGTTCGGCGGCGCGCCGGAAGCGTTCGGCGGTCGCGGCGGCCACGTCCAGCCGTACGCCGTTGCGCTCGCCCGCCTCGACGATCAGCCGGGCGTCCTTCGCGGCCGTGGACACCGCGAAGCTCGCCGGTGTCAGCTTCCCGTCCAGGATCAGGCCGGCCTTGGCGCGCAGATAGCCCATGTCGAGCGGACCGCCGGCGATCGCGTCGAAGAAGCTCTGCGGGTCGACGCCGAGGGCCTGGGCAAGGGCCAGCACCTCACCGGTCGCACTGGTGGCGGCGAGCACCCAGCTGTTGGCGACGAGCTTGAGCCGCGTCGCGCTGCCGTCGGCGCCGTCCTCGCCGGTCCACACCGTGCGGGCGCCGACCGCGTCGAGGACGGGTGCGACGGCCGCCCGGTGTTCCGAGGGCCCGGCGGCGAGCACGAGCAACTGCCCTGCCTCGGCGGGCTGCCGGGTGCCCAGTACGGGCGCGTCGAAGAAGGCGAGCCCCCACTGGCTCGCCAGGGAGCCCAGTTCACCGATCGCGTCCACCCCGGCCGTGGTCGACTGCACCCACGCGGCACCCGGACGGAGCGCCGGCTCGGCCTCGCGCATGACGTCCCGGACGGCGTCACCGTCGTACAGCATCGTCAGGACGACGTCGGCGTCCCCGACGGCGTCGGCGGGCGTGTCACACACCTGGACTCCGGCCACGGCGGCCAGCGGTTCGGCCTTGGCGCGGGTCCGGTTCCACACCCGGACGGCGTGCCCGGACCGGGCGAGGTTCCGGGCCATGGCGGCGCCCATGATGCCGGTGCCGAGGACGGCGACGGAGAGAGCGGGGGTCTCGATGTCGGTCATGGGGCCAGTAAAGCAAGTCGTCGGGGTCTTGCCGTCGGGTGAATCCATCCACCAGGATTCCGCACGATGGATAAAATAGTGAACCGGAGCCGGCCGTGACCCCGGCACTGAAGTCAGCGAGCGGTCTCCTGGCCGCACTGGCCCTCTGCGTGCTGGGCACCGCCCCGGCCCCCGCCGCGACGGCGACGCCCCACCCCACCACCGCCACCGCCGCGTCCCCCCTCCCCTTCCCCCACATCTGGCCGACCCCCCAACAGTCGACCCCCGGCCACGGCAGACAGCAGCCGGTCCCGAAACAGGTCGTCGAGGTCGTCGGCCACGCCACCGACCCCGCCGCCCGCACCCTCGTCGAACGCGTACTGCGCGACGCGGGCGCCCGCACCATCCGTACGGTCACCGCGGGCCGCCCCGTACCCCCCGCCGCCCTCACCGTCTACATCGGCGGCCCCACGGAGAACCCGGCAACGGCAAAGGCGCTCACACGCCTGCACGCCGCACCCCCCACCCAACTCCCCTCCGGCGGCTACACGTTGGCCACCGGCAAGGGCACGATCGCCCTGTCCGGCGTCGACCCCACGGGCACCTTCTACGCCGCCCAGAGCCTCCGCCAGCTCGTCACCCCTCAGCACTCGATCCCCGCCGCGACCGTCCGCGACTGGCCGACGACCCCCCTGCGTGGAGTGATCGAAGGCTTCTACGGCACTCCCTGGACACAACAAGACCGCCTCTCCCAACTCGACTTCTACGGCCGCACGAAGCAGAACGTGTACGTCTACTCCCCCAAGGACGACCCGTATCTGCGCGCGAACTGGCGCGACGACTACCCGCCCGCCCAGCTCGCGACCCTGAAGCAACTGGTCGACCGGGCCGCCGCGAACCACGTCCGCTTCACCTACGCCCTCTCCCCCGGCCTCTCGGTCTGCTACTCCTCGCACGCCGACATCAACGCGCTGGTCGCCAAATTCGAGTCGCTGTACGCGATCGGTGTGCGCTCGTTCGCCGTACCGCTGGACGACATCAGCTACACCGCCTGGAACTGCCCTGCCGACGAGCAGAAGTTCGGCACCGGAGGCGGAGCGGCCGGCGCCGCGCAGTCGGCCCTCCTCAACAGCGTCGTCAAGGACTTCGTCGACGCGCACACCGACGTGACCCCGCTGGAGATGGTCCCGACGGAGTACTCGGATCTCTCCGCCTCCCCCTACAAGACAGCCCTGCGGGAGCGGTTGGACCCGTCGGTCGTCGTCGAATGGACGGGCGTCGGCGTCATCGCCCCAACGATCAGCACCGAACAAGCCCGCCAGGCACGCGAGTTGTTCGGCCACCCCATCCTCATCTGGGACAACTACCCGGTGAACGACTACACCACCAGCCGCCTCCTCCTGGGCCCCTACACGGGCCGCGAGGCAGGCGTGGCCACCCAGGTCACGGGCATCACCGCCAACCCGATGATCCAGGCGGAGGCCAGCAAACTGGCCCTCTTCACGTCGGCGTCGTACGCCTGGAACCCGAAGGCGTACAACCCCCGAGCAGCTTTCCTGGCCTCGGTAAAGGACTTCGCGGCCAACGCACCCAAGCGCACCGCCACTTCCCTCCGCGTCTTCGCGGAGAACAACTACTCCTCCCTCCTCAACACCACCGAGTCCCCCACCCTGACCCCCCTCCTCAAGGCGTTCACGACGGCGTACGAGAGCGGCGACGGCCTCGACAAGGCGGCCCACGCCCTCACCTCCTACTTCGAGGAGATGGCCGCCGCCCCGGCCACTCTCCGCGCCACCCTCCCCAACTCCGGCTTCCTGACCGAGACTTCGCACTGGCTAGACAAACTGGGCGCGTACGGAGAGGCGGGCAGAACAGCCGTACAGCTGATGCTCGCGCAGACGCAGGGCGACACGGACGCCGTCGCCACCCTCTACGCCCGCCTCCAGTCGCAGCGCGGGCAACTCGACTCGGTCCCCCAGCAGATCGCCCCGGGCGTACTGGACCGCTTCCTCTTCGACGCGACCCTGCGCGCGGCCCCCGACCCGGGCCCGGACGCCTCCTTCACCCCCACCGCCCTGTCCCTGACCCCAGGCGCCACCACCAAGGCAACCCTCACGATCACCAACAACCGCTCCACCACCCCCACCACAACAACCACAACCACCTGGAAAATCAAGGAATTCGACGGCCTGACCATCACCCCGTCCACCGGCACGCTCACCGTCCCACCAGGCGGAAAGGCCACCGAGACGGTCACCTTCACAGCGGCCCCCAACACAACCGCGGGCGTAAGGTCGGTCGCGGTCACCGGAGATGGACTGATCAGCCGAGCAATACCGGTACAGATAAACGAAGTTGTCGACGGCAGCACCCACGCCCTGACGGCCAACTTCAGTGGCGCGTCGGTGAGTTCGGTGGACCTGACCTCCGGCACATCGACGGAGATCCCCGTGGGCAACAACCCTGGGGAGGTCGTGATCAGCCAGGACGGCCGTACCGCCTACGCGGCGAACCAGGGTTCGGACTCGGTGAGCGTCATCGATGTCGCCGCCGCGAAGGTCACGTCAACGGTGGCGGTCGGCGACGTCCCGGCGGGCCTCGCCCTCACCCCCGACGGCCGGACCCTCTGGGTCGCGGACTACTCGGACGACGCGCTCCAGCCCATTGACCTGGCCACCGGCACAGCGGGCGCGAAGATCGCGGTCGGCGACGGCCCGGAGAACATGGCGATCACCCCGGACGGCACCACCCTCTACGTGGCGAACATCCACGACAGCACGGTGAGCCCGGTCAACCTCACAACAGGCAAGGCGGGCAAGCCGATCGCCGTCGGCCCGAACCCGTTCAACGTCGTCGCGGCCCCCGACGGAAAGACGGTGTACGTATCCAACTCCGGCGGCTCGACGGTCACCCCCATCGACACCGCCACCAACACGACCCGCCCGACCTTCCTGGTCACCGGCCAGGCATACGGCCTGGCCGTCTCCCCCGACGGCCGCACCCTCTGGGTCAGCGCGAGCAACGGTGACACGATCACCCCGCTCAACACGGTAACCGGCGCCCCGGGCACCCCGATCACCGTAGGCCGCTCAGCCTTCGACGTCACCCTCGACTGGAACGGCACAACGGCCTACGTCACCACAGCAGACGCAGCCACCCTGATCCCGATCACAACGGCAACAGAAAAGGTAGGCACCCCCTTGAAAACAGGCGCCTACCCCCTAGCCGCAGCGGTAACGGGAGTCCCGGTCCCCTAAAAACCAGCCGCCCCACCCGCGCCCCTGCTTTTCAGGGGCGCGAGGAACGGCGCGACAAGCCACAACGATCCCGCAGACGCAGTCGCCTTTAGGGGCGCGAGGAACGGCGCGACAAGCCCCCACACACCCGCAGACGCAGTCGCCTTCAGGGGCGCGAGGAACGGCGCGACAAGCCCCCACACACCCGCAGACGCAGTCGCTTTTAGAGGTCCTAACAAAGGCGTTGGACGTGGCGGTGGGTGATCAGACAGGTGGCGAGGCCGAGGAACGCTTCGTGGATGTCATCGCGTCTCTCCCAG
>NZ_JBEYVP010000022.1:40388-190642 GCF_040644035.1 Streptomyces sp. NPDC047042 | reverse complement strand
AGGCACAGGTCTCAGGGGTAGCTGACGCAGTTGGCAGTGCAATCGCCGAACCCAGACCCCCGCTGGGTATTTCAGCCCCTCCGGCGTTTGAGGAGCGGGGTCTGGGGCGGAGCCCCAGAAGGATGGGACGGGTAGGGGCGGCGGGGGCGAAAAACACACCCGCACCCCCCACTCCCCCCGACCCGGAGCCGCTCCATGACGGTCATCCTCAATCAATCCTTCACCGGCATCAGCATCGGTGCCGTCCTCCTCCTCATCGCCCTCGGCCTCACCCTGACCTTCGGCCAGATGGGCGTGATCAACATGGCCCACGGCGAGTTCATCATGGCCGGCGCCTACACGACCTACGTCCTCCAGAAGTCCATCACCAGCGCCGGACTCTCCCTCCTCCTCGCCCTCCCCGTCGCCTTCGTCGTAGCCGGCCTGATGGGCGCCCTGCTCGAATGGCTGCTCATCCGCCGCCTCTACACCCGCCCCCTGGACACCCTCCTGGTCACCTGGGGCGTCTCCCTGATGCTCCAGCAACTCGCCAGGGACGTCTTCGGCGCGCCCAACGTCCAGACGCACGCCCCCGACCTCCTCACCGACAACGTCTCGGTGGGCGGCGGAATCACCCTCGCCAACAGCCGCCTGTTCATCCTCGGCCTGGCCCTGCTCTGCGTCCTCGCCCTCACCGTCGTCCTGCGGACGACCCCGCTGGGCCGCCGGATCAGGGCGGTCGTCCAGAACCGGGACCTCGCCGAGGTGTCGGGCATCGCCACCAGCCAGGTCGACCGGATGACGTTCTTCATCGGCTCGGGCCTCGCCGGAGTGGCGGGCGTCGCGCTGACCCTGGTGGGCCCGATCGGCCCGACGATGGGCACCAACTACATCGTCGACGCGTTCCTGGTCGTCGTCGTGGGCGGCATCGGCCAGCTGAAGGGCAGCGTGATCACCGCGTTCGCGCTCGGCGTGCTCCAGTCGGTCCTCGAGTACTCGACGACCGTCAGCGTCGCCAAGGTCATCGTCCTGGTGGCGATCGTCGCGTTTCTCCAGTGGCGACCGCAGGGCCTGTACACACTGCGCACCCGGAGCCTGGCATGACGACAACGACCAAGCCGGCCACGGAAGTCACCGTGCCCCCCACCCCCCGGCCGCCCCTCCTGGAACGCCTGCGCGTACCCGGCGCCTTCGCCCTGGGAGCCGTACTCCTCCTGGCGATAGCCCCCTCAGCCCTCTCCGACTTCCGCCTCGCCCTCCTCGCCAAGTACCTCTGCTACGCCATCGTGGCCGTCGGCGTCAGCCTGGCCTGGGGACGCGGCGGGCTTCTCGTCCTAGGCCAGGGCGTCTTCTTCGGCCTCGGCGGCTACGCCATGGCGATGCATCTCAAGCTTGCCGACGCCGCCGACACCGGCCAGAAACTCCCGGACTTCATGCAGCTGTACGGCACCGGCGACACCCTCCCCTGGTGGTGGGAGCCGTTCGCCAACCCGCTGTTCGCGCTCGCCATGACGGTGGTCCTGCCCATGGCGGTGGCCGCGCTGCTCGGCTTCCTGGTGTTCCGGCGCCGGGTGAAGGGCGCGTACTTCGCGATCCTCAGCCAGGCGCTCGCCGCCGCGCTGTCCATCTGGCTGGTGGGCCAGCAGGCGACGACGGGCGGCACGAACGGCCTCACCGACATCCAGGGCTTCTTCGGCTACTCGCTCGACGACCCGGTCAACCAGCGGATGGTCTACTTCGTCATCGCGGTCGTACTGCTCGCCCTGATGGCCCTGGCCCGCCAGCTGTTCGTCAGCAGATACGGCGAACTCCTCGTCGCCGTAAGGGATTCCGAGGAGCGGGTGCGTTTCCTCGGCTACAACCCGGCCAACGTGAAGCTGGTGGCGTACGTCGTGGCGGCGGGCATGGCGGGTCTGGCGGGCGCGCTCTTCGTCCCGGCGGTCGGGATCATCTCCCCGGCGCTGATCGGGATCGTGCCGTCGATCGGGTTCGTCATCGGGGCGGCGGTCGGCGGACGGGCGTCGCTGGTGGGCGCGGTGCTCGGCGCGATCGCGGTCGCGTGGGCGCAGAGCACGCTGTCGGACGCGTTTCCGGCCGGATGGACGTATCTCCAAGGCCTGTTGTTCGTGGTGGCGGTCGGCTTCCTGCCCGGCGGCCTGGCGTCCCTGCTGACGATGGCACGCAACCGCCGTAAGACCACGACGAGTTCGGAATCGGAGGCGACGGCATGAGCGGCGTTGTTGGTGGCGGTGCGCGTGGCGAGTCGCTGACGATCACCGACCTGCGCGTGACGTTCGACGGCTTCACGGCGGTCGACGGCGTCAACTTGTCCGTCTCCGCAGGTGACTTGAGGTTTCTGATCGGCCCGAACGGGGCCGGCAAGACCACCCTGGTCGACGCGGTCACCGGCCTCGTACGGGCGACGGGCTCGGTCCGCTTCGGCGACGAGGAGCTGCTCGGGCGCCCGGTGCAGCGGATCGCGCGCATGGGCATCGGCCGTACCTTCCAGACGGCGACGGTGTTCGAGGAACTGACCGTCCTGCAGAACCTGGACATCGCGGCGGGCGCCGCACGTGGCGTCTGGACGATGCTCCGCCGCCGCAAGGGAGTCCCGGAGCAGGTGACCAGAGCCCTGGAGACAACGGGCCTGACGGCACTGGCCGACCGCCCGGCGGGCGCGCTGGCCCACGGCCAGAAGCAGTGGCTGGAGATCGGCATGCTGCTGGTCCAGGACGTACGGCTGCTGCTGCTCGACGAACCGGTGGCCGGCATGAGCCACGAGGAACGCGAGGCGACGGGCGAGCTGTTGCAGCGGGTGAGCGTGGACCGCACGGTCGTCGTCATCGAGCACGACATGGACTTCATGCGGTCGTTCGCTCGCAGCGTCAGCGTCCTGCACGCGGGCAAGGTCCTCAGCGAGGGCACGGTGACGGAGGTCCAGGCGGACCCGAGGGTCCAGGAGGTCTATCTGGGCCGCGCGTCGGCCCCCGAGCGGGACCCACTGCCGGTGGGAGAGGAGGCGTGACGTCGATGTCCAAGCTGGAGATCACCGACGTACGGGCGGGCTACGACCGTACGACCGTCCTGCACGGCGTGAGTGTGGAGGTGCCGAAGGACGGTGTGGCCGCCGTTCTCGGACACAACGGCGCCGGAAAGAGCACGCTGCTGAGGGCGGCCATGGGCCTGCTGAAGCCGACTGCCGGAAAGGTCCTGCTGAACGGCGAGGACATCACCCGCCTCTCCCCGCACCATCGGGTGGCACGCGGAATGGCGTACGTCCCGCAGGGCCAGCAGTCCTTCCCGCACCTCACCACGGCCGAGAACCTCCAACTCGTCGCCGACGGACGGGCGGACGGCAAGGAGGCGATCGCCGAGGCACTGGACCTCTTCCCGGCACTGCGTGAACTGTCGGGCCGCCGGGCCGGGTTGCTCTCGGGCGGCCAGCGCCAGCAACTCGCCCTGGCCCGCGCCCTGGTGACCCGCCCGAGCCTGCTGCTCCTCGACGAACCGACGGAGGGCATCCAGCCGTCGGTGGTGGCGGAGATAGAGGAGACGATCCTGACCCTGGCCGCACGCGGAGGCCTGTCGGTCCTCCTGGTGGAACAGCACGTGGGCTTCGCGATGCGGGCGGCACAGCGGTACTACGTCCTGGAGGCGGGCAGGGTGACGTCATCGGGGGAGGGTGGCACGGGCTCCGAACAGACGGTGAGGGCGGCGCTGAGCGTCTGAGCAATGACGACGAGGTCGTATCCGCGTCTACACAACCCAGGCCGGCACCGTCTTCTCGGTGCCGCCGGGGGCGGATGCGCCCGCGCCCGGGGCGGCGGCGACGATGGCGGCGAAGCCCGCTTCCGGGTCGGCGTACACGCGCCGCGCGACCTCCGCAGGCATGACGACGGTGTCGCCCGGGACCAGAACATGCGTCCCACCCTCGATCTCAACGGTCGCGCCCCCGTCCAGCACGGTCCACACCTGCTCGGCGTCGAACACGTGGAGGGGCCCGGTGGCGCCGGGCCGCATGTCGACGCGCCACACCGCCAGTCCGGCGCCGCCCAGTGTCGGCGAGGCAAGAGTGGTCATCACGGCGTTGGGTGTCTCGGTCCTGCGGCTCGCAGCACGGTGGATGACAGGCATGAGGAGTTCCCCTAAACTCGACAACATGGTTGTCGAAATGGTGAACCTGGTTGTCGATCGTGTCAAGTGACCCCCCTGGCTTCGAGCTGCCCCTGCGACTGTTCCTCGCCTTCCGCGTCCTGATCGACGAACTCCACAGCGAGCTCGCCCGCCAGGGACACCCGGACGTCCGACCGATGCACGGCTACGTCTTCCAGGCGATCGGCCCGAACGGCACGACCGCCGCGGACCTCGGCCGTCGACTCGGAGTCTCCAAACAGGCGGCGGGCAAGACGATCGACACGCTCGAACGGCTGGGCTACGTGGAACGCGGCGCGGATCCGAACGACGCACGACGCAAGCTCGTACGCCTCACCGCCCGAGGCGCGGACTGCCTGACCCGCTCGGCCCAGATCTTCGACCACCTCCGCGCAAACTGGGCCCGCACACTGGGCGAGGACCGCCTCCGCGCACTGGAATCGGACCTACGCCGGATGACCCCGGCGGAGGCGTTCCTGCTTGACGCGCCGGGCTGGTTCGGGAACTCCTAGGGCCGGCTGAGCCCCGCCGTGGACGCATGGCAGGCTCGTGGTCCATGGTCGATGAATTCGCGAAACAGTACCTGCACGGGGACCTGTGCGAGATGCGTAAGGCAATCCTGTGGAAGCTCGAGGGGTTGCCCGAATACGATATTCGCCGCCCCCTGACCTTGACTGGAACCAACCTCCTCGGCCTGGTCAAGCACCTGTCGATCTGGGAGTCCAGGTATTTCGGCGAGGTCTTCGGGCGGCCGTTCCCCGAACTCCTGCCCCGATGGGACGACGCTGCCGAGCGAGGCGCCGACTCGTGGGCGACCGAGCACGAAACGCGCGAGGACATCACCGACAAATACCGTCGCGTATGGGAGCACTCAGACGCGACGATCACCGCGCTCGCCCTCGACGCGCCTGGTCACGTGCCCTGGTGGCCACGCCCTGACGTGAAGCTGTTCAACATCCTGGTCCACATGCTCACCGAAACGAGTCGTCACGCCGGCCACGCCGACATCCTGCGGGAACAGCTCGACGGCTCCACAGGTACAGCTGCCGAATACGCAACTCCGCAGCAGGATCCGGCGTTCTGGGAAGCTCGGCGCGCGACGATCGAGCAGGCCGCCAAAGCAGCTGTCGCCAGGTCTGATGAGGTCAGTTCCATCAACACACCCGACTGAAGTGGGAATAGGCCCTGACAGACCGGCAAATGGCGGCCGACCTACTGCAGTTCCAGTGGAATTGACGTCTGTTCCGCAGCCGGGCCCAGATATGTGTACTCCGTGGACCTCGCGATGCCCACGGAGTCCAGCCCCTGCCGGAAGCGGACCCGGAAGTGGACGTTGTCCCCGAGGCCGGGGCGCATACGCAGCAGCTCGTCGGGTTCCTCGAAGCGGACGTCGTAGGCCGGCGAGTTCTTGGCGGTGCCCGTCTTCACCTTCACCAGGCCGCTCTCTCGTAGCTCGGTGATGCGACCCGAGATGGTGATCTCCTGATCGCGGTTCCTGGTCTCGCGCAGTCGCTCGACGTACCCCCTGCCTCGTTCCGTCAACCTGGCCCGGCGCGTGCTGCCGTCGGCTCCGTACCAGGTCAGGCCCAGGTCGAGCCTGTATTTGCCCAGCGCGCGCGAGAGTGCGTCGACCGCGTCGAAAAGTCTCGCCCATTCGCGGATGTCGGCCTCCGACTCGAGGGCGGCCAGCAGTTCGGTGAGCGTGCTCAGGCCCGTGCCTGCGGCGGATGTGGCTGGAGCGTCCAGAGCGTCCTGGGTGTTCAGGATGGCCGACCTGGTGGAGACAGCGGGCTGCACCGGTCGGGCGTGCACCACGGTGCTGCCTGCTGACACTCCCGTGAGTTCCAGCTGAACGGGTGTTCCTGCGGCAACGGAGATCGCGTGCTCCACGGGGACAAGCAGGGCGTCCCCCCACTGGAACCGAAGTGCTCCGCCTTCCGCGTCAGGGCCGGTCAGACGGAGCTGAAGCTCTTCGTCGAGCTGGGCATCCGGTGCGTACTCGCGCGCCGCCGCGAGGCGGTTGGCACGGTGGTCCGCCTCGATCTCCTCGTCGTCCCTGTCCTCGAGGCCCATCTCGTCGAGGAGGCGCGCTGTGTTCTCGGCCGCGCCCGGATCGTCCCTTCGGAGCGCGCGCCTGCGCTCACGCCAGCTGTCGCCGGTCACAGTCGCACCTCCAGGTACCCACGTGCCGGGGCGGCACTGTCCTCCGATGGTGAGCGGTCGCTCTGGTCGGGCAGTCGACAACGCTGCCACCAGTCGTCCCATACACCCCGTTCCATGAAGTATGTCCGTTGGTCGGGGGTAAAGCGCTTCGGTTCGAAGATATGGGCAACGGGCTGGTACCCGATTCTGAGCGGGGAGACGCCGAACTTCTCCCTGATCCTGTTCCGGCTCTGGAAGGCAGTGGTCAGCCACTTCGACCCGGGCTTACCTCGGACGGCGTGCTCGGCGCGTGTGTTGATCAGGAAGCTGGCGTCGATGTTCGCGGGATCGGGTTTCGTGGTGACGAAACTGCCTCCCAGCCAGAGTCCTTGGACGAGTGGGAGGTCGCGCAGGAAGTCTATGTAGGCGTCCTCAAGCTCAAGGAACCGATCCAGATACCTCGTGAGTCCGTCCCACAACACCGCGCGCGTCGCCGAATCCTCGAACTCGGGGGCGCTGACCAGCATGGACTCCGCTTCGTCGAAGGAGAGGGAGTACCTGCCCAAGGGAAGGAACCCGTTCTCGGCGAAGGAAGGCAGCATGTGGGGTCCTGTCGGGTGAGGGAGGGGGCCATCCTCATGGAGTGGAGACCGACCCGCAGAGGATTCCGGTCGGCCGACCCGCCGGTGTGCAGTCGCGGCAGCGGCCCCGTTCGGGGCTTCGGAATGCGCGGTCGCAGCCGTCGCAGTTCTGGAGGGGGTGGCGGACGTGGAGCGGTTCCGACTGTGGGGACGGTGGGCGGTAGGGGGCCGGGGGTGGTAGTTGGGTGGTCAGTCGGTGGGCCAGGAGGGCGGCTGGGCGGCGCATGCCTTCGGGTGGGAGGTCGCTGATCAGGGCGTGGCGTACGGCGGTGAGGCTGGCGTCGCGCTCGAGCCAGGCGGCGACGCCGGGTGCGAGGTGGGCAACGTCGCAGGCGGAGAGGAGCAGGTCGGGGTCCGAGCGGCGGAGTCCGGCGAGGAGGTCGGTGGCGGCCTGGAGGAGTTCCGGTCCCTTGTAGGCGGGCTGCGGTACGGCGGGGAGCGGCTTGCGCGGGGTGCGCTCCCTGGGCGGGGCAGGGGTGGTCGGGTGCGCGGGGTGGGCCGGACGGGGATATCCGCCGTCGGTTTCCGCATCGGCGGCGCGCTCGGCGTAGGCGGGGACTTCGCTGCGTACAGGGCGCTCGGAATAGACGACGGGCCCTTCGGCGCGAGCCGGGCCCTCGCCACGTACAGGGCGTTCGGCGTGAGTGACGCGCTCGGTATGAGTGACGCGCTCGGTGTGCCGTCCGGGCTGGTTGCAGGAGACCGTGCGGGAGACGATGCGGCCGCCGGGGGTGCGTTCGCGGGATCGGCGCAGGTAGCCGTGGGCTTCCAGTTCGCGCAGGGCTGCGGAGATGCGGTCCGCCCCCTCCGGGAACCTCTTGGCGAGGGTCTTGATGTCGACGGGGGCACCGGCGGGCAGCGACTGGATGTGGACGCTCAGTCCGATGGCGAGCAGCGAGAGCTCGGGGTGCTGGGCGAGGTGGTTGCCGATCACCGTGAAGCGGGTGTCGTGGCGGGTGTTCTCGTGCACGACGCCGGAAGGGCCGGAAGCGCCGGAGGTTCCGGATTTGGGGCGCCGGTAGGGGTGATTTTTGCCCGGCGAACGGGACGGGGCGCACGGGGGCGCGCTAGGGTTTTTCGTGTCCATCGGGAAGGTGCTTCTTCCTTGGTGGTCAGGCCCTCGCATTGGGATGCCAGTCCCGGCGAGGGCCGTCGTATGTCTGCGGTTGTTGCGCTGAGCGTAAGGCAGGCAACCGGGCACAAATCCAGCTGAGTTGGCGATGTTCACTCGAGGGAGTGACGGCGGGGGACGGCGGGTGCGAGCGCCGGAGTTCGCGCGGGAGCGGCCGTAGCTGCTGTTTCCCGCGGACGGGAGGGGTGGGGTTTGGTCCCGTTTCTTATTCCCTGAATGCCTTTAATGGACCGCTGGCGGCACCGGAACACGGAAACCGGAGTCTCGGTGCCCCGGCGGCTTCCCATCGGGCGCTCGGAAGGAAAATCGGCTGCGTCGAAGTCGCCCCTCAGGCAGCATCGCGGGGTGACCATGCATGCCGACCAAGTTGACGTGGACCCCGAGACAGTCGCCGCCTTGGTGCGGGAGCAGTTTCCCCAGTGGGGCGGCGAGGAGATCCGGCCCGTTCGGGCGTCGACCGGCACGGTCAACGCCATCTTCCGTATCGGGGACGACCTCTCCGCACGCTTCCCGCTGCGCCGGGCGGATGCCGCCGAGGCGCGGGCCGTTCTGGAGCGGGAGGCTCGGGCGAGCGCGGAGCTCGTACGGATCTCCCCGTTCCCCACTCCGGAACCCGTGGCCCTCGGAGAGCCCGGAGCGGGATACCCCATGCCGTGGTCGGTGCAGACGTGGCTGCCGGGGACCGTTGCCTCGGAGGCCGACCCGAGTGGGTCGGATGCCTTCGCGCAGGACCTGGCGACCTTCATAGCCGCCCTCCGGAAGGCCGATACGGCCGGACGGCACTTCAGCGGCGGGGGTCGCGGGGGCGTACTCACCCACCACGACGCATGGATGGAGGAGTGCTTCAAGAAGAGCGAGGCCCTGCTCGATGTGCCGCTCGATGTGCCCCGGCTGCGCCGCCTGTGGAGCCGGCTGCGCGAGCTGCCGCGCGAGGGCGCCGACGTGATGAGCCACAGTGACCTGATCCCGGGCAACGTGCTCGTCGAAGGCGACCGGCTCGGCGGCGTACTCGACGCCGGCGGCTTCGGGCCGGCCGACCCCGCGCTGGACCTGGTGAGCGCCTGGCACCTGCTGGGCGAGGGGCCGAGGGAAGTGCTCCGGCGGACACTGGGCTGCGACGACCTCGAGTGGGAGCGCGGCAAGGCGTGGGCGTTCGAGCAGGCGGTGGGCCTGGTCTGGTACTACGCCGAGAGCAACCCGGCGATGAGCGAGCTGGGGCGCCGGTCCGTCGACCGAATTCTGCGGTCGACGGACTGACGTCGCCGAAGCGTCGCCCTCCTGAGCGCTCAGCCGCCGTAGGGAGCGGTCACGTCCAGAACCCAGGTCACGCCGAAGCGGTCGGTGAGCATCCCGTACAGCGGTGCCCAGGGGGAGGAGCCCAGGGGCTGCACCACCGTCGAGCCCGCCACCAGCTTCTCCCACAGAGCGGTCACCTCGTCCGTGTCCTCCCCGCGCACGGAGACGAAGTACGAACTGGTGCCCTGGTCCCAGGGCAGCTGCGAGGGCACGTCGTAGGCCATGACGTGGAAACCGTTGTCGCCGGTCACCTCGCCCCACACCACCCAGTCCGCCTCGTCCTCGTGCCGCACCTCGCCCATGTCCTTGTAGGTGACGACGGTGGCGCGCCCGCCGAAGACGGACCGGTAGTGGTCCAGTGCCTCCCGTGCCTGGCCCCGGAAGTTCAGATGAGTGGTGGTCGTGACAGACATTGGCCTTTTCCTTGCCCTGGTTTTATCGGGATCGTCCGAGCGATCGTGAGACGCACCATTCCAGGGGTAGCGGACAGGTTGTGTCCTGTACTGCGGGCAGGATTGGGGCCATGCAGAAGACGTCCTCGCGCCTGCTCGCCCTGCTCTCGCTGCTCCAGACACATCGCGACTGGTCCGGAGACGACCTCGCCGAGCGGCTCGACATCACCCCGCGCACGGTCCGCCGCGACATCGACCGCCTACGGGAACTGGGCTATCCGGTGCGTGCTTTCAAGGGACCCACCGGCGGCTACCGCCTCGACGCCGGCTCGCAACTGCCCCCGCTGCTGTTCGACGACGACCAGGCCGTCGCCCTGGCCCTCGCCCTGCAGTCCGCGACCGGCAACTCCACGATCGGCGAGGACGCCGCCCGGGCCCTGGCCACCGTCCGCCAGGTCATGCCGCCCCGACTGCGCCGACGCATGGACATGCTGCAGCTCACCGCCGTCGAGCCACCCGACACCGGCACCCGAACCGGCACCCGAACCGGCACCCGAACCGGCACCCCACTCCTCATGGAGGTGAGCCGCGTCATCCACGCCCGCGAGGAACTGCGCTTCGACTACGAGCACGGGTACGGGCGCGAGTACGGGGGGCACGGCCACGGGTACGAGCACGACGTCACCCTGCCCGCCGTACAACCCCGTCGGACGCAGCCCCACCACCTCGTCACTTGGCGCGGCCACTGGTATCTGGTCGCCTGGGACCTCGACCGGGCCGACTGGCGCACCTTCCGCGTCGACCGTATGCGCCCCCGCACCCCGACCGGCCCGCGCTTCACCCCGCGCGATCTCCCCGCGCATGACGTGACCGCCTTCGTCACCGGCCGGTTCCGGGGGACCGACGGCTCCACCGTCGACTGGCCCTGCCGCGGCGAGGTTCTCCTCGACCTGCCCGCCGAATCCGTGGCCCCCTTCGCGCAGGACGGCACTGTCGAAGCCCTGGGCCCGGACCGGTGCCGCCTGTCCCTCGGTTCCTGGTCGTGGACCGGGCTCGCCGCCGCCGTCGGCCGTTTCGACGCGGACTTCCACGTCATCGGTCCACCGCAACTCGCCGACGCGTTCGCCGAGCTCGCCGCCCGCTACACCAGGGCCGCGGGCCCGGCGTAGTCGGATCCGCAGCTCCCTCCGGGCATAAAAGAACCCGACCGCTGGCGACGGGGGATGCACCAGCGATCGGGCTCTGGCCAAGGGTAACAACACCGCATGCTCAGCGGGAGTCGACTGCTCTCCTCTGATGACCAGTTGTGACTGGGATCACTCTCGTTCCCTCCTGTTCCAGTACAACCGTTTCCGCCGATCGCGTGCGTGACGTGGAGCAAGTCCGCGTCCGTGCCCAGGAGTTGGGGGATCATGAGGCATGCGCTCCGACGACTGGCACATCAGCACAGACACCGCAGGCACCGCAGGCACCGCAGCCATCGACGACTTCCTCGACCGCGCCGGGGACTTCCTGCGCTCCCGGCCCGCCCTGCACACCACCGCCCTGACCACCTTCGAGAAACTGCGCACGGACCGGACGGGGACGACCGCCGTCGACTCGCCCGCCCTGGGGCGGCTGGAGGATGGGTCCGGGCAGGTCAGCGGCGTCTTCTACCGGCTCACCCCGAAGAGCCTCCTCAGCCTCACCCCCCTCACCCCCGAGCAGGCCGACACCCTCGCCGCCCGCCTGGCCGCCCTCGGTCACCGCCTCCCGGGTGTCAGCGCGGAGCACGCCACCGCCACCGCCTTCGCCGAGGCCTGGCAGCGGCACACCGGCGCGACACCGACCCTGCGCACCCGGATCAATCTGTACCGCCTCGGCACCCTCACCCCGCCGGAGCCGCTACCGGCCGGCCGGGGCCGACCCGTGGGCGAGGGGGAGGCGGAGCGTGAGCACCTCATGCAGTGGTGCCGTGAGCTGGCGAAGGACCTCGGCGAGGAGGTCACCATCAACGCCGACACCTGGGCCTCCACCCGCTTCGGCGAGAAGCGCTACACCTACTGGGAGACCCCGGACGGCACCCCCGTCTCCCTGGCGGGCGTGAACCCGCTGGTCGCGGGACACGTACGGGTGGACCCCGTCTACACCCCGGCCCACCTGCGCGGTCGCGGGTACGCGGGTGCCGTGACCGTCGAGGTCAGCCGCGCCGCGCTCGACGCCGGCGCCACGGACGTCGTGCTGTACGCGGACCCGGACAACCCCACCAGCAACGCCCTCTACCAGCGCATCGGCTATCGCCTGATCGCCGGCTGGGCCGTGTACGACTTCGCGTGAGCGGGGTGGGGGCCCCTCACTCCTCGCACGGCGGCTCGTACGACAGCCTGGGCAGATACACGTGCCACTTCTCCGGCGTCAGGACGTTCCGGGTCGTCGAGCAGATGTGGGTGATCGCCGTATCGACGTCGAGATCCCACAGCCGGACCGTGTCCGGGCCGCTCGACACCCCGACGATGCCGCCGCGCGGGCTGAACGCCAGGAAGTTGCCCGTCTTGGCGTTCGGGTTCATCGACTGGCCTATGGATGTGGCGCGAGACGGGTCACTCACATCCCACAGCAGTACCGCGTTGTCGTTGCCGCCGCTCGCCAGGACCTTTCCGTCCGGGCTGAACGAGAGCGACTCGACCGCCTCGGTGTGCCCGGTGAGCGGGGAGCCCAGGCTGTGGACGTCGGCCGGGTCGGTGACGTCCCAGAGGCGAACCGTTCCGTCGTCGCTTCCGCTGGCCAGCGTACGGCCGTCGGGGCTGTAGGCCAGCTCGTTGACGGGGCCGGAGTGCCCCCTGAGCACCTTGCCGAGGAGGGTGGCCCGGGCCGGGTCGGTGACGTCCCACAGGCGGATCGTGCCGTCGGCGCTGGCGCTGGCGAGCGTACGGCCGTCCCGGCTGAAGACGAAGCCGTCGACGTAGCCCTTGTAGCCGGTGAGCTGGGGGCCGAGGCGCCGAAGGTGGGCCGGGTCGCTCGCGTCCCACAGCTGGACGGTGAAGTCCTTGTATGCCGTGGCCAGTGTGCGCCCGTCCGGGCTGAACGCCACCGAGTCCGCGAACCGGGTCTTCAGCTGGACGGGGGGCGCCCAGGCGACGGGATGCTTCGGGTCGCCCACGTTCCACAGTTGCACCGTGCTGTTTCCCGCCGCCAGGGCGAGCGTGCGACCGTCGGAGGAGAACACCGGCGTGCGTACCTCGCCCTCCCCGGGCGTGAACGGTTCGCCCTGGGCCACGGGGTGGCCGGGCTCCTCCACGTTCCACAGGCGGACCCGGCCGTCGCGCGAGCCCGTCGCGAGCAGTTTGCCGTCCGGGCGGAACACGCCGATCCGGCCGATCATGTCCGACATCGGCAGCGACCACAGCCGCACCTTGCTGTCGCCGCTGCCGGTGGCGAGCGTACGGCCGTCGGGGCTGAAGCCCAGCGCGTACATCTCGCCGCTGCTGCCCGTGAGGGATTCGCCGACCTGGGAGGGGTACTGCGGGTCGCTGATGTTCCACAGGCTGGCGGTGCTGTCGGCGCTGGCGGCGGCCAGCATGGTCCCGGCCGGGTTGAAGGCCACGGACCAGATCGCGTCGGTGTGGCCGGTCAGGGGTGCGCCGAGCTGGGTGGCGTGCTCGGGGTCGGCCACGTCCCACAGCCGGATCGTGTCGTCGGCGGCGCCGCTGGCGAGGGTGCGGCCGTCGGGGCTGAAGGCCACCGAGTGCACCAGGTCCGTGTGCCCGGTCAGTTTCGTGTCGTACCGCTTCGGCCGGCGCGGTTTCGACACGTCGTACAGCCGGATCGCGTTGTCGTCGCCGCCCGCTGCCAGGCGTCGGCCGTCGTGGCTGAAGGCGATGGCGCGCACGGCGGCGTCCGCGCCGGTGAGGGTGGACAGGAGGGTGGGGCGGGCCGGGACGGTCATGTTCCACAGCCGGACCGAGTGGTCCTCGCTCGCCGCGGCGAGGGCGCGGCCGTCCGGGCTGAAGGCGATCAGATAGATCGTGCCGCCGCGGCCGTCCAGGGGTGTGCCGAGGGGACGCGGGTGGGCGGGGTCGGTCACGTCCCAGCGATGGATCGTGCCGTCGTCGCCCGCGCTGACGAGGGTGCGGCCGTCGGGGCTGAAGACCGCGCTGCTCACCCAACTCGCGTTCGCGACAAGGGGTTTGCCCAGTGGCTTGGGACGCGTCCGGTCCGACACGTCCCACAGTCGTACGGTCCTGTCGTAGCTGGCGGTGGCCAGGAGCCGTCCGTTCGGGCTGAACGTGGTGAGGTAGACGGCGCCGGTGTGGCCGGCCATCGGGGTGGCCAGCGGGGTGTTCACGATCGAGATCAGCCGGCTGCGCGTGCTCGCGTCCTCCGGGCGCAGCTCGTGGGCGACCAGGCTGAGCTGCGCCGACAGCGACGGGTCCGTGGACTGGACGCGGTCCGCCTCGGCGAGCACGTTCTCGAACACGGCGTCGTCGCGCTGCTGCCGGGCGATCAGCGCCGCACCGCCGGCCAGCAGGGCCAGCACGACCACCGCGGCGATGGCGGCCCGGCTGATCAGGACGGTCCTGCGGCGCAGCTTCACCGAGGCGGCCAGGAACTGCACCGCGCTGCGGGTGAGCAGGGCGTCACCGGCGGACTTCGCCCAGGTGTGCGCCTGTTCGAGGCGGGAGCCGCGGTAGAGGAGGGAGGAGTCGCGCTTGGACTCCTCCCAGGATCTGCTGTCCTCTTCCACGCGCTGGCGCAGCAGGTTGCCGCCCCGGTCCTCGTCGATCCACTCCCGCAGTCGCGGCCAGGCGTGCAGCAGTGCCTCGTGGGTGATCTCCACGCTCTCCGCGTCGAGCGTCACCAGCCGGGCGCGCACCAGCGCCTCGAGGGACTCCTCCGTCTTCTCCGGGTCCGCCGACTCGGCGGCCAGCTGGCGGCGCGTACCGCGTCTGCGGGTGGCCTGGGTGTCCTCGCCGAGGCGTACCAGGCGCAGCAGGAGCAGCCTCGCGGCGCCGCGGGCCGCCGGGTCGAGGTCGGCCCAGGCGCGCTCGGCGGTCGCGGCCACCGCGCCCTGGATGCCGCCGGCGGCGCGGTAGCCGGAAAGCGTCAGCCGTCCCGCCTTGCGGCGCTGCCAGGTGGCGAGCAGGGCGTGCGAGAGGAGCGGCAGTACGCCCGCGTCGTGCGTCCCGCGCGGTCCGTCGGCGCTCACCTCCCGCACGATCAGCTCGGCGAGACCCGGTTCGAGTTCCAGGCCGACGGCCCTGGCGGGGCCGCTGACGGCCTCCCGCAGCTCGGCGGTGGTCAGCGGGCCGAGGACCATGTGCCGGTGCTGGAGCGCGTCGGCGAGCTCGGGGTGGCGCAGGCACTGGTCGTAGAAGTCGGCGCGGATACCGAGGACGACGAGCGCGGGGGCGCCTTCGCCGACGGCGGCTGGACCGGCTGGATTTCCGTCCCCGGCCCGCTCTCCGGGCCCGGGCGGCGTGGCGGCGGCGTGGAGGACCTGGATGAAGGTGTCGCGGATCGCCTCGTCCAGGCAGAGCGTGAACGTTTCCTCGAACTGGTCGACGATCACAACAGGCCGGGCGGGGGTCGACGCGGGGGAGTCAGGGGACTCGGGGGCGCCCGGAGAGCCGAGGGCATCCGGGGCGTCGAGGGCGTCGCGGCGGGCCCAGGCGGCGACCGTCTCCCGTACGGCATGGGCGAACTCGGGTGTACCGGGCTCGGGCGACGCCGACCCGTCGCCGGGGGACAGGATCTCCGCGAGGCCGGGTATACGGCGGGTCAGCTCGCCGAGTGGATCACTGCCCGGGACGAGCTGAAGGACCTCCCGGGCCGGTTGCCCCGGTTGTCCCGGTTCGCCGAGCGCCCCTTCCTGCAACGCGGGCACCAGCCCGGCGCTCAGCAGGGACGACTTGCCGGCCCCGGAGGCGCCGACCAGCATGACCAGCCCCCCGGCGTCGCCGCCGGTGCCGGTGCCGCCGCCGGTGTCGACAGTGTCGGTGTCAGTGCTACCCGCGTAGCTCTCCGGAAGGGTCGCCGCGCTCTCCGCCGCGCGGAGCTGGGCCACCAGGGCGTCGGTGCTGCGTTCCCGGCCGAAGAACCAGCGGGTGTCCTCCAGGCGGTACGAGGCGAGGCCCCGGTAGGGGCACACCCCGCCCGGCACCGCCGGGACCTCGGCGGCGGGCTGCTCCTCGTCGTTTTCCGGTGAGCCGGGGGCGCGGTCGCCGACCGGGTCGGCGACGGCACGCTCCCACAGGTGCTGCCACTGGACCATGTCGTACAGCCCGGGGGAGACGGGCACGGGCCGGGCGCGCCTGGCCGGCGGGACGAGGACACTCAGTACGGCGGCGAGGGCGGCGAACTGTGCGGGCACGTTCTTTGCCCGCCGCCAGTCGCTGATCCGCTGCACGGAGACCCGCACAGGTCGGCCACGTTCGTCCACGCGCTGCAACTGGACGACGGCTTCGGCCACGCGTTTGAGGGGGGGATTACCGGCCTCTTTGTACAGCAGCGAGAGCCGCTCCGCGAAGGCCGTGCGTGCCCCTGAGTCGGAACTCAAGGTCTCCACCCCTTACTTCCCCCGCGTCTGATATCCGGTGTCATCCGGACCGGAAAACCCACTCTATACGGCTGACCTGCGGATACGCGCTCGGCCCCGGACCGGAACCTCCTCCGGGGTGGCCGTGGATGGCAGGATCATGACGCAACAAGGAACCAGCCAAGTGGTGCCCGACCGGACCACCAGCGCGGTGACTCCCAGGGCAGCGCGAAGGCCGAACATTCTCGGCCAGATGCTGTCGGACGTCGCCGGCCGGGGTGTCGGTCCCACCACGCGGACCCGAGATCGCGGAACCGGAACCGTCCGGCCGCCTCCCGGGCCCCCGCCCATCGTTTCGGCACCGGTCCCCACGTGGGGAGGGACCGGTGCCGAACGGCGTTGCCCACGGCGTTGTGGCCCTCAGGGCCGCATGCGTGACGCGGCGGTGCTCCTTGCCAGCGAGTCGATGATCACCGCCGCGATCAGCACCCCGCCGGTGATCATGAACTGGACGGCGGTCTGCACGCCCAGTAGTGCCATGCCCGAGGCGATCGACTGGATGACGAGCACGCCCAGCAGCGCCGACCAGGTGGAGCCGCGGCCGCCGAACAGGCTGGTGCCGCCGATGACGGCGGCGGCGATGGCGTTGATCAGCACCGCGCCGCTGCCCGAGACCGGACTCGCCGAGGTGAACCGCGACGCGACGAACAGTCCCCCGGCCGCGGCCAGGGTCCCCGACACCATGAACACCGAGATCCGTACGCGCGTCACGTCCACGCCCGCCCGCCGGGCCGCCTCCACACCGCCGCCCAGGGCGAGAACCTGCCGGCCGTAGGGGGTGCGGCGCAGCAGCAGGTCCGAGGCGAGGATCACCGCGAGGAAGATCAGCAGCGCCAGCGGCAGCCCCTCGAAACGGTTCAGTACGGCGACGCTGGTGAACGCGACCGCCGCGAGCAGTGTCGTACGGGCCGAGATCTCGCTCACCGCCCGGCACGGCATCCCGGCGGCGGCGCGGCGCCCGCGTTCGCGCAGGGAGACGAGCAGGTACGCGGCCGTGCAGAGCGCCGCCAGGCCGTAGGTGAAACCGGGGGCGCTGTAGTAGCGGCTGGTGAGTGTGGCGACCAGCCCGTCCTCGCTGAAGTGGATGGTGTTGTCCGGGCCGAGCAGGAGCAGCATCAGACCGCTCCAGGCCAGCAGCCCGGCGAGGGTGACGACGAAGGCGGGCACCCGGAACCTGGCGAACAGGAACCCGTGGACGGCGCCGATGGCCGTACCGCAGATCACCGCGAGGAGCACGGCGAGCCATTCCGTGATGCCGACGTTCACGTTCAGCGCCGCGAACATGGCGCCCGCGAGGCCGGCGAGCGAGCCCACGGACAGGTCGATCTCACCGATCAGCAGCACGAAGACGATGCCGACGGCGACCATGCCGGTGCCGACGATGTCCACGCTGAGGACGGACAGGTTGCGCGGCGAGAGGAACCTGTCGTTGAGGCACTGGAAGACCACCCAGGTCGCGGCGAGGGCCAGCAGCACCGGCGCGGGCCCGAGCCCGCCCTCCCGCACCCTGCGACGCACGGCGCCGGCGCCCGCCGCGAGACGCGACTTCGCGGTCACGGTCACGTTCGTGCTCGCGTTCGCGTTCGCGTTCGTGTTCGTGTTCACGGCCACACCTCGTCGGGGGGCGGGCGGTGGGCGACGGCGTGGTCGGCCGCGCCGGTGATGGAGGAGATGATCTGCTCCTGCGAGGTGGTGTTCACGTTGAAGAGGCCGTTGTTGCGGCCCAGGCGCAGCACGGCGACCCGGTCGGCGACGGCCTTGATGTCGCTCATGTTGTGGCTGATGAGAAGCACCCCGAGCCCTTTGTCGCGCAGCTCCTCGATCAGGTCGAGGAGCTGGTTGGTCTGCTGGATGCCCAGGGAGGCGGTGGGCTCGTCGAGCAGCAGCAGCCGGGGCGAGGCGAGAAACGAACGGGTGATCGCCACGACCTGCCGCTGACCGCCGGAGAGCCCGGCGAGCGGCACCCGTACATCGGGAATCCGGATGGACAGGGTGTGCAGCAGCTCGCGGGTACGGCGCTCCATCTCCACCTCGTCGAGGACGCCGAACCGGTGGATCTCCCGGCCGAGGAAGAGATTGGCGACGACGTCGAGGTTCTCGCACATGGCGAGGTCCTGGTAGACGGTGGCGATCCCGAGGCCGCTGGCGTCCTGGGGCCGCTTGATCTGTACGGGGCTGCCCTGCCACTCGATGACCCCCTTGTCGGGGGGCCCGACCCCCGATATCACCTTGACCAGGGTGGACTTGCCCGCGGCGTTGTCACCGACCAGGGCGACCACCTCCCCGGCCCGGATCTCCAGCTCGATGTCCACCAGGGCCTGTACGGCGGCGAACCGCTTGGAGACACCGCGCAACGCCAGCAGGGGCTGACCGGGCACGGGTCACCTCCTTCCCGGGGGGAAACTGAACGTGTCAGATGTCAGATGAGGCCGGCCCGGTCGCAGGCGGGCCGTAGAGCCGGGGTGCAGATCTGGCCGACGGTGTACATGCCGTCCTTCACCAGCGTCTCCTCGATGTTGGAGACGGTCACGGAGACGGACGGCAGCAGGACCGCCGGGACGTTCTTCGTCGTCGGACTGTCGACACTGCCGGTGGCGATGGCCTCGACCTTCTCGCCGCGCCCGAGGGCGATCGCCATCTCCACGGTGGCGTCGGTCGCGCGCTTGTAGGGCTTGTACACGGTCATGTACTGCTCGCCCTTCACGATGCGCTGTACGGCCATGAGGTCGGCGTCCTGGCCGGTGATCGGCGGCAGCTTCGTGACCTTGGCCGCCTTGAAGGCGGAGACCACGGCGCCGGCCATGGTGTCGTTGGCGGACAGCACACCGTCGATGTTCTCGGCGCCCAGGGCGGAGATGGCGCCGGTCATGTTGACGTAGGCGTTCTCGGGCCGCCAGTTGACCGTGTCGTACGACTTGCCGATCCTCACCTTGCCCTTGAGGACGGAAAGGGCGCCTTCCTTGTACCAACCGGCGTTGGGGTCGGTGGTGGCGCCGTTCATCATGA
The DNA here is from genome assembly GCF_040644035.1 of Streptomyces sp. NPDC047042. Lineage (NCBI taxonomy): Bacteria > Bacillati > Actinomycetota > Actinomycetes > Kitasatosporales > Streptomycetaceae > Streptomyces > Streptomyces sp. NPDC047042. The sequence goes on along the minus strand of NZ_JBEYVP010000022.1, from coordinate 171,328 downwards.
CGATCAGGCCCCCGTCGGCCTTCGGGCCCATGCCCTTCAACAGCCCCTTGCCCTGGAGCCGCCCGACCTCGTCCCCGTCGAAGGTGACGTACCCGGAGATCGGCCCCTCGGCGAGCCGGTCGTAGGCGACGACCGGGATACCGGCCCGGTGCGCGGACTCGACGGACGGACGCATCAGCTGGGGGTCGACGGCGGCGAGGATGATCACATCCACCCCCCGGGTGATCATCGCCTCGAACTGCTGCTGCTGAATCGTGGGATCGGACGTGGCGGCGACGGTCGCGGCCGGGCAGTCCGGGCACAGCGTCTCGACGTGCTGCTCGATCAGCGGCCGGTCGAACCGCCCGAACCGGGAGGCCCCGCCCCCCGGCATCAGCACCCCGACGCTGACACTGTCCCCTCCGCCTCCACCGCCCCCGCCACCACTCCCGCCCCCGCTTCCGCAGGCCCCGACAAGGACCAGCCCGGCGGTGACGGCGACGGCGAGGAACCCGCGTTTCATGGCTGGAAGACCTGTACAGAGACGACCCAGACGACTCATGGTCAGTTCCCTAGAACTGTCAGATATTCGCCAGAACTTAGTCAGAACCTAGCTGGAAGGTAAGAACTTCGTCCGAAATAGGCGCGTAATGGGATGGTAATGCCAAGCCCGGCCATGCCGCCGCTTCAGCCGCGCGACCCACGCGCCCCGGTTCACAGACGCAGGACGATCAGGGCCGTGTCGTCGGTGTTGCCGGTGGGCGGCAGGAGGTCGGCCAGGAGGGCGTCGGCCAGGGCCTCGGGCTCCGCGTCCCGGTGCCGGGCGAGGGAGTCGGCGAGGCGGGCCAGACCGGCGTCGATGTCCTCGTCGTGGCGTTCGATCAGGCCGTCCGTGTACAGCACCAGGACGGAGCCCTCGGTGAAGGCCGTACCGGCCTGAAGACGGGGGACGGGCTCGGGCCGGGCGGCGAGCGACGGGTCCGTGGCCCGGTCGAGGAAGGTGACCGTGCCGTCGGGGTGCACTAGGGCCGGCGGCGGATGGCCGGCGCAGCTGTAGGTGATGGTGTGGCTGTCCCAGCCGATGAAGGTCGTCACGACGCTGGTCGACTCGGCGCCCTCCACGGAACGGGCGTAGATGTCGAGGGCGTCCAGGGCCTGGGCGGGACCCTCCGCGAGGCGGGTGGCCCCGCTCAGCGCGCTGCGCAACTGCCCCATCGCGCAGGCGGCGGCCAGACCGTGGCCGACGACGTCACCGACGGCGACCGCGAGGCTCCCGCCGGGCAGCTCGACCAGGTCGTACCAGTCGCCGCACACGTTCAGCGCGCCGACGGCGGGCCGGTAGCGCACGGCCGCCCCGTGCGGCCCGGTCGGGCCCGGCGGGGGCAGCATCGCCGCCTGCAGGGCGAGGGCGACCTCGCGCTCCCGGGCATGCGCCGTACGCAGCCGCTCGTTGACCTCCTGCAGCTCGCGGGCCCGCGTGTACACCTCGGCCTCCAGCGCGCGGGCCCGGGTGTCGGCGCCGGGACCGCCGAACGCGCGGATGAGCTCGGTGACCTCCTCCACCCGGTGCGCGATCAGGGTGACCTTCCCGTCCTCGCCGAGGATCGGTGCGTTGACCGGGCTCCAGTAGTGCTCCTCCCAGCGGCCGGGCTGAGTGGCGTCCTCGATGTCGTAGCGGAGCAGCGCCATCGTGTCGCGTTCGCCGGTGGCCACCGTACGGAGCATCGACGCCTCGGTCTCGCGCATCGACCCGGCCGCGGCGGGGTCGGTGGGGTTCTCGGGGAAGACGTCGAAGATGTAGCGGCCCAGCAGTTGCTCGCGGGTACGCCCCGAGAGCCGCACGAAGTCGTCGTTCGCGTCGACGTACACCAGGTCAGGGGTGAGCAGGGCCACCATGCCGGGCAGGGCCCGAAAGACCGCCGCGTAGTCGATCTGCGGTTCCGTCATGACCTGCCTGTCCGCTGTCTCGTACCGTGCCGTGCGTGCTGTGCCGTGCATGCTGTGTCGTTCCACGATAGAAGCGAAAAGGATCCATGGCCTGGGCATTGCGTCCGTGGGATACTGGCGCGCTGCGAAATCGGCGAGCACACGGGGGTGCGATGAGCCAGGCGGTGACCGCGGCCATGCTGCGGGTGACGGACGTGCACAAGTCGTACGGCCGGGGGGCCAACGCCGTACACGCTCTGCGGGGCGTCTCCTTCGAGGTCCCCCGGGGAGAACTCGTCGCGCTCAAGGGACGCTCGGGCTCGGGCAAGACCACCCTCCTCAACATCGTCGGCGGCCTGGACGAGCCGGACAGCGGACAGGTCGCCGTCGACGGGCTGCACCTGGGCGACCAGGGGGAGGACGCCCTCCTCGCGCTGCGCCGGGAGCGCATCGGCTTCGTCTTCCAGTCGTTCGGGCTCATCCCCATCCTCACGGCCGCCGAGAACGTGGGCGTACCGCTGCGGCTGCGCAGGACCGACCCGCGTGAGCGGCAGGAGCGCGTCGAGCTGCTGCTGTCCCTCGTGGGGCTCGCGGACCACGCCGAGCAGCGCCCGGGCGAGCTGTCGGGCGGACAGCGCCAGCGCGTCGCCATCGCCCGCGCCCTGGCCAACAGCCCCTCGATCCTCATCGCCGACGAGCCGACCGGCCAGTTGGACGCGGAGACCGGGCACTCCGTGATGGAACTGCTGCGCGCGGTCGTCCACAGCGAGCGGATCACGGCACTCGTCGCCACCCATGACCGAACCCTTCTCGACCTCGCGGATCGTGTGCTGGAACTGAAGGACGGCGAGATCACCGACACCGACAGCGACACCTAGGGCCGGCCGTCGCTGGTTCGCGTCTCGTCCGGGCGTACGGCGATGTGGTCGGGCTCCAGTTCCAGGGCGACGCGGTCGCGCATCCCCAGGGCCCGGGTGTACTCGGCGGGGAGCTGGAGGCGGCCGGCCCGGTCGAGCATGGCGTACTCGCGGGCGACCAGGTTCTCCTGGCCGGTGGCGGAGTCGACCTCGCTGTGGCGCAGGACCTCCGTCGACGTACGCCCGTCCCGGATGGCGACGGTCCGCCGTACCTCACCGGCGACGGACTGGTCGTGGGTGACGATCACGATGGTGGTCCCCAGTTCCTCGTTGGCGGTGCGGAACGCGGCGAAGACCTGCTCGGCGGTGTGGGAGTCGAGTTCGCCGGTGGGCTCGTCGGCGAGCAGGACCGCGGGGTCGTTGGCGAGGGCCACCGCGAGGGCGACGCGCTGCTGCTGACCGCCGGACATCTCGTGCGGCCGGCGGTCACGGCACTCGGCGACGTCCAGCAGGCCGAGGAGTTCCATGGCGCGATCGGCCCTGGCCCGGCGCCCGCCTCCCGCGCGGGCCAACTGCAGGGGCAGTACGGCGTTCTGCGCGGCGGTGAGATAGGGCAGGAGGTTGCGGGAGGTCTGCTGCCAGACGAAGCCGACGGTCCCGCGCCGGTAGGCGAGGCGCTCCTTGGCGGACATGGTGACCAGGTCGTGCCCGGCGACCCGGGCCGCGCCCGCGGTGGGTCGGTCCAGTCCGGCCAGAATGTTCATGAGGGTGGACTTGCCGCTGCCGGAGGCGCCGACCAGCGCCATCAGCTCCCCCTTGCGGACGAGGAGGTCGAGGCCCTGCAGCGCCTGGACCTCCACACCGTCGGCGGAGAAGATCCGTACCACCCGGTCGCAGGTGATCAGGGCGTCATGACCGTAGGCGGCGGCGCCGCGCGCGGCGCGGGCCCGGTCGGTGAGTTCGTGGAAGGTCGGGCTGCCGGTCATCGGCTGCTCCTGGCGGTCGCGGGGTCTGTCTGGCGTGGTGTCCGGCTCACGGTCCAGTGGTCGTTCAGTCATCTAGTCGTCACCCATCCGCAGTTCGCGCACCGAGCCGCGTCGGCCGACCCACCAGGCCTGCCCGGCGGGCACACCGAGGGCCAGCACCAGCACGACGAGCGCCGGAACCGCCAGCGAGAGCGGATCGGTGCGCAGCGCGGCCTCCTCGAGGACACCCGGGGAGGCCAGCGCGATGGTCGTGAGGTCGATGCCGGGCGAGAGCAGGTGAACGCAGGCCCAGCCGGTCAGCAGCCCGCCCGCCGAGGCGAGGAACGCCTGCGGAAGGGCGGTGAGGATTAGCAGCCGGCGGCCCTGGGCCCGGCTCATCCCCAGGGTGCGCAACCGGGCGAGCAGTGCGCCGCGTTCGGGCGCGGTGCGCAGCACGGTCAGCAGGAGGGCGAGGACCGCGTATCCCGCGCCGGCGGCGACCGCGACTCCGTACAGACGTTCGGCGCCGGTCTGGAGTGGCGAGTCGACGTACCGAGCGCGTTCCTCGTCGCGCAGCAGTACGGCCGCAGCCCCCGCCCCCGCCCCCGCCTCTGTCCCTGCCTCTGCTGTCGTCGCCGAGCGCAGCGCGCGGCCGTTGAGGGAGTCGCCGGTCAGCAGCAGGGTCGTCGTACGGGCGGCGGCGCCGGGAAGGCCGGCCCGGTCAACGATCAGGAAGTCGTCGCCGACCACGGCCGGGGTACGGTCCACGACCAGCACGATCCGGACGGTCACGGCGGTGCCGTCCTGGAGCAGCACGGGGTACGGGCCCGTGCCGTACTCCTCGGCCACGCGGGGTGAGGCCAGCGCGGGCAGCGGCCGGTCGGCGCCGCCCGCCGCACCGGCGTCCTTCCGCTCCCGCCGGAGGGTCGCCGCGTCGAACGGCCCGAGTCCCGTGCGGTGCGAGAGGCGTGCGTAGGCGTCGGTGTCCACACCGGCCAGCGGTACCGACTGACTGCCCTGCCGTGGCTTCGCCTCGACGGTGACGCTCGCCTCCGCCATGTCCCGTACGCCGGGCAGCCGGCGTACGCGGTCGGGCAGCGCGCCCGGGAGCGCACCGGTCGCGCTCTCGATACGGCCGTCGGCGCCGACGTCGAGGAGCGCGGCCTGGTCCCGGGCCGCCGTGACCCCCGCCAGCACCGAACCGCCGAACGCGGCCGTGGTCAGGGCGCTGAGCAGGGCCAGCAGAGGCAGCACGGCGAAGCCGGGGGCGCGGGCCACCTGGGCCAGCGACAACGGAATCAGCAGGCCGCGCATACGAGTTGCCGCCCTGCTCAGCGCACGCAGCGGCAGCGGGTGCAGTCGTGCCAGCAGCAGAGCCGCGACCACGCCCGTCAGCAGCGGGGCGGCGGCCACCGGGCCGGAGCCGCCGGATCCCTGCCGCCGCAGTACGGCGACCAGCCCCGACGCGACGACCAGCACGGTCAGTTCGGCCACCGTACGGCGCCGCGAGGGCCGGGCCGAGGCGAGGTCCTCCCGGCCGTCGTGCATCCGTACCGTGCGGTGCGCCACCACGGCACGCAGGGGGAGCGCGACGCAGGCGAGGAGGGTGACGGCGAGGGCGGCGGCGACGGCGGGCGCGGTACGGGCGCCGGGCAGGGCGAGCAGGGCGGCGGTCAGGCCGAGGGCACCGGCCGGTACGGCCACCACCGCCGTCTCGGCCAGCAGCCGGAGGCCGAGGCCGGGCAGAGAGGCGCCGCGCGCCCGCAGCAGGGCCAGCTCCGCGCGCCGTCGATCGGCCGCCACACCGCCGGCCATGGCCAGGACGATCACGGCGAGGCTGCCGGTCCCGACGGCGGCGAGAAGAAGCAGCGGCTCGATCCCCGACCGCAGCCTGGCGTGGTCCGCGAGGATCTCGCCGAGGTTCGTCTGGGTCTCCAGCCGGGGGTCGACGACCTCGCGCAGGCGCTGCACCCCCGGGCCCGATGCGAAGGCGGTGACGGCGGACACCAGCCCGTCGAGATCGTGCCCGCGCAGGGTGGCGACATTGGGGGCCACCTGCCAGTACCGGTGCGGACCGCCGGTGGTGCCAAGGAGCACCGGCCCGGCGTCGGGGGCGAGAAGCAGGGCGCCGAGCCAGTAGACCTCCGTCAGCGCGCTGCCGGGGATACGGCTCAGCGCGGGGGTGCGCAGCACGGGCAACGTCGACCAGTAGGCCCCCGCCGGGCTGCGCGGTACGACGATCCCGGTGATCCGGACGGCGAGGGGGCCCCTCGACGGACGCGGCAGGTGGATCACCGAGCCCACCCGGATGTGAAGCGTGCGGGCGGTGTCCGCGGTGACGGCGGCCTCGACCCGCCCCATGTCTGCGGTCACCGGTTCGCCGCCCGTGGTGCGCGGCAACCGGCCCGCGCTGAGCCGGGCGTGGGAGGCCAGGTCCTGCTGGGCGGCGAGCAGCAGTTGGGCGGGCAGACCGGCGGGCTGGGGAAGCCAGGTCTCGGACGCCACCACACCGACGGTCGTGCGCACGCCGTACGCCGACTGCGCGCGGTCGGGAACCAGGGGCGCCCGGGGGGTGGCGAGGACCTTGGCGCGCGCCGCCGCCAGTGCACCGGGACGCATTGCCTCCTCCGTCTCCTCGACCGTGTCGGTCCAGGGCGGCGGGGCGTCCACCCGCACAGTCGTCCGATCGGGAGAGCCCTGCTCGACGGCCCGCCGCAGCCCCGCGTCGGCGTACCGGTCCCCGGCACGCGGGTAGGCGGCGGCGAGCGCGGCGGTCACAGCCACCAGCAGGGCGAGGGCTACGGAGGTCCCCGCGAAGGCCCGCAGCCGGGCCCACACGCCGGCCCGTGCGGGCGCCGGCACCGATTTGGCGGTCACTGGGCCACCTCGTCCCTGAGGGTCGTGACGGGTTTCGCCCGTCGGAGTGCGAGGGCCACGGTCACCAGGGCGGGGCCCGCCGCGAGGGCCGCCAGCAGGGCGGCGAGCCGCGTGAGCGGGAACTCGACCAGGACCGGTGGGAGCGGCCGGGTGGCCTGGCCGGTCAGGACGACGAGGGGGACCAGCGCGTACGTCAGCACCGCGCCCAGCGCCGTCCCGACCAGCAGCGCCAGCGCCACCAGTACGCCGTGCTCCACGGCGACCAGCCGGGCCAGCCGACGGCGCGGTGTCCCCAGGGCGCGCAGAACGGCGAACTCGCCGTCCCGGACCCGTATCGCACCCACCGCGCTCACCGCGAAGCCGAGCGAGGCGAACAGCACAGTCACCCCGGCCGCCGCGACCAGCGCAGCTTCCGGGGCCGCCCCGAACGGGTCGTCGCGCAGCTGCGCCGCCAACTCGTCGCGCACGACCACCTGTTCCGGTTCGACGTCGGGCAGGGCCCGCACAGCGGCCGCCGTGACCCCGGGCGCGTCCGTGCCCAGCCACCACTCGCTGGGCGTGAGGCCCCTCCCGTCGCGGTCCAGCAACACCTGGTCGACAGCCCGGAGATCGACCAGCAGGGCCCCACCCCCCGACGCGGTGGCATCCGTCTCCGTCGTGGGCAGGGCGCTCGCCGTACGGACGACGCGTACGGGCACGGAACGCCCGTCGAACGCCACCTCGACCCGCTCACCCTCGCGCGTACCGGACGCGTCGAGGAACTGCCGGGTGGCGACGGCGACGACCTCGGACGCCGCCGCCGGTGACGCCGCCGGCCGGGCGACCTCCAGCCGTACCTCCAGCGGCGCGGGGGACGCCGGGACGTCCGACGGCAGATACCCGGTGCCGTACGTGAAGGTGAGAGGGGTGGTCGACGTGACCCGGGGACGGGTCGGCCGGGCCTTGTCATCGGGCCCGAGGGAGACCGAGTCGGACTCGACAGCGGTCGTCCACCTCGCCGGCAGGGCCAACCGCCGGACGCCACCACCACCATCGCCTGCTGCCGCCGTGAGCGAGTCGAGGACCAGCCGGTGCCGGTCGGCGCGGCCGGTCGGCTGCGACATGCTCAGGGTGAGCCCGGACAGCGCCAACGGGCCCCGGGCGCCGTTCAGTTCGGGCGTCAGCGGGTGAGGCCGACCGTCGGCGGCGAGACGGCCGGACGGTATCTCGTACGAGGTCCCGTACCGGTCCCGCACCGTGAGCGTGACGTCCGCGCCCGGACCCGGCGTGGTGCTGTGCAGGGTGGCGGTCAGTGTGAGCCGACCCGTGCCCGCCGGTACGTCGATGCCCGCGGGCGCCTCGCGCGGGGCGAGCCCGGCGAGCAGCGGACCGTCCGTCAGATCGCGCCGCGCCAGCACCGCCCCGGCCGCCTCCGTCGTGTTCAGGGCCAGGACGGTCGCGGTGCGGCTCCCGGAGAGCGACACGGTGCCACGGACCGCCGGGGCGACCGAATCGACGTTCGGGAGGCCCGCGTAGACGTCCCCACGCCCCGGACCACCGCTCCCGGAAGTCAGCACCCTCACCTCGGCACCGGCCCGGAAGTCGGCCTGGTCGGCCTGCGAACGGTGCCAGGACGCGCTCTGCCCGAGGGCGATCACGCCCAGCGCCACGGAGATGACCAGCAGCAGCACCGGCCCCGCCCCGCGCATCGGCCGACGGCTGAACTGCCAGCCGACCATGGCTGCGGTCAGCCCGCGCCCACGCACCAGAAGCCGCTCGCCGACCCGCGCCAGCAGGGGCAGCAGCCGCAGTACCAGCACCGTCCCGGCGAGCAGCACCAGCGCGGGCGCCGCGACCAGCAGCGGATCGACGCCGAGGACCCCGTCACGGTCGGCGGTGACAGCCCCGGAGTCCTGACCGCCGAGCAGCCAGAGGGCGACACCGGCCACGGCGACGAGCCCGACATCCGCCCCGCCGCGCAACGAGGCGGACAGCGCGCCGGCCCGTACCGCCACGGTCCCCGCGAAGGACGCCCGCCACGCCGGAACGGCGACGGCCAGCGCACACAGCGCGGCCACACCCGCCGCGACCGCCCACACCTCGGGCCGCCCCCACACCGGCACGTCGACCCGCACCCCGGCCCGCCCCAGCGCCCCCTGCCCGACCAGCAACCGCGTCAACGGCCCGGACAGCAGCGGCGCCACCACCACGGCGGGTACGGAGACGAGCAGGGCCTCCAACGCGGCAAGTCCCGCCAGCCGGGCCCGAGTCGCACCACGCGCCCGCAGCAACCGCCCCTCGGCCGCCCGCTCGGAACTGAGCGACCGCGCGACGAGCAACAGAGCACAGGCGGCGAGCAGCCCGAGCTGTCCGGCGACGATGAGCATGCTGGAACGGGTGACGAGCAGGGAGCGCTCGACACGGTCCAACACCTCGACGAGCCCGGTGCGGGCCTCCGTCACACCCCCGAGCACGGGCCGCTTACGCAACTCCGCGCTCCCCGTCCGAACAGCCTCCCTGAGCGCGCTGATCCGCCCGGCCGTCATCGCCGAATAGTCGGCCGAGGCGACCCACCCCGACGCCCCGACACTCACCCGCCCCGACACGGGCACGCCGGGGGCGGTGAGCAGCGGACCGTACGTCGTGAAGCTGGACGCCTGCACGCCACGACCACCGAGATCGTCCAACTGCCAGTAGGCGGCCCGGACATCACGCGGCCGATACACACCGGTGACGAGCACGCGCACGGCAGGCCCGTGCAACTGATCGGTGAGGATGAGCCGTTCGCCGACCGAGACCCCGAGCTGCTCGGCGGCACTCTGCGGCAACGCGACCTCTACCTCCGGGTCGGTCGCCACCCCGCCGGGCAACCGCCCGCCAACAATCCTTACCTGCGTACGATCCAGGGCCGCGAAGAAGGTAAGACTGGGATTGCCATCCTGCTCTGCCCCCGGCCGCCGCAACGCGCCCGGCAGGGCATAGGGCCCGGACCGCAGCAGGGTGAGCACCCGCACAGGCAGCCCGTTGAAGATGACGCGAGCCCCGCCCCGAACGGCATCATCGGCCGCTTTCCGCTCGCCGTCCGGCACATCCCCCTTGACCACAAGAGAGGCCTCGGCAACGGTCCCCGGCTCAGCGAGCGCCCGCCGCAGCGCGGCATCGCCGATCGCACCCGAGTAGGCGGCGATCCCGGCCAACACGGTGGTGGTCAGCAACACGGTCACGAGGGCGGCCCCGAGAAGCGCGCGATAAACCCAGGCCCGCAACACAACAAACCGCAACACGCCCACCGAGGACGCGAAACCCCGTACCCCCACCGAAACCCCCCGATTCCAACCACACGAACCGAGACGCGATGGTCGGTCGACGTCGGGGCGTGCGGCAGGTGCAAGTGGGCATTGTAGGGCGGGGGTTGGCTGTTTTGTGATCGGTTGCCGCCGGTTTTTGGCGGGAAACTGTCGGGGGGTGCGGGGGTTGCGGGGGGTGACTCCCGGCCGGTCTACCTACGAGCGGGCCGCCGCTTGCGCGGCTGCAGCCAGTTGCACAGTGCCGCGAGGTTCTTCTTCTTGGACGCGACGCTTCCAGCGGTCTCGTGATAATCACGATGGAGGACCAACATGGGTGACCAGCGCCGGCGCCCACGCGGATCGGTCCAGCGGACAGCGGGGAAGTCGGTGATCGCCGTGATGCTGCTGCGGGGGATGGTCCGCGTTCGCAGGTAGCCGCGTACGGTCAGCCCCGCTTCTCCACAGGCAATGGAGAGCCGGTATCCCCGGACAGCGATGACCACCGAGAAGACCAGAACCAGGCCGGCCCACAGCCGAGGGACCACCGCGGTGGCCTGAGCCCCGTAGAGGACACTCGCGACGCCTGGGAGCACACCCAGGCAGCTGTTGGCTATGCGGCCCACTCTGGGTGGTGCCAGTTCCATGGCGGCCCCTCTCGCTACCGGGGAACCAGTGTACGAAGGCGCGCGCTGTCGGCGGCTGGGTGGTATCTGTGGCGCATGAACATCGATCAGGCCGACCCCGCCGAACTGACGGCACTGCGCGTGGCGTTCGACGTCGATGACGGAGGGGAGTCGGCCCTCGGATGGGAGGCAGTGCATGCCTTTGAGGCAGAGCACGGGATCGTGCTGCCCGAGCCGTATCGGACCTTTGTCGCCGAGATAACGGACGGTTCGTACGCGGGTCCGCCCGAGTACGGCCTGCTGTCAGTGTCGGAGTTGCCGGACGACTGGGGTGGCGAAGAGCAGGAACGCAACCTGAGCAGCCCGTTTCCGCTGGCGGAGGCGTGGATGTGGGAGGACGACCCAAACCCGGCCGAGGACGCGGATGCGCTCCTCGAGCAGGTCTACAACCATGGCTCGATCGTGCTCGGCACCGAGGGCTGCGCGATGAACTGGCACCTCATCGTCACCGGGCCGCACCGGGGCCACGTCTGGATGATCAGCGACGTCGGCGCTGTCCCCTTCGGCGCGCAGTTCGGCTTCACCGCCGCTGAGCCGGGTTTCGCCGGCTGGGTCCGCCATTGGGCCGAGAAGAAGCCTTGGTACGACACTGCGTGACGTGAGAGTGACGAAGCTGTCAGCCAGCTTCTCCGGCGTTGTGCTGTCCGGAGGCACGGCGTCGCTCGTGTTCGGCGTCGAGCCCCTCCAACTCGTCGAGCGCTGCCACATGCTCGTCCTCAGTCACGGGGCCGTGTTTTTTTTGCAACCAGTCGACAAGTTCCCGGAGCCGGTCCCGGATCGAGCTTGAAGCGCGCTCGAGATTACGGTCGAGGAAGAACTCAGGCGCCAAGACGCACCACTGCCCGGCACAACGCGTCGACCTGCTCGCGTGTCATGTCGAAGTCGTACGCGATGTCCTCGACACTCTCCCCGGCCTCCCACAGGTCGGTGATGGCGTTGACCGCGACGCGGTTGGCTGCCACGACTGGCAGCCCATGGCCGAACCGCAGATCGATCACGACGGGGACGGAGTCCGGATACTGCCTCAGTCGCAGGCTGGAAGGGAAGTCGTCGCCCGGCTCCCAGGTGAGGTAGCGGAGACAGTCGGAGACCATTTCCTGGATGGGGCCCTGGCCGTGGTGGCAGTGCTCGATGAAGATGCCCACACCCTCCCTGGCGATCCGCTGGGACACGAGGCCGTAAGGGGTGTCGAAGGCGTCCCGTACGGCGGCAGCCGCCTCCCTGATCTCGCTCATGCGGAGCCCCAGGGACCGCAGAGAACGAAGGACGTGCGCCTCGGCCACCGCGATGAACGGCACCGAAGGCTGCCCCTTGCGTGCCGACTCGACCTGGTGGACCAGTGGTGCTCCGGCGGCCGTGTTCTGCAGCCACGAAGTGAGAGTCGATTGCGGGATCTCAAGGTAGGAAGCCGTTTCCGCGGGCGTCAGAAACCCGTCCCGGAACCTGTCGACCATGCTCCACCTCCTCTTGGCTCAGCCGGCCGCACGGAGTTGTTGCCGGGCCCGGCAGTCTCGGCAGCGGCCGGGTTCCGTCGCGCGGAACGCCCTGTCGCAGCCGTCGCAGTTCTGCATGAGCGCGACCGCCGGACGTCCGGGGGACGCCGCGCTCCCGACGAGCGGCAACACGGACGGGGCGAGGGGAGTCTCCTTGAGCCGGTAGGCGAGGATCCCCGCCGGGCGGGTCAGGAAGGTGTCCGGGAGTCGTGCGGTGAGGTGGTCGGTGATGTGTGTGGGCCGGATGCCTGCCGCGAGCCACCGGCTGACGCCCGGGGCGAGACGGGCTGCTTCCTGCTCGGTCAGTGCGAGGCGGGCGTCGATCCGGCGCAGACCGGCGAGTACGGCAATGGCCTGCGGGTCGGCGTCGGCCACCGAAACCGGCGCTTCAGCCTCGGCGGAGTTGACCGGGGCCGGGGCGGGGGCTGGGACCTGAACGGGCACGGCCACCGTTTCCTCCGCCTGTGTCAGGGACGGGCGCGGGTCGCGATCGAGGCGATCGAGGCGTGGGACGTCGTAGAAGTACGTACGCGTACGAATCTGGCCGGTGGAGAGGCGTTCGCGGCGGCGTTCCAGGTATCCGGCGGCTTCGAGTTCCCTGAGTGCCCGGGAGATGAGGATCTCGCCCTCGTCGAAGTGCTTGCACAGGGCGGCGATGGTCACGGGGGCGCTGTCGGGCAGGGAGTGGATGTAGGCCGCGACGCCGACCGTGACGGCGCTGCCGCGTCGCTGGGCGAGGGCGTTGGAGATCACGGTGAAGTCGGCCGTGAGGCGGGTGCGTACGTGGATCACGCCGGAGGTGGGAGCTCCGGCGTCGGCGCGCAGGAGCGCGTTAGACTGCGGCTCAGCCATCGGGAAGGTTCTGCTTCCTGGTTGGTCAGGCCCTCGCCTCGGGACTGCAATCCCGGCGGGGGCCGTTTCTGTTTGCGGTTGTCGCGGCGAACGTAACCGCCCGCATCCCGCACCTGCAAGCCGGTCACTCGGACGGGTGACACGCGTGTGACACACGCCTCGCGGGCGAGGAGGGAGGGTGGGCGGGTAGTTTCCCTCCCCTCTTAGAAGCGGTTCTTTCTCCCGGTTCTTTAGGGGAGTCAGGAGCCCACCGGACCCCGACGGACCAGGACCCGGTGCCCCCGTACGCCGGAGGACGACCGGGACCCGGCAGCCCAGGCGGCGGTGGCCTCAGCCCTTCAACTCGCCTATGAAGGCAACCCAAGAGGCGACGCCGAAGCACAACACAGAACCCTGCGGGTCCTTACTGTCACGAACGGGAACGACGGCCGGCAACCCGTCGGCCACCTCGACGCAGTCGCCCCCCGCTTGATTGCTGTAGCTGCTCCTGCGCCAGGCGACGCCGTTCGGATCGGGACGGGAGATTCGCGCCACGGTAGTTGCCCTCCATCGCGGACCGGATCATGTCGAGCGACATGGCCGGGGGCAGGGCTGCCGCCCGCAGCCGATCGTAAATCACCTTGTAGCGACTGACATCGGCTGGTTCCTCGATGAGTTGGCCGTAGTCCGAACCCTCCGTGTAGGCCACTTCCGAACCGTCCGGCATGGTCAGAATCGTCAGCGAACCGCCCATCGCCTCGTGCCCTCCCTGGTCGAACGGAAGTACCTGCACGGCGATATGACGCTCCGCTGCGTTCTCGAGCAGACTCGCCAACTGCGTCCGCATCACGGCCCGGCCGCCGACCGGCCGCCTCAGCACCGCCTCGTCCAGGATCACCCACAACTCCGGTCGATCCGGCGAACTCAGTCGCTCTTGCCGCCCCATGCGGGCTGCGACGCGCTCCTCCAACTGCTCTTCGCCGTCCAACAGAGCGTCCAGGCTGAGAACGGCCCGCGCGTAGTCCTCGGTCTGCAGCAGCCCCGGCACCACATGAGCCGCGTATTGCCGGATGGCCACCGCCTGCGCCGAGTACTCCATGAACTTCCGGGACCAGTTGGGAAACGCCTCCCGGTACACGTACGGCCACAGGTCGATCAACAGATCGTCCGCGCCGAGGACGATGTCCAGCGCACGGGCCAGCGCGAACGTCGGTTTCGCCCCGGACGCCCGCTCGATCTGAGTGATCCGCGTGCCCACCACGTGCACCTTGGCCCCGAGTTCGGGCTGGGTCAGTCCGGCCGCCGTACGGAGCCTGCGGACCCGCGAGCCGAACAGCGCCGCCATGGACACGCTGGGGTCAATTCCGTTGGCCAAAGCGTCACTTCCGTTCCTTACGGGGTGAAAAGTAAGGCTGTGTCACCTGTCGAGCGTAGGGCGACCGGACGACTCTTGAGAACGGAACGTGACCCATCGCCTACGTAGCGAAATGGCCACCTCGACAGACAAGGACGGACCGGCGTGCTGCCAGGAACCACAACAACCGCGGATGACGAGTGGCGCGAATCGCCCGAACTCCCGTCACTCACCGAGCAGTTCGCCTCCTCACCGCGAGGTGCGCAACTCGCCCGCCGTCTCACCGTCCAGCGCATGGAGGGATGGGGCCACCCGCCGACGTCGGACGCGTCATGCACGGTCGCCCTCGTCGTCGGCGAACTGACCGCGAACGCCGTACAGCACGGCAGAGCCCCGGGCCGCGACTTCGTCCTCCGCCTCACGCTCGACGCGGGGGCGGGCCTGATCCGCATCGAGGTCACGGACGCCGCCTCCACGAAACGGCCACCCATGACCGCGCCCTCGTCCTACCCGGAGGGCGAGTCTGGCCGAGGCCTGCTCCTGGTGGACGCTTTGGCCGTGCGCTGGGGATGGGTGCCTCGTCGGCCGGTGGGCAAGACGGTCTGGGCGGTAGTACCGATCACGACCTCATCGATGGAATGAGCGCCACGGCGTGCCGAGAAAATGCCTCTGCAGACCGAGCGGCCGTCGGCGGAACGCAGGTCCGTCGGCGGCCATCGCCTGTCCTGTGCGGGCGTGCGGGCGTGCGGGCGGCTGCCGCGGGTCAGCGGCCCTTCGCCGCGTTCAGGACGTACGTCGCGTACAGGTACGCGGCTTCCAGGATGAGCCTCGTGGGGTCGCCGAAGATGTCCTGCCGATATCCCACCAGCGGCTGGGGGTCCCGGGTCACCCGTCCCTGGACCTCGTCTTGTTGGACAAGGCGGTTGAAGTGAGAGCTCAGGCTGCCCCAGTCGTTCTGCATCTCGGCGTACTCACGGGGGATGTAGAAGGTGCCGTCGGAGCCCATGACGGTGGCGATCTGGTCCCGCATGGGCCGGAGGCGTACCGCCTCGGAGACGAACTGGGCCATCACCAGGACGCCCCACGCCATCTGCTCGTCGCCGTGTCCGTTGTACAGGTTCCAGACCGCCGAGTTGATGGTGCCCCGGCCTATCCCCAGTCCCGCGCGCGGTCGCCCGGTGATCCGCTCGACATCGACGTAGTTCTCGCCGAACTTCGTCTGCTCCTGCACCTTGGACTTGCGCCACTCGCCGCCGTTCCAGCGGGCGGACTCCGCCTCGTAGGGCTTGCCTTTCTTGTTGGTCTTGGTCGCCTCGGTGTCGCGGGTACCGAGGTAGTGGTAGGTGTTGAACTTGTCCCACCAGCCGATGAGATACAGGTCCGAGCGGCGCAGGTTCAGGCGGACGTAGACGTCACTGCCCCACGCCTGGACGTCCACGCGGATGTACGCGTTCGTCGACTTGGGGTCGACCGAACTGGGCGTGTGGTCGACCCGGTAGCCCTGGGCGTTGCGCACGCTGGTGCTGCCTCCGTCGTTGACCCGGCCGCGGATCGAGTCGATGAAGCGCCTGTATGCCGACGTCCCGTCGGTTCCGATCCGGAAGGTCGGATTGCCGTCGGCCGCGCTCGCGCTCTGCAGGACGCCCAGCGGACCGAGCAGGGTGGTGAAGATCGACAGCACTATGGTGGTGACGACCGAGCCGACGGTGACCTTGCGGGCCCGTACGGCCGTCGGCTGCTTGTCCGCTTCCCGCTCGGGGAGCGTCATGAGATTCGTGTGGGACATGCGCTGATCTCCAGATGTTCGGAGCGCCGGATCCGGCCTCGCTGCGAGATACGCTCGCAACCGGCACGTTGATTGGCACGCCTCTTCCATCAGGACAATCAATTCCGCGGGACGGGGCGGGTTGTCCGACGACGCGTTCCGTCGGCCCTGCCAACGGGGCGGTTCCGCCCCAGACGCGGTTGAGGATGCGCGACGCGAGGTGGACACCGCCTTGCGTGAGGCAGAACCCCCACTCCCGGGAAGCCGCCCGGGAGCCGGATCCCGAAGATCACACCCAGTTGGCTCCCAAAACAGGGCCACAAAGCAAATCAGGCCCGGCGCTGATTTCTCAGCACCGGGCCTGACCTGGCGTTTCACTGTCGGGGTGGCGGGATTTGAACCCACGACCTCTTTGTCCCGAACGCGATCAGAGCCTTTGTGACCTTGGCTTTGGACTGTTGACGTGCTCTCTCGGCTCCAGGACTGTCCGCTAGCGTCCGATGCGGTCTCGGTGGGGCCGCTTCATTTGGCCCCCCGTTTGGCCCCCTGGTCGGCGTAGCTGTCCTCAGCTCGTGTGTCCTGTGACCAGGGAAGTCGCTCGGCGCGAGGGCTTCGAACCCGTGGCGCTCTCAACGCCCTCTGTCGTCTGCCGGACGAGTGGTCGCCTTGACAATACCCGGCAGGTGTACGGACACTGTACGTACACCACTGCAGGGTGGCTCTCCACTTTGGCCGGAGCGGAGAGCCACCCTGACTGGACCCACCACCCAGGGTGGCTCTTTCTACCTTGCCTGGAGCAGAGAGCCGCCTCTAGTGATGAGCCCCGCCTGTCCGAGGAAGTGAGGAGTCACCGACCTCCCTTCAGCGGGGCTCGCCAGATGGAGACCCTTCCAATGAGCGAGACACAGGAACGAAAGACCAAGGAACGGACCAGTCGCCGCAAAGAAAGCAACCGTACTAGCACAACCCGTCTTGAGATCCGCATTCCAGAAGAAGACAAGAAGTTGATCGAGCGGGCCGCGCAGAGTAGCCACGTAACGACTACGGGTTTTGTCTTGCAAGCCGTAAGGCAGGCAGCGCAAGACCAGTTGCGTCGCGAGCAAGTGACGGTCGTGCCGCCGGATTTCTACGAAGCAATGGTTGCGTCGTTGAATGAACCGGATGAAGCAACCGCGGCTTTGTCTAAGGCGGCAGCCCGGGCTCGGGAGATCATCAGGAAGGCATAGGGCCGAGTTCGTGTACGAATCGGAATCGCTCAGCGAGCAGCATGTCCTGGAGTCGTTCGACTGTGGGAAAGTTGCGCTGAACGACTGGCTGATGAACTCAGCGAGACACTGTCAGAGCAACCGAACGGCTAGCACGTTCGTGTGGCGTGCCCCGAGTGACCCTCATGTGGTCGCCTACTACTCGTTGGCGGGGCATGTGGTGGAGAAGCAAGCACTACCACCGAAGCTGGGCCGGGGATCCCCGGAACAGATGCCGGCTGTGTTGTTGGCTCGACTGGCGATCGACAAGACGCTGCAAGGCCAAGGCCTAGGTGGCGTACTCCTTGCCGACGCCATGGGGCAAGTCGTCGCTGCGGTTCAACGCGTGGCAGCTCGATTCGTTATTGTCGATGCCCTCGATGAGGAAGCTGCCGCGTTCTATGACCGGTACGGCTTCAAGCGCATTCCGGGGCACATGCGGATGTACAGAAAGATCAGCGATATTGAGCGCAGTTTGTCGCTTGACTAGCGGCTTTCAGTACGTAGGGGCGCCGACCGCAAGGTCGGCGCCCCTACGTTGCGGTATGGCCGAAGACATTGGGTGAGCGCCTACCGGACCACCGCGGTCCTCCATGCAGTGGACAGCAGTACGCGGTCGAATTGGGCTCAGCGGCCAAGTCGCCAAGGCGCCTCACAATCGAGGAGCCCGGCCGTCTGCTGTGCCGTCATGATTGACGAGGGGGAGAGCCGCACTTTACCCCGGGACCGCTTGCTCCCGAACGCGATCTACGCCCCTCATAACGTTGCCATGCGTATCTTGACCCCGTTGTTCCCCCTCCGGGGGTGTCCACCACCGTCCAGGAGGGTCCAACGGAGGTTGCTTCGTTTGGCCCCCCAACGGGTCGTTGGCTGGACAGCGTCTGGGGCTGGCGCGCAGCAGCCCGTAGTGCAGTGGTACTGCGAGAACCTGAGTCACTACGTCGGCAGAGCGCGAGGCGGCGGTTGTCCGGGGCGGAGCCGCGATCTGTCCTGGAACCTCGTTGAATGGTCGACAGTTCGCGAGACAATCAGTTACTCACAAAGATAGAATGAAGCATGTCTTATGATGCGCGCGTATTTACCGTACTGGTCGCCTCTCCCGGTGATGTGAAGGATGAGCGTGAGATTATCACCAAGGTAATTCATGAATGGAATAGCATTAATTCCAGAGAGCGGAGTGTTGTCTTTTTGCCGCTCCGATGGGAAACGCATTCCCATCCCGAGATGGGAGCAGAGGCGCAAGCGATTATTAATCGCCAGATCGTCGATGACTGCGATATGGCCGTAGGTGTTTTTTGGACGCGGCTAGGGACGCCGACTGCAAATGCGGAGAGCGGTACTGCCGAGGAGATCTCCCGCGTCGGCGCTGCGGGCAAGCCGGTCATGCTCTACTTCTCGAAGGCTCCAACTTCTCCTGACAGTCTTGATTTGGAAGAAATCGCAAAGCTTAGGGAGTTTCGATCTAGGCAGTATCCTCAAGGGCTTGTTGAGCACTATGATTCTGTTTTGGAGTTTCGCGAAAAGTTCGCGCGTCAACTCTCGTCTAAGATTCTTGAAATTACGGCTACTGATGCTAAACGGCAATCGGCCGAGGCGGAAACTTCTGGTGTTACCCGCCCAGGGGAAGAGCTGTTGAACCTCGTGCTTATCAAGCAACCTGCAAAGAAGGTGATCGATGAGATTATCGAGCTAACCAAATTTGTTTGCGCCGACGAAGGTGACATTCCGGACTACGTGCCCTCTGACGGAAATGATAACTCTGATCTTCCCGCCACTCTTGCTGGTGTTCCTTCTCCCCCTCCGGTGCAGTTCGTGACATTCGGTAGGCAGGCAAATAGCGACTACTATAGGCGTCTCGTCAAATTTGTTGAGCGCTTTTCGGCGCAGCTGCAGTTTAGCTTCGGCCTGGAGGCTGAGCAGCGAGCCGTGCGTGACGTGCATGTCCAGATGCGCATTTTAGTAAGCAGTGGGACTCTGATCTTTAGTAACACCTCACTGGCCACTAGGCCGTCCCAATGGACGGATATGGCTACCTCTAACGGGTTCTCGCAGGTGATAGGCGGTCAGGCTCATCAAATCTCCAAGGTAGGTGGATCCGACGAGTGGACTACAGAGTTTGAGATTCCGGTCGTTCAGGTAGGGCGTCAGGTTCTATCTGATCCGCTTTTCATGCATACGACAGCAGAGGCTTCGCTTCGCTTCGAGGCAACCATTTATTCCAGTGAAGCGAAGCCGTTCTCGGTAGAGCGGGAGTTGCACGTTGTCGTGAAAGAACGTAAATTGCCGTACAAGGATATTTTGAAGATGGTGAAGGTTGATCTTCCGTAGTCTCTCGCTGTTTAATCTCCTACCGGCACGCGGAGCTGGGGGTGGTGGCAAAGTGAAGTGCGCCATGCGGAGGATAGTTCAATGTAGTAATGGTGGGTGCAACGCTTCTGCTTTGCACCCACCATTACTGTAGGTATATCGCGGTGCGAAGATAGATCACTTACCGAGGCATAGAACCGGGCTTCTGCTCGGTGAGCGAGTTAAGTCGTGCGAGGTAGCCCTTTGCCGCCGGTTCGGAGCTGTACCGGCGTCGTATCTCGGCAGCGAGTTCGCGGCTGGTCATGATGAGCGACGGCACCGACTGCCGGTCACCTTCCAGGGCCCGCTCACCCATGAGAGGTGCCTGTTCCAAGTCGCCTTCACACGCCGCCGTTACGCGGGTCTTCAAAGTTGAGCGGTGCGGAGGTGTCCGCGGGCTCGTCGGGTGGTGACGCAACGTGTGCGTAGCCGTTGGTTCGTGGCGTTGCGGAACCCGAAGGCAGCGCGGGCGACGAGCTTGATCACGCCGTTGATGCCGTGGCTTTTGGCGTTGCTGTGTCCGGTGTCGATGAACGCGGCGATCTCGTTCCACCAGCGGTCCACGGTGGTGGCGAGGGTATGCACTTGCGGGATGTCGGCGTCCGCGCACCAGGTGAGGAACTTGTAGCGGGCCTGGCCGATGCGGTGGCGGTCGGCGCCGGTGCGGGCCAGCGCGAGGAGAGTGCGCAGGGACTCCTTGACGATCCAGGCGGTCAGCAGGGTCTGTCCGATCTTCCCTTCGTCCAGCAGCGGGTTCCACATCTTCGCCAACTGCTCGTCGGTGAGGTCCTCGCGGTTGCGGAGGAGTCGTCGGCGAGCCTTCCATTCCGGGTCGGTGGCGCGTCCGCGTCGTCCCCTGATTTCGGCGGTGGTGCGGCGCCGCACCAGGGACAGCATCGCGTGGGGCAGGCCGGTGCGCAGGGCGGCGCAGTAGGTGGCCGACATGTCGATGGCGACGTGCCGGATGTTCTTGCGCCAGGTCAGGGGCTTGGTAGCGAGCCAGGCCAGCACGTCGGCGACAGTGCGGCCCTCGACCTGGCCGAGCAAGCCACCCCGCAGTCTGACCATGCCGCGATGATGTGCGACTCCTGTGGCTCACGCGATCGCCGCGTGGGGCACAGGAGTTTGCTTCGTGTGACCGTTGCTTCGATCGCCTGGGATCAGACGGCGAAGGCTTGACCACACACGAGGCAGTGATATGGGCCCGACGTGTCTTCGGGGACCTTTACCGGCTCGTATGAGTGGCATGGGGACGTCACGATCATCATGTCGTCGGGCTCGGTGAGTGGAGCCGGTACGTCCGGTGCGCCGAAACCACCTTGCAAGTCGAACCTCACGTGCTTGTTGCCGACCCCCTTGAACGCCTCCCGCAGTCCTTGCTCGATGTCTCGCGTCGCAGCAGGAATAGCCGCGCCTTGGGCGTATTCGAGTTGCTCCTGCGTCCACCAGGAGTCCATTCCTGCTGGCTGCCCGCACAGGGGGCAGTGGTAGGCCGCCGGGGCGGGCTGTCCCTCGGCTTCCTCGTTCGCTGGGCCGTGATGCCACTTGAACTGGCGTACGCAGTGCGGGCATTCCCGACGGAGGAACCCGTCGTGGTCCAGGGGCAAGGTCAACTGGATGTCCATGTCACACTCCACTCACGAACTCGTCGATCGCGATTGGTGTCCCATCGGCGGTTTTGGCGGTGATGGTGATGTTGAAGTACGAGTTCGAACGTGACGCGAGAGAGTCTGACGACATGCGCCCTACGCGCACGGACTTGCCTTCGGGCAGCTTCGGGACGGGGAATTCGCCGGCGTTTCGCATGACGAGCCCAACCTCGGCATCAGCGTCGACGTCTAGGTCGTACACGTCGCCGGGACCGTGGTTGGTGATCTCGACCGCGTCGATCTTGCCGCGCCCATTGTCGATGTATCGGGCCTTGAGTCGGGGCGTGCCTGTCGCCTGGGATGCCGGTAGTTTCCGGCCCATCGGGAGCCCGCCGCCCGGGGGAACAGGTGGGGTCAGGTCGCCGGCCTCGTGCCAGTCCGTTCCTGCCAGCCGGGTGGCGCACCCTGCGGTTTCTAGACGGATCGCGAGATCCTGCCGCTTCTTGACGCTGTTGTCGAGGCGGACGACATGTCGGCCATGGATGTCGCTGAAGACCTTCACCTGTCCGAGTTCCACGATCACGGTGCGATCCGCATCGCGGCCCATGGCCATGCCTGCCTCGAAGAGCACATTCGGACGGGGCTGCATCTGCGGGTTGCACTCTGGATCGCCTGGGTGAGCCAGGCTCTCGTGCAGATAGGTGACGTCGTCCGGCGTCTGTAGGACGACGACGGCCTGGGCGTTACCGAACGCCGCATCGAGGATCTCACCGATATACGGGGAGCCCTTTCCCGTCATGCGGCCTGCTTCTGACCACTCGATTGGATCGAGCCCGATGGCCCGCAGGAACTCGAACAGTCCCCGGCGTGCGCGGTCGTTGCGTCCGTGGATCACGAACACTCTGCGGCGGTCCACCCCACGCCCGTCTTCTGCTGTGGTTGGCATGCCTTGCTCCCTGCTGATGTACGAGAGACCTGTGCCATTCGACGTTAGCGGCAGGGTCTGACATTGATGCTGGTACTCAGGTTGCGAGAGCGGGAGCCGGATTCAGACACCGGTTCCCAAATGGCTCCCAAGACGGCCCTCGCAACCACTCAGGGGCCTGATCCGTTAAGCGGATCAGGCCCCTGACCTGGTACTTCACTGTCGGGGTGGCGGGATTTGAACCCACGACCTCTTCGTCCCGAACGAAGCGCGCTGCCAAGCTGCGCTACACCCCGATGTCGCTGCTTGTCCTGCTTGTCGCGGCGACGTCGTTTACTTTAGCCCACCGGTGGCCCCAGGCGAAATCCGGTTTTGGCGCGGTGGTGGACGGGGTTCGGGCGGATGTGGTCGAGCGTTACGAGGAGCACGGCGAGGGCGTAGAAGGCGAGCCCGAGGAGCAGAGCGTTGCCCAGGATGGTCTTGTAGCCGTCCTCGGCGACGTCGAGGAAGCCGTACAGGTAGCGGTTCGGTGTGCCGGCGACGAGAAGCTCGCCTCGGGCCAGGGAGAAGCCCAGGTACGCCAGGGGGTACAGGAGCCAGGGTGCCGCGTGGCGCAGGTGAAGTTGGCCGGAGGGGGTCAGCAGGAGCCAGTTCACTAGGGCCGCGATAGGGACCGCCGTGTGCAGGAGCTGGTCGGTGAGGACATGCCAGCCCGTTGGTGGTGGGGCGGTGGCGAAGGGGCTCGCCGGGTTGGTCAGGAGTAGGTGGTGGACCAGGGCTGCTATGGCGATGTAGAAGAGTGCGGCGCCTGTCAGGGCGTCCGGCAGCGGGTGGTGGGCCGTCCAGGCGCGGCGGGCCGCGATGGTCATGACCAGGGTCAGCAGGATGCTGCTCTGGATGGCGAACTGGCTCAGGACCTGGGCCGGGCTGCCCAGGAACAGTTCGATGGTCACGGCCGTGGCCGCCGCGGCGGCGATGAGGAGGCGGAAGATCGCCGTCAGTGGGCGGCGAGCCGGGGTCACCACCGCCGTGGCGGGGACGGGCGACGGGAGGAGGGTGGGGCCGCCCGGGAGCGCGGGGAGGTCCGGTATGTCCCTGGGTATCGGAGCGGTCATGCCCTCACGCTAGGGCGGGAGGGCAAATGGGGCGATCCGGGCGGGCTGGGTGGGTTACGCGGGAGACGAGGACGCCCCGCTATGACGCCCCCCGCTATGGCGCCGTAAGCGTCAGCAACGTAACCTCCGGCGGGCAAGCGAACCGTACCGGCGTGTAGCGGTTCGCGCCGCAGCCTGCCGAGACGTGGAGGTACGACGTCCTGCCCTCCGCCGTGTGGGTCGACAGGCCCTTCACGCGGTCGGTGTCCAGGTCGCAGTTGGTGACCAGGGCGCCGTAGAAGGGGATGCACAGCTGGCCGCCATGCGTGTGGCCGGCCAGCATCAGGGGGTACGCGTCCGCCGTGAACGCGTCC
Organism: Streptomyces sp. NPDC047042; assembly: GCF_040644035.1. Lineage (NCBI taxonomy): Bacteria > Bacillati > Actinomycetota > Actinomycetes > Kitasatosporales > Streptomycetaceae > Streptomyces > Streptomyces sp. NPDC047042. Next base: position 147,760 of record NZ_JBEYVP010000022.1, on the reverse strand, counting down.
AGGACGCGGAGGTACGGGGCGTGGACGACGGCCATCGAGAAGTCCGCCGTGTCGGAGGGGCCGCCGGCAACCTCCGCGTACCGGTCCCGCTTGATGTGCGGGTCGTCCAGTCCCGTCAGCTCCAGTGACATCCCGTCGATCTTCAACGTGCCCCGGGTGTTCGTCAGGTTCAGCCAGCCCGCCGAGTCAAAGCCGTCGCGCAGGTTCTCCCACGGGTTGTGGACCACGTCGACGGCGGGCGGGTTGCCGTTGAGGCCGTGTTTGCCCTGGGCCTTCTCCAGCAAGTACCGGGCGGGGTTACGGGGCTTGGGGCCGTAGTAGTCGTTGGAGCCGAACACGTACGCACCCGGGAACTCCATCAGCGGGCCGAGCGCGTCGAGCACCTCGGGCACGCCCTCCGGGTCGGACAGGTTGTCGCCCGTGTTGATCACGAAGTCGGGGCGGAGGCCGGCGAGGGAGCGGAGCCAGCGCTGCTTCTTGTACTGGCCGCTGACCATGTGGATGTCGGAGACCTGGAGCACGCGCAGCGGGCGCATGCCCGCGGGCAGCACCGGCACGGTCACCCGGCGGAGGCGGAAGGAACGGGTCTCGAAACCGGCCGAGTAGGCGAGGCCGGCGGCGGCAACCGCCGTGATTCCCAGGGGTACTCCGTATCGCGCGCGCATGCTCCCATCGTGTCAGGCCGGAACGGGCGGTGGAAATCCACGGGCGATCCACTTGTCGCACCTGCGACAATCGATCCCATGACCACGCTCAAGTCGAAGCTCAGGGAAGACCTCAACGCCGCCATCAAGGAGCGCGACGAGCTCCGCTCCTCGACGCTCCGGCTGACCCTGACCGCCATCACCCAGGAAGAGGTCTCCGGCAAGGAGAAGCGCGAGCTCTCCGACGAGGAGGTCACCAAGGTGATCACCCGCGAGGCGAAGAAGCGCCGCGAGGCCGCCGAGGCCTTCGCGCAGGGCGACCGCCCCGAGCAGGCCGAGCGCGAGAGGGCGGAGGGCGAGATCCTCGCCACCTACCTGCCCAAGCAGCTCGACGACGACGAGTTGAACCGGATCGTCGCCCAGGCCGTCGAGGAGGCGAAGGCGGCCGGAGCGGAAGGGCCGCGGGCGATGGGCCAGGTCATGAAGATCGTGAACCCGAAGGTCGCCGGCCTCGCCGAGGGCGGCCGGGTCGCCGCCGCGGTCAAGAAACTCCTCGCCGGCTGACCTCCGGTCACCGGCCACCAGCCACCGGTGACCAACCACCGGTCACCGGCCGCGACCAGCGGTCACCCGCCCGCCCGTACGCCAACGGGGGCGCCCTTCTCAAGAAGGGCGCCCCCGTTCACGTACTGCCTACTGGCTACTGCCTACTGGCCGGCCGTTTTACGGAAACCCTCCGTTGCCGCCGTCCCCGTTGCCTCCGTTACCGCCGTTCCCGTTGCCGTTGTTGCCGCCGTTGTCGTTGCCCTGGACGAAGCCGGGCGGGAACGAGAAGGTCGGGGGCGGGAACGTCGTGTTGCCGCCGTTGTCGGCGCCGCCGTTCGTCGCGCCGGCGTTGTTGTTGCCGTTGTTGTCCCCGTCGTCGTCGCCTCGGCCGTCGTCGTTGCCGCCCGGCTTCTGGACCGGCGGTTCGATGATGGGTACGAGGTTGAACTTCCCGGAGTCCTTGCCCACCAGGGCGCCGGTCATGGCGTCCTTCCAGATCGGGCCCGGGACCGCGCCGCCGAAGACGAGTTCGTGGAAGACGCCGCCGATCCTGATGTTGGTCATCTTCACGTTCTGCATGGCGCTGCCGACCCAGACGGCACCGGACAGGGTCGGTGTGTAGCCGACGAACCAGGCGTTCTTGCGCTCGTCCGTCGTACCCGTCTTACCGGCGTTGTCGCGGCCGTCGGTGAGGCCGGCCGCCTTGCCGGTGCCGGAGTCGACGACGCCCTGGAGCAGGGTGCTGATCGTGTCGGCGGTCTTCTCCGACATCGCGCGCGAGCACGTCGACTTCGGGACCTCCAGCGACTTCTCCTGGCCGTTCGTCTTCTGCGTGATCGACTCGATGGCGATCGGCGTGCAGTACATGCCCCGGGAGGCGAAGGCCGCGTACGCGCTCGCCATGGTCAGCGGCGAGATGCCCTTGGAACCGAGGGCGATGGCGGGAACCTCGGGCAGCTTGTCGCCGTTGCCCTGCGTCACATGCAGCGCGTCGGTCATCTTGACCACCGGGCAGAGACCGATGTCGGAGATCATCTGCACGAAGTAGGTGTTGACCGAGAGCTCCATCGCCTTCCGCAGGCGGTAGGGGCCCTTCTCCGACTCGCTCTCGTTCTCCACCTTCGCGTTTTCCAGGTTGGTCCACGGCTTGCCGCTGCACGTCTGGACCGGGCTCGGGTACTCCATCTCGTACGGCGACGAGTACTCCTGGATCGGCTGGCGCCCCTCCTCCAGGGCCGCCGCCGCCACGAACGGCTTGAACGTCGAACCGGTCGGGAAGCCGAAGTTGGAGCCGCCCCGGTCGCTGCCGACGGAGTAGTTGATCTCGGTCTCGTTCTTGCCGTAGCCGTACGGCTTCGACTGGCCCATGCCGAGGATCTTGCCGGTGCCCGGCTCGACCAGCGTGACCGCCGTCGCGACCGAGTCCGACTTGTTCACGTGCTCCTTGATCGACGCCTGCACGGACGCCTGCGACTGCGGGTCCAGCGTCGTCCGTATGGTCAGGCCGCCCTGGTTCCAGATCTTCGTCCGGTCCTCGCGGGTCTTGCCGAAGACCGGGTTGGCGAGGAACTCCCTCTCGACGTACTTGCAGAAGAAGCTGGCGCCCTTGACCGCCACGATGCAGCCGTTCTTCGGCTGGCTGACCTTCAGGCCGAGCGGCGCCTTCTTGCCGGCGTCGGCCTGCTGCTGGGAGATGTCACCGACCTCCGCCATCCGCTGGAGCACGGTGTTGCGGCGCTTGATGGCCTCCGCCGGGTCGTTGACCGGGTCGTACCGGGTCGGCGACTGGACGAGGCCGGCCAGGAGGGCCGCCTGGGGGAGGGTGAGGTCCTTCGCGGCCTTGGAGAAGTAGCGCCGCGAGGCCGCCTCGGCGCCGTAGGCCTGCTGGCCGAAGAACGTGATGTTCAGGTAGTTCTCGAGGATCTTCTTCTTGCCGAGCTCCTCCTCGACCTGGATCGCGTACTTCAGCTCCTGGACCTTGCGGCCGACGGTCTGCTGCTGAGCCTGCGCGACCTTCGTCGGATCGTCGCCCGCCTCCTCGACGAACACGTTCTTCACGTACTGCTGCGTGAGCGTGGAGGCGCCCTGCGCGACGCCGCCGCTCTGCGCGTTCTTGTTGAGGGCGCGCAGGACGCCCTTGAGGTCGATCGCGCCGTGCTCGTAGAACCGTGAGTCCTCGATCGCGACGATCGCCTTCTGCAGGTACGGCGAAATGTTCTTGAGCTCCACGACCGTGCGGTCACGCGAGTACACCGTGGCGATCTGGCCGCCCTTGGCGTCCAGAATCGTGGTGCGCTGGCTCAGCGGCGGGCGCTTGAGGTTGGCGGGGATCTCGTCGAACCCCTCGACCGACCCCTTCGCCGCGAGACCGAGCGCGCCGGCGGCGGGCAGGGCGATGCCCGCCGCGACGGCTCCCGCGAGCACGCTGACACCGAGGAACTTTGCGGCCTGCTGTGTTGCCGACAGGCCACCGCCCGAGCGCTTGTTTGGCATGAGGGCAGCCTACGTTCTCATTCGCCGGACACACGTATAGGCCTTGGCCTAAGCTGCTCACAACTGTCACAGCAGTGAGGTCACGTATCAATACGTCCGTGAGACCCGAATCGTTTCGGATGTAGCCCAACTTTTTTCGGATTTTTTTGTGGCGTACGTGCCCGGATGCGCCTCGTGTGTCCTGTGGTGCCCGTTGTGACCTGGCTGAATCGTCCCGCTCTGCCGGGATGGTCGCGCATGTCGGTCGCTCACTCCCCCGGGTGATCTGCCGATAACCCATAGTCCGTTCGGGCCATTCAAGATTGGGCCCGAAGGGGGTGTTGCGCTGTGCCCGCCTTCCGTAACGTCCTCAACTGGCGGCGGTGAATATGCCGCTGCCGCCGTGGGGGAGCCTCGATTCGGGAGAGGACGGCGCCGGTATGGGCTGGGTAACCGACTGGAGTGCGCAGGCGGCCTGCCGCACTACCGATCCGGATGAACTGTTCGTTCAAGGAGCAGCGCAGAACAGGGCCAAGGCGGTGTGCACCGGATGTCCGGTACGCACGGAATGCCTGGCTGACGCGCTCGACAACCGCGTCGAGTTCGGCGTGTGGGGAGGAATGACGGAGCGGGAGCGCCGCGCACTGCTGCGCAGGCGTCCCACTGTCACCTCGTGGCGCCGGCTGCTCGAGACAGCGCGTACGGAGTACGAGCGGGGGGCGGGAATCCTGCCTCTCGACGAGGAAGAGGTGTACGAGAACTACTTGGCGGTGGGCTGAGCCGACCCGGGTCAGTCACTCGCCTCCGCGAGCTCCGGCGGTTCCGGCAGCTCTGGCCGGTCGGTCGCGAGCCGGTCGCCGATGTCACGCAGTCCTGCGAGGTCATGGACGTCGCCGGGCAGCGCGGCGACCTCGGTCACGGCCACCTCCGGGTGGAGCGCGGTGAAGCGGTCACGTGTGCGCTGCTCGCGGGAGAGCAGCTGCATACGGTCGGCGTGCAGCCGGAGCAGACCTGCGGTGAGTTGTCGGACGGTGGGCTCGGCAAGGGCGCCTGGGTCACCGGGGGCGACGGTCGACGCACTGTTGTCGTCGGCGGTGGGGGAGCCTTCGACGTGTTCTACGTCGTGTTCTACGGCGCGTTCCACGACGTCTTCTGAGCCATGTTCTGCGACGTGTTGCGTGACGTGTTCTTCGACGTCTGTGGCCGGGGGGTTCGGCCGGTCTGAACTGCCGTACGTGTCGGGAGAGTTACGAAGTCCAGCTTTCCCGTCCTCCTGATCGACAATGCGGGGCTCTTCAAGATTTTCCGCGGCGGCGATCGCACGCTCGGCGGACAGTTGGGCGGCGCCGCTGCCGTGGACCCGGTTGAGCACCAGTCCGGCGAGCGGCATGTCCTCCGCGGCCAGCCGCTCCACGAAGTACGCGGCCTCGCGCAGTGCGTCGCGCTCCGGGGCCGCCACCACCAGAAACGCCGTGCCCGGTGCCTGGAGCAACTGGAAGGTGGCGTCGGCGCGGGTACGGAAACCACCGAAGGTGGTGTCCATCGCGGCCACGAACGTCTGGACGTCCTTGAGGAGTTGGCCGCCCAGGAGCTTGCCCAGGGTGCCGGTCATCATCGACATCCCGACGTTCAGGAACTTCATCCCCGCGCGCCCGCCCAGCTTCGCCGGCGCCGTCAGCAGCCGGATCAGACGGCCGTCGAGAAACGAACCGAGGCGCTTCGGGGCGTCCAGGAAGTCCAGCGCCGACCGGGACGGAGGCGTGTCGACGACGATGAGGTCCCACTCGTCGCGCGACCGCAGCTGCCCCAGCTTCTCCATCGCCATGTACTCCTGCGTGCCCGCGAAGCCCGCCGAGAGCGACTGGTAGAAGGGGTTCGCGAGGATCGCGGCGGCCCGCTCCCGGTCGGCGTGCGCCTCGACGATCTCGTCGAACGTACGCTTCATGTCGAGCATCATCGCGTGCAGTTCGCCGCCGCCCTCGACGCCCTTGACCCGCCGCGGCACGTTGTCGAGCGAGTCGATGCCCATGGACTGGGCGAGCCTGCGCGCCGGGTCGATGGTGAGCACGACCACCTTCCGCCCCCGCTCGGCGGCGCGCAGTCCGAGGGCCGCCGCGGTGGTCGTCTTGCCGACCCCGCCGGCCCCGCAGCACACCACGATCCGGGTCCGTGGATCGTCGATCAGCGGATCGATCTCGAGCACGCGCGCGGGGGACAGGCCATGGCGGGAGGCGGTCTCGTGTGGTTCCGGGCTCATGACATCCTCTGCTTCCGCAGCTCGGTGGCCAGTTCGTAGAGACCTGCCAGGTCCATACCCTCGGCGAACAACGGCAGTTCGTGCGTCGGCAGACCCAACTCGCCCAGCACAGAACGCTGTTCATGTTCCAGCGCGTATCGCGCGGCGTACTCCTCGGCCTGGGCCAGCAACGGGTCCACCAGCTTCTCGGCGTGCCCGCCGCGCCGCGCCCCGCCGAGCCCGGCGGCCGACAGCGACCGCGCGAGCGTGCCGCGGGGTGCCGCCCGTACGAGTTCCAGCTCGCCCTCGTCCAAAACCTCGGGCCGCACCATGTTGACGACGATCCGTCCCACCGGCAGCTTGGCCGCCCGCAGTTCGGCGATGCCGTCCGCGGTCTCCTGGACGGGCATCTCCTCCAGGAGCGTCACCAGATGCACCGCCGTCTCCGGCGACTTCAGTACGCGCATCACGGCCTGCGCCTGATTGTGTATCGGGCCGATCTTCGCCAGCCCGGCCACCTCGTCGTTGACGTTCAGGAAGCGGGTGATGCGGCCGGTCGGCGGGGCGTCCATCACGACGAAGTCGTAGGCGAACCGCCCGCTCTTGTCCTTCCGCCGGACCGCCTCGCACGCCTTTCCGGTCAGCAGGACGTCTCTGATGCCGGGGGCGACGGTGGTGGCGAAGTCGATCGCGCCGAGTTTCTTCAGGGCGCGGCCGGCGCTCCCGAGTTTGTAGAACATCTGGAGGTAGTCCAGCAAAGCCTGCTCGGGGTCGATGGCGAGGGCGAACACCTCCCCGCCCCCGGGAGCGACGGCGATCTTCCGCTCCTCATAGGGCAGCACTTCCGTCTCGAAGAGCTGCGCGATGCCCTGCCTGCCCTCGACCTCGACGAGAAGCGCGCGCTTCCCCTCGGTGGCGAGGGCGAGCGCGAGCGCTGCGGCGACCGTGGTCTTTCCGGTCCCGCCCTTACCGCTGACGACCTGGAACCTGCTCACGTATTCGAGATTAACCAGTCCGGCCGGAAGCTACGCCGGAGGCTGTGGACAACGTGGGCGCGGGGTGCCCCGCGGCAGCGGATAAAGTCGCCTCCATGACCAAGTGGGAATACGCGACTGTGCCTCTGCTCGTCCACGCCACGAAGCAGATCCTGGACACCTGGGGCGAGGACGGCTGGGAGCTCGTCCAGGTCGTGCCCGGGCCGAACAACCCCGAGCAGCTCGTGGCGTACCTGAAGCGGGAGAAGGCGTGAGCGCGGTCGAGGCGCGCCTCGCCGAACTGGGCCTGACCCTCCCGGCGGTGGTGCCTCCGCTGGCCGCGTACCAGCCGGCCGTGCAGTCGGGGGTGTACGTGTACACCTCGGGCCAGCTGCCCATGGTGGACGGGAAACTCCCGGTCACCGGGAAGGTGGGCGCGGAGGTCACCCCCGAGGAGGCCAAGGAACTGGCACGCACGTGTGCGCTGAACGCGCTCGCGGCGGTCAAGTCGGTCGCCGGTGACCTGGACCGGATCGCGAGGGTCGTGAAGGTCGTCGGCTTCGTGGCCTCGGCCCCCGATTTCACGGGCCAGCCCGCGGTGATCAACGGCGCGAGCGAACTCCTGGGCGAGGCACTGGGCGACAAGGGCGTACACGCCCGCAGCGCGGTAGGAGTGGCGGTACTGCCCCTGGACGCACCGGTGGAGGTCGAAATCCAGGTAGAGCTGGAGCTGAGCGCTCTTTAGCCCGTCCGCCCTTTGAGGCGCCGGCCGGCATTTCCAGCCCGTCCGGCGTTTGAGGACGAGGCCCGTTCAGGGCCGGAGCGGGGGACTGGGGGCGGCAGCCCCCAGGGACAGGATGGGACGGGTAGGGGCGGCGGGGGCGAAACCCCTCGCGCCCTCGAACATGCGCCCACCACCGGATAACCTCCGCCCATGGCAAACGGGCAGTGGTACCCACCGGAGTGGCCGACCCTCATCCGCGGGCTCGCCGAAGGCACCCTCACCCCGGTCACCCCCAAACGCGCGGCCACCGTCATGCTCCTCAAGGACACCGACACCGGCCCCGCCGTCCACATGCTGCGCAGACGCGCCTCCATGGCCTTCGCCGGGGGCGCGTACGCGTATCCGGGCGGCGGAGTAGACCCGCGCGACGACGACCACCTGATCCGCTGGGCGGGCCCCACGCGCGCGTGGTGGGCCACCCGGCTGGGCCTGGGCACCGACGAGACGTCCGCGCAGGCGGTCGTCTGCGCCGCCGTACGGGAGACGTACGAGGAGGCGGGCGTCCTGCTCGCCGGCCCGACCGCCGATTCCGTGGTCGGCGACACCACGGGCGACGACTGGGAGACGGACCGAGCCGCCCTGGTCGCCCGGGAACTGTCCTTCGCCGAGTTCCTGGACCGCCGGGGCCTGGTGCTCCGCTCGGACCTCCTCGGGGCGTGGGCCCGCTGGATCACCCCGGAGTTCGAAGCCCGCCGCTACGACACCTGGTTCTTCGTGGCCGCGCTCCCCCAGGGCCAGCGCACCCGCAACGCCTCCACGGAGGCCGACCGCACGGTGTGGATCGAACCGGCCCGGGCGGCGGCCTCGTACGACAAGGGCGAGCTGCTGATGATGCCGCCCACGATCGCGACCCTGCGGGCGCTGGCACCGTACGACAGCGTGTCCGGGGCCCTCACCGGGGCCCTGGAGCGCGACCTGGCGCCCGTGCTGGCCACCGCGAGTGTGCAAGATGACGAGATCGTGCTCTCCTGGCCAGGGCACGACGAGTTCACCAAGCACATCCGGATCGGGGGAGCCCCCGCATGACCGAAGCCGCCGCTCTTCCCGGCCGGCCGCGCGGCGGGGTCCTCTCCGGCCCCGCCACCGCGCGCGCGGTCAATGTCCTCGCGCCCAACGCCTCCGCGATGACCCTCGACGGGACGAACACCTGGATCGTCTCGGAGCCCGACTCCGAACTGGCCGTCGTCGTCGACCCGGGGCCCCTGGACGACGTCCACCTCAGGCATGTCGTCGACACCGCGCACAAGGCCGGCAAACGGATCGCGCTGACGCTGCTCACACACGGGCACCCGGACCACGCGGAGGGCGCCGGACGGTTCGCCGAGCTGACGGGCACGCGTGTGCGGGCGCTCGATCCGGCGCTGCGGCTGGGGGACGAGGGCCTCGCGAGCGGGGACGTCGTGTCCGTCGGCGGGCTGGAGCTGAGGGTCGTACCGACGCCGGGGCACACCGCGGACTCGCTGTGCTTCCATCTCCCGGCCGATCGGGCCGTCCTGACGGGTGACACCGTCCTGGGGCGCGGAACGACCGTGGTGGCCCATCCAGACGGCCGCCTGGGGGACTATCTGGACTCTCTGAGGCGGCTGAGGTCCCTGACGGTGGACGACGGCGTACACATCGTCCTGCCGGGTCACGGGCCCGTCCTGGACGACGCCCAGGGTGCCGTCGAGTTCTACCTCGCCCACCGCGCCCATCGGCTCGCCCAGGTCGAGACGGCGGTCGAGAACGGCCGCACGGACCCGGCGGAGGTCGTCGCCCACGTGTACGCGGACGTCGACCGCTCCCTGTGGCCGGCCGCCGAGCTGTCCGTACGCGCCCAGCTGGAGTACCTCCGCGAGCACGGCCTCATCTAGTCACGGTGAGCCGGGCCTGGGCGCCTTGACGCCGTGCACGCGCGCGTACTCCTCCACCAGCCACGACCCCAGCTCCTCGACGTGAGAGCGCAGGAACGCCCGCAGGACGGCCGGATCGTCCGTCGCCGCGCGGATGCCACCCCGGGTAGTACGCGGCGAACGCGTCGGCCATCTCGTCCAGGTCGCTGCGACCCACGCGCGCGGTGCCGCGCGGAACCGACCCGTACAGGTACGCGCTGTGCAGCCGCTCCCCGAAGAGGCCGACGATCCGGCCACGGGCCGCGTCGACGACGGGCCGGAAGGCGGGCGGCACGCGCGCGAGGGAGCCCTCGCGGACGATGAAACCCTGCTGGTCCAAGCCAGGGCGCACGGTCATTCCGTACGCCACGTCACCCGCCTCACTTCCAGCGGAACACCCGCACGCGCCGTGTCTCGCTCACCGCGTGGCACACCACGGCCAGCCGGTCGTCCCAGGCGGCGTACCGGGCCCGGTAGCTGAAGCCGGGCAGCCTGCGCTCGGCGACGGTCCGGCCGTCGGCGGGGTCGAGGACGGTGACGCGGCTGCCGTAGCCGTTGCCGACCATGAAGTACCCGCGGTGGGCCAGCGGATGGAGCGTACGGCCGTGATCGGTGCGCCACTCCCAGAGCTGCTCGCCGGTCGCGACGGAGTACGCGCGCAGGACGGTGTCGGCGTTCTTCTTGTCGTCTCCGGCGGGGTCCTCCGGTTCCAGCCCGACGGCGAGCGTGTCGCCGACGACGGCGACGGCGGGCCCGAAGTCCTTGTATCCGGCGGGAAGTTCGACAGACCACTCGCTGTCCTCGCGCACCACGCACAGCCGGGGGCGGGAGCGCCGGCCGCTGTTACGGGCGGACAGGACGGGCGGGTCGGTCGCCAGGACGGTGAACGAGTCGCCCCGGTGGTCGGGAAGCGGCCGCTCCCACTGGAGGGCGCCCGTGCGCGTGTCGAGACACCGGACGACCGGCGGCGCGTCCGCATTGCCGCCGGTGACGGTCGCTATTCGGCCGCCGCCGATCGCCACCTCGCGCGCGTGGTCGCCGCCGATGTGGCCCAGCCGGTCCTTCGGCTGCTCGCGCGACCAGGCGACGGCTCCGGAGCCGAGGTCGAGGGCGGTGAGACGGACGTGCGTGGCGCCGGGCTGGCCGTCGTCGTGGTGCAGGACGACGCCCAGACCGCCCTGGGTGTCCTCGGCGACCCGGACGATCACGTCCCGGTCCGGCGGCTGCCAGGTCCAGCGGGGCTCACCGGTCGCCGGTGCGTACGCGGTCACGCGGTCGAAGCGGACCAGGGCCACCGCCTCGTCCGTCGCCCACAGGCCGAGCGGCTCGCCCTGGTCCTGCTGTTCGAACTCGGACTGCCACAGCGTCGGCGCCTCCGGGTCCCGGCGGAACAGGCGCAACCGGCGCTTCGGGGGCTCCGGCGCCGCCCAGACGGACTCGGGCGCTCGGTCCTGGTGCATCCCACCCACCCCTTGGTTCCGTTCCACACGTTCTCGTCGTCTCGTCGTCTCGTCGTCCCCTGGTCTCGTCGAACGCGAGAGGGGCCCCGCCATGCGGCAGGGCCCCTCGTACGCGTACGGACGGCTCCCGGCTAACGCGAACGCTTCGCGAGGCGCTCCACGTCCAGCAGGATCACGGCCCGCGCCTCCAGGCGCAGCCAGCCGCGGCCGGCGAAGTCGGCGAGCGCCTTGTTGACCGTCTCGCGGGAGGCGCCGACGAGCTGCGCCAGCTCCTCCTGCGTCAGGTCGTGCACGACGTGGATGCCCTCCTCCGACTGCACGCCGAAGCGGCGCGAGAGGTCGAGCAGGGCGCGCGCGACACGGCCCGGCACATCGGAGAAGACCAGGTCGGACATCTGGTCGTTGGTCTTGCGCAGGCGCCGGGCGACGGCGCGCAGCAGCGCGGCGGCCACCTCGGGGCGGGCGTTCAGCCAGGGCTGGAGGTCGCCGTGGCCGAGGCCGAGCAGCTTGACCTCGGTCAGCGCGGTGGCCGTGGCGGTGCGCGGGCCCGGGTCGAACAGCGACAGCTCGCCGATCAGCTCGCCGGGGCCGAGGACGGCCAGCATGTTCTCGCGCCCGTCCGGTGACGTGCGGTGGAGCTTGACCTTGCCCTCGGTGACCACGTAGAGCCGGTCACCCGGGTCGCCCTCGTGGAACAGGGCGTCACCGCGCGCGAGGGTCACCTCACTCATGGAGGCGCGGAGCTCCGCGGCCTGCTCGTCATCGAGCGCCGCGAAGAGCGGGGCGCGCCGCAGAACGTCGTCCACGAGTTCTCTCCTTGTCACCTGCTCAGGGGATCTTGCTCCCCGGTTGACGGGGACCGTGTTCCCCATCTTGCCGGGCGGTCCAAACAGTGTGATCTGTCACAAGGATGCCGTACGGGTGTCCCGATCAGTGTGGCAGGGGGCCAATTGGGCGCCGATCTTCAGGGTCCGGGGCGGATGTCAGTGCCGGGCTCTAGGCTGGCCGGGTGTCCAAATCGCCGGTGAGAGCACAGGCCACGGGGGCTGGGTGGGTGGCCGCAGAGGGTGATTCCGCTGTGGGCGAACAGGGCACGGGTGGGGGCCGGAATGCGGAGAAAGCGGCAGAGGTGATGTCGGTGGAGAAAGCCGCCAAGCAGGTGACCGGGGCGACTGAGGTGGCTGGGACGGCCGGAAGAGGAGCGTCCGGGGGCGTCCCGGAGGGTGCTCCGAGGACACCTCCGGTGAAGAGGGCTGCCACCGCGGCGGCGAAGAAGACGGCTGCGGCGAAGAAGACGGCTGGAGTCAAGAAGGCGGCCGCGGCCAAGAAGACGGCTGCAGGCAAGAAGGCCGCCCCCGCGAAGCAGGCAACCGCATCCGGGACTGCCGTTTCCAAGACCGCCGTTTCCAAGACCGCCGTCGCGAAGCCGCCCCGCAGCGAGTCGCGTACCGCGCTCGTGCGGCGGGCCCGGCGGATCGACCGGGAGCTCGCCGAGGTGTATCCGTACGCCCACCCCGAGCTGGACTTCGCGAACCCCTTCCAACTGCTCGTCGCCACGGTCCTGTCCGCCCAGACCACCGACCTGCGCGTCAACCAGACGACCCCCGCCCTCTTCGCCAAGTACCCCACCCCCGAGGACCTGGCCGCCGCCAATCCCGAGGAGGTCGAGGAGATCCTGCGCCCGACCGGCTTCTTCCGGGCCAAGACCAGGTCCGTCATAGGGCTGTCCAAGGCGCTCTCGGAGCAGTTCGGCGGTGAGGTGCCCGGCCGCCTCGAAGACCTCGTCAAACTCCCCGGCGTGGGCCGCAAGACCGCCTTCGTCGTGCTCGGCAACGCCTTCGGGCGCCCCGGTATCACCGTGGACACGCACTTCCAGCGGCTCGTGCGCCGCTGGCAGTGGACGGCGGAGACGGACCCGGACAAGATCGAGGCCGCCGTCGGCGCGCTCTTCCCCAAGAGCGACTGGACGATGCTGTCGCACCATGTGATCTTCCACGGCCGCCGTATCTGCCACGCCCGCAAGCCCGCCTGCGGCGCCTGCCCGCTCGCCCCGCTCTGCCCGGCGTACGGGGAGGGCGAGACGGACCCGGACAAGGCGCAAAAGCTCCTGAAGTACGAGAAGGGCGGCTTCCCCGGCCAGCGGCTGAACCCGCCGCAGGCCTACCTCGACGCGGGCGGCATCCCGGCGCCCCCGCTGGGGGCCGGATGAGGCCCGGCGGTCGTACGGCGTCATCGGGTACATCGGGTACGGAACCGGAACCAACGGGGTGGCCGCAGGCGTTGGAAGCAGCAGAACGGGGGTGGCGGTGACGCGCGCGAGCAACACACAGGGCGGCGAGGTGACGCTCAGCAGGGACGGCCTGCCCGGCTGGCTCGATCCGGTGGTGCACGCCGTCGAGACGGTCGAGCCGCTCCAGCTGAGCCGCTTCCTGCCGCCCGAGGACGGCGGCGGCCGGCAGTCCGCCGTGCTGATCCTCTTCGGGGAGGGTGAGGGCAAGGGCGACACCCCGGAGGGCCCTGGCGGGCCCGAGTTGCTGCTCATGGAGCGGGCCAGTTCGCTGCGCTCCCACGCCGGTCAGCCGTCCTTCCCCGGCGGCGCCCTCGACCCTGAGGACGGGGACCCGCAGGGCGACGGTCCGTTGCGGGCCGCGCTGCGCGAGGCCGAGGAGGAGACCGGGCTCGATCCGGCCGGTGTCCAGCTCTTCGGCGTACTGCCCAAGCTCTACATCCCGGTGAGCGGGTTCGTCGTGACGCCCGTGCTGGGCTGGTGGCGTGAGCCGTCGCCGGTCGGGGTCGTCGATCCGAACGAGACGGCACGGGTCTTCACGGTTCCCGTGGCGGATCTCACGGACCCGGCGAACAGGGCGACCGCCCTGCACCCAAGTGGCCACAAAGGCCCGGCATTTCTGGTCGAATCGGCCCTCGTGTGGGGCTTCACGGCCGGAGTCATCGACCGACTGCTGCACTACTCGGGCTGGGAGCGCCCCTGGGACAGAAACAAGCAGGTCCCGCTGGACTGGCACGCGTGACAGGGTGGCCCATGTGAACGTGCTGGACATCTTGTTGCTGGTCGCCGCCGTGTGGTTCGCGATCGTGGGCTACCGCCAGGGCTTCGTCGTCGGCATCCTGTCGGTGATCGGCTTCCTCGGGGGCGGTCTCGTCGCGGTCTATCTGCTGCCTGTCGTCTGGGACGGCGTGACCGACGAGGCGGAGGTGAACACGACCGCCGCCGTCGCCGCGGTGGTCATCGTGATCGTCTGCGCGTCCGTCGGCCAGGCCCTGACCACCCATCTCGGCAACAAGCTGCGCAGATTCATCACCTGGTCGCCCGCGCGCGCCATCGACGCGACCGGCGGGGCCCTCGTCAACGTCGTCGCGATGCTCCTGGTCGCCTGGCTCATCGGGGCCGCCCTCGCGCAGACCACGATGCCCACAGTGGGCAAGGAGGTCCGCGGCTCCAAGGTGCTGGCGGGTGTGCAGGAAGTACTGCCGTCCGACGCGGACACCTGGTTCAAGGACTTCACCTCGGTCCTCGCGCAGAACGGCTTTCCGCAGGTCTTCAGCCCGTTCTCCGACGAGCCCATCAAGGACGTCGACCCGCCGGACCCCGCGCTCGCCAACAGCGCGGTCGCCGTCAACGCCCAGCGTTCCATCGTCAAGGTCATGGGCACCGCCCAGAGCTGCGGCAAGGTCCTGGAGGGCACCGGCTTCGTCTTCGGCGAGCGCCGCGTGATGACCAACGCGCACGTGGTCGGCGGCGTCGACGAGCCCACCGTCCAGATAGGCGGCGAGGGCAGGAAGTACGACGCGACGGTCGTCCTCTACGACTGGGAGCGCGACATCGCCGTACTCGACGTACCGGATCTGCGCGCGCCCGTGCTGCGGTTCACGACCGACGACGCGAGCAGCGGCAGCGGCGCGATCGTCGCCGGCTTCCCGGAGAACGGGTCGTACGACGTCCGTCCCGCGCGCGTGCGCGGTCGCATCACGGCCAACGGCCCGGACATCTACCACCGCGGCACGGTGCGCCGCGATGTCTACTCCCTGTTCGCGACCGTCCGCCAGGGCAACTCCGGCGGCCCGCTGCTCACGCCCGACGGCAAGGTGTACGGCGTGGTCTTCGCGAAGTCCCTCGACGACCCGGAGACCGGTTACGCGCTCACGGCGGACGAGATCCAGGAGGACATCGACCAAGGGCGCCTCGCCAGCCAGCAGGTGGACAGCGACAGCTGCGCGCTCTGAACCCGGCCCGGCAGTACGGGTTCGGGTTCGGCGCGGGGTTCAGGGGCGCGGGTGGCGCAGGCGCACCGAGACCCAGCGGGCACGGCGGCGCAGAATGCGCGGGATTCCCACCCTCAGATCCGTTCCCGCGATGTGCGGGGACCCTCCTTGGTGGGCGCTCAGACCATGGTCCGAGCGGCGATTGCGTGCTACGTCACTGTAGTCGTGCGTCCAGCCCATACCTCGACCTCTGCCCCTGCCCCAAGGTCGATAACCGCCCCATGGGCCCCTAATTGGCCTATGCGCCGGGCAATTGGCCGCCCGTAGGACAGGTGTTCAATTCTCGGATACCGGGCGTACCGGCGTGCTCACCGGTCCGGCTCGGGGTCCTTGAGCCAGTTGACGAGTTCCGTCGAGAACGCGACCGGATCCTCCTCGTGCGGGAAGTGTCCAAGGCCGTCGAAAAGACGCCAGCGATACGGCGCTTCGACGTACTCCCCGGAGCCGGCCGCGCTGCGCGTACGCAGCACCGGATCGAGTGAGCCGTGCAGATGCAGCGTGGGCACCCGCACCGGCCGCTTCATGCGCCGGTTGAACTGGATGCCGTCCGGCCGGGCCATCGAGCGCACCATCCAGCGGTACGGCTCGATCGCACAGTGCGCGGTGGACGGGATGCACATGGCCGCGCGGTACGTGTCCACCGCCTCGTCGTCGGGCAGCCGCGGCCCCGACCAGTCCCGGATCAGCCGCCCGACGAGCGCGCCGTCGTCCGCGACGAGCTGCCGCTCGGGCAGCCAGGGCCGCTGGAACCCCCAGATGTACGAACCGGCGGCCGTCTGCCTGACGTCGGAGAGCATCGCCGAGCGCCAGCGCCGGGGGTGCGGCATCGAGGACACCACGAGCCGCCGGACCAGCTTGGGGCGCATCACCGCGGCCGTCCACGCCAGGTATCCGCCCAGGTCGTGGCCGACCAGCGCGGCGTCGGGCTCGCCGAGGGACCGTACGACGCCCGTGATGTCGAGGGCGAGGTTCGCCGGGTCGTAACCCCGGGGTGTACGGTCGCTGCCGCCCACGCCCCGCAGGTCCAGGGCTACGGCCCGGAAGCCGGCGTCGGCGAGGGCGGCCAGCTGGTGCCGCCATGTCCACCAGAACTGGGGGAAGCCGTGCACCAGCATGACCAGCGGCCCGTCGCCCAGCTCGGCGATGTGGAACCGGGCGCCGTTCGCGGCGACATCCCGGTGGAGCACCTCGCGCCCGCCGGGAAGGTCGAGCCGTACGACCGAGGCGGGCTGTGTCGGGGCGGGTTGGGCCGGGGCGGGTTGCGCCGGGGGTGTGGCGGGGTCCGTCATGAGGACGAGCGTGCCACAACCTCGACGCTGTCACTCACCGGGGCGGGCCGGGGGTGTGGCTTGGCCTTCTGGAGGACGCCCGCCGTCTCCTTCACGGATGCGGCGACCTTCTGCGGGCCCTTGCTCTTCTTGGCCTTCTTCGCGAAGACGACGCCGATCAGCACCAGGAGCACGGCGAGGAGGACGTTCGCGGCGAACGACAGCAGGAAGCAGACCGCGAGGTTCCAGTCGCTCCACGTCCGAATGGCGTACGCCAGTGCGAAGTTGAGCATCGGCAGGGAGAACAGCAGTACTGCACCGGCCACCGTGAACGCCCCGCCGCTTGTCGCGCCGCGCTTCACATCCTGCTTGAGCTGCGCTTTCGCCAGTGCGATCTCGTCGTGCACCAGCGCGGACATCTCGGTCGTCGCCGAGGCGAACAACTGGCCGATGCTGCGTTCGGCGCCGACCGGGCTGCCGTCGGGTGCGCTCATCGAGGTCTCCCTGTTGTCTTTGTCGTCTTGCTGTCTGACTGCCTGTCCGACATCTACGTGTCAGATCATGCCGGACCGTCACCCACGTCGCCCGCCCCGCCCGTGACTTCGGCAAGCCGGTTCCGCTCGGCGGCCTCCAGTTCGGCGGCCTTGAGCCGTGCGATGCGCCGGTGTTCTGCCGCCTTCCCCTCGTAGATCTCGGCCATGCGCAGGTGATACGCCGGATCGTGCTCCTCGTAGATGTCGGGGATGCCGTCGAGGTCCTCGTCGCGCTCCTCCGCCTCCCACAGCCGGCGGTACCGGGCGTTCCGGATCTTCAGCAGTACGGTCGCGGCGAGCGCGGCGATGAGCGAGCCGGACAGTACGGCTGCCTTGACCTCGTCGGTGAGCGCCGGGTTGCCGTCGAACGCGAGTTCGCCAATAAGGAGCGAGACGGTGAACCCGATTCCGGCGAGCGAGGCGACGGCGAACACATCGGCCCAGGCGAGGTCGTCGCTGAGCGAGGCCCGGGTGAAACGGGCCGTCAGCCAGGTCCCGCCGAAGATCCCGAGCGTCTTCCCGACGACCAGCCCGAGCACGACACCGAGGGTCTCCGGCTGGGTGAACACGTCCCCCAGCACCCCGCCGGACACCGAGACACCCGCGCTGAACAGGGCGAACAGCGGCACCGCGAACCCGGCCGACAGGGGCCGGACCAGATGTTCGACGCGCTCACCGGGCGAGCACTCCTCCCCGTCCCCGGTCCGGGTCGTACACCGCAGCATCAGCCCCATGGCGACACCGGCGATGGTGGCGTGGATGCCGCTGTTGTACATCAGTCCCCAGATGACGAGCGCGAGCGGGACGTACACGTACCACCCGCGTACGCCCTTGCGCAGCAGCAGCCAGAAGACGGCGAGGCCGACGAGCGCGCCGCCGAGCGCGGCGAAGTTCAGGTCGGAGGTGAAGAAGACGGCGATGATCAGAATGGCGAAGAGGTCGTCGACGACGGCGAGCGTGAGCAGGAACGCGCGCAGGGCGTTCGGCAGGGACGTCCCGATGACGGCGAGCACGGCGAGCGCGAAGGCGATGTCGGTGGCCGTGGGCACGGCCCAACCGGCGAGCGAACCGCCGCCGGTGACGTTGGTGAGGGTGTAGACGAGCGCCGGTACGGCCATTCCGCACAGGGCGGCGACGACGGGCAGCGCGGCGGCCCTCGGGTCACGCAGATCCCCGGCGACGAGTTCGCGCTTGAGTTCGATGCCGGCGACGAAGAAGAAGACGGCGAGCAGTCCGTCGGCGGCCCAGTGCTGGAGGGAGAGATCGAGTCCGAGGGCGGCGGGCCCGACATGGAAGTCGAGGACGGCCTCGTAGGTGTCCTTGGCCGGTGTGTTCGCCCAGATCAGCGCGGCGACGGCGGCGACGAGCAGCAGTACCCCGCCGACGGTCTCGGTCCGCAGCGCGTCCGCGACGAACGTCCGCTCGGGCAGGGAGAGCCGTCCGAGGAGCTTGCGGCTGGCGTTACGGGGGGTGGCCACGGGGGGATCCTCCGGTCGGTGGGCAGCATGGAACACATGCCGACCAGACTTCCCGGCGCACCTTGGCGATCCTCGCGGATCTTGTCGCGGAGGATCTTGTCGCGTTGTTGACGCGATCTTTAGCTTACCTAAGGTGCGCGGGATGCGCCGTCCGGAGGAAACCCCCTTTTAGCCGGCTCTCTAGTCCTCGCTGCCCGCCGCGGGCAGCTTCGTCTGGATGAGGTCCATGACGGTGGAGTCGGTCAGCGTGGTCACGTCACCCAGCTCCCTGTTCTCGGCGACGTCACGCAGCAGCCGGCGCATGATCTTCCCGGAGCGGGTCTTGGGGAGCTCAGCGACCGGCAGGATGCGCTTGGGCTTGGCGATCGGGCCGAGGGTGTCGCCGACGTGGTTGCGCAGTTCGGCGACGAGGCCCTCGGTCTCGGAGGCGGTGCCGCGCAGGATGACGAAGGCGACGATGGCCTGCCCGGTGGTCTCGTCGGCGGCACCCACGACGGCCGCCTCGGCGACCGACGGGTGGGACACCAGCGCCGACTCGACCTCCGTCGTCGAGATGTTGTGCCCGGAGACGAGCATGACGTCGTCCACCCGGCCGAGCAGCCAGATGTCGCCGTCGTCGTCCTTCTTCGCGCCGTCACCGGCGAAGTACTTGCCCTCGAACCGGGACCAGTACGTGTCGAGGAAGCGCTGGTCGTCGCCCCAGATGGTGCGCAGCATCGACGGCCACGGCTCGGTCAGCACCAGGTAGCCGCCGCCCCCGTCCGGCACCTCGCGCGCCTCGTCGTCGACGACGGTGGCGGAGATCCCGGGCAGCGCACGCTGCGCGGATCCCGGCTTGGTCTCCGTCACGCCGGGCAGCGGGGAGATCATCATGGCGCCGGTCTCGGTCTGCCACCAGGTGTCGACGATGGGCGTCACGTCGGCGCCGATGTGCTTGCGGTACCAGATCCACGCCTCGGGGTTGATCGGCTCGCCCACGGACCCCAGCACCCGCAGGGAGGAGAGGTCGAACTTGGCGGGGATGTCGTCGCCCCACTTCATGAACGTACGGATGGCGGTGGGCGCCGTGTAGAGGATGGTCACGCCGTACTTCTGGATGATCTCCCAGAAGCGGCCCTGGTGCGGGGTGTCCGGCGTCCCCTCGTACATGACCTGCGTCGCGCCGTTGGCCAGCGGCCCGTACACGATGTACGAGTGCCCGGTGACCCAGCCGACGTCGGCGGTGCACCAGTAGACGTCGGTCTCCGGCTTGAGGTCGAAGACGGCGTGGTGGGTGTAGGCCGCCTGGGTGAGGTAGCCGCCGGAGGTGTGCAGGATGCCCTTGGGCTTACCCGTCGTACCGGAGGTGTAGAGGATGAACAGCGGCTGCTCCGCCTCGAACGCCTCGGGCGTGTGCTCGGCACTCTGCCGCTCGACGACCTCGTGCCACCACACGTCCCGGCCCTCGTGCCAGTCGACGTCCTGCCCGGTACGGCGGACCACGAGCACGTGTTCGACGTTGTCGACGCGCTCGACCGCGGCATCGACGGCGGGCTTCAGCGCGGACGGCTTGCCGCGCCGGTAGCCGCCGTCCGTGGTGATGACGATCTTGGCGTCGGCGTCCTGGATACGGGTCGCGAGCGCGTCCGCGGAGAATCCGCCGAAGACGACGGAGTGCGCGGCGCCGATCCGCGCGCAGGCGAGCATCGCGATCGCCGTCTCCGGGATCATCGGCATGTAGACGGCGACCCGGTCGCCCTTCTGGACTCCCAGCTCCAGCAGGGCGTTGGCGGCCTTGGAGACCTCGTCCTTGAGCTCGGCGTAGGTGATCGCGCGGCTGTCGCCGGGCTCCCCCTCGAAGTGGATGGCGACCCGGTCGCCGTTCCCGGCCTCGACATGCCGGTCGACGCAGTTGTACGCGACGTTGAGGGTGCCGTCCTTGAACCACTTGGCGAACGGCGGGTTGGACCAGTCCAGTGTCTCGGTCGGCTCGGTGGCCCAGGTCAGCCGGCGGGCCTGCGCGGCCCAGAAGCCGAGCCGGTCAGCCTTGGCCTGTTCGTACGCCTCCGCCGTGACGTTGGCGTTCGCGGCCAGCTCGGCGGGTGGCGCGAACCTGCGCTCCTCCTTGAGCAGGTTGGCCAGGCTTTCGTTGCTCACGACATCTCCCTTTCCCAGGGTGTCCGTTGTGTCCCGGGCGACAGCTCATCAGACCGGGGGGCCCGCTGACAAGGGCCGACGAAAAATAGGTCTAGACCTTTAACCCCTTGGGGTCGCTGTCGTCGGCGCGCCTCTTGGCGAGGGTGACAACCAAGGTCACGTACGCCATGGCCGCCCGGTTCACCCCTCTCCGTCAGGCGGGCAGTCCCGCCGCCCGCACATGATCGAACACCTCGTCGCCGTCCACCACACCGGCGAGCAGATACGCCTGTGCCTCACCCACATGGAAGTACATCCCGTGCAGCTCGAGCACGCCCTCCCGCAACGCCCGGGCCACCGACTCGTGCGCCCGGAGATGCTCCAACTGCTGGACCACATTGGTCAGGCAGAGCTGCTCGACCGCGTCGGCGGGCGCCCGCCCGGCGAGCCGCGCCCAGGGCCGGTCCGTCGCGGCCATCCGCGTCAGACTCGGCAGCCCGTGCCGCAGCCACCGCCTGAGCGGCGTCGGTGCCCCGTCGGGCTCCATGCTCAGCAGCGCCTGCATGGCCCCGCACCCGGAGTGCCCGCACACGGTGATGGAACGCACCTTCAGTACGTCCACCGCGTACTCGATCGCGGC
The DNA here is from genome assembly GCF_040644035.1 of Streptomyces sp. NPDC047042. Taxonomy (NCBI): domain Bacteria; kingdom Bacillati; phylum Actinomycetota; class Actinomycetes; order Kitasatosporales; family Streptomycetaceae; genus Streptomyces; species Streptomyces sp. NPDC047042. The sequence continues at coordinate 126,458 of NZ_JBEYVP010000022.1, read as the reverse complement.
CGCCACCGAGTCGTCACCGCTCTCCTCGCCGGGCCTCGGTACCAGGTTGCCGACGTTCCGCACGACGAACAGGTCACCGGGACCACTGGACGTGATCATCGACGTGACGAGGCGAGAGTCGGCGCACGTCAGGAACAGCTGTGAGGGCTGCTGCCCCTCGCGCGCCAGCCTGGCCAGCTCACCGCGCACCAGCGGCGCGGTGTTCCGCTGGAACGCGCTGATCCCGCGCGCCAGTTGATGCCCACTCGGCTCGACGGCACCCGACGACGACCCCGGTTCGACCGAGCTCGACGAGCCGACCGAAACGGACGAACCCGGTGAACCGGCTGAGCCGACGGCACTGCCCGCCCCGCCCGACCCGTTCGACGTCTCCCCCCGCCCCTGTCCGGACTCCGGGACCTCGCACTGGTGGTTGCGCCAGGGCGTCCAGGGCCGACAGCGGCAGTCGGAGGCGTTGGCCGGTTCGGCGATACGGGTCCCCGCGCGGCCGGTCACCTCCACGCTGCCGCCCTGCGCGGTGTGCGTGCTCTGCCAGTGCTGCAGTGACTCGTACGCCGCGTGGTCCATGAACGAGCCGTCCAACTCCACGACGACGCTCGCCCCTTGGGGCATGAGGTGCAGCGTCCGGCTGAGCCGGGGCACCGCGAGGAACGTCAACTGCCCTCGTACGTGTACGTAATGGACTCCTCCTGTCTCGTCGTGCCTTTCCTCATGGGTGATCCGGGTGCGGGCGAGGCGGTTCAGGGCGACGGTGACGGCGACCGCGACGCCCAGCAACACCCCTTCGAGGACGCCGAGCAGGACGACGCCCAGGGTCGTCACCGCGTAGACCAGGACCTCGCGGTGGCGGGTCACCGTGCGAATGTGGTGCAGGGACACCATCTGGATACCGACGGCCATCACCAGGGCGGCGAGTGAGGCGAGCGGGATCAGCTCCAGGATCGGAACCATCAGCAGCGCGGCGACTACTACGAAAACGCCGTGCAGCATCGTGGAGTTCCGGCTCACGGCACCGGCTTGCACATTCGCCGAACTTCTCACCGCCACGCCGGCCACCGGCAGCCCGCCGAGCACGCCGGACACGACGTTGGCGGCACCCTGGCCGAGGAGTTCGCGGTCCAGGTCGGAGCGCCCGACGCGGCTCGCCGCCCGGCCCCCGTCGGCCCGTCCGGCCAGCAGCTCGGGCCGGGAGGCCGCCAGCTTGTCCACGGCCACCGCGCCGAGCAGCGACTGCACGCTGCACACCAGGGTGGTGGTGAGTACGGCGGCGACGACGCCGAGCGCGGGTCCTTCCGGCAGCCCGGCCAGCGCATGGCTGCGCCAGGACGGCAGGTCGACCTTGGGGAGGACCAGCCCGGCGAGCGAGGCGGTGACCGTGGCGCCGCTGACGGCCACGAGCGCGGCCGGCACCTTGCGCAGCACACGCCCCGCCCGGCCGGGAAGCCTCGGCCAGACCAGCAGCAGGGTCAGGGTCAGCACGCTCATCGACACGGCGGCGGGGTGCAGCCCGGCCAGCTGGGCGGGCAGCGCGCGGAGATTGTCGAGGACCGAGCTCTCCGGCGTACCCCCGAGGACGATGTGCAGCTGGGCGACGGCGATGGTCACGCCGATCCCGGCGAGCATGCCGTGGACGACGGCGGGGCTGACGGCGAGTGCCGTGCGGGCCACGCGCAGGCAGCCGAGGCCGAGCTGGGCGAGCCCGGCGAGGACGGTGATGGCACAGGTCGTACGCCATCCGTACCGCTGGATGAGGTCGGCGGTGACGACGGTGAGCCCGGCGGCGGGGCCGCTGACCTGGAGCGGGGAGCCGCCGAGCCGGCCGGCGACGAGTCCGCCGACGGCCGCTGCGACCAGGCCGGCCTGGAGCGGGGCGCCCGTGGCCAGGGCGATGCCCAGGGAAAGCGGGAGGGCGATCAGGAAGACCGCGATCGAGGCCGACACATCGGCGCCCTCGACGCGGAAGCGGCGGGGTGGGGTCGAGGGTGATGGGGGGCTGGGTGGCTGGTGCATGCGCTTCGTCCGAGTCCGGTCGGGGGCGCGAGTGGGGACGCAGGCAGACATGTTTCCCGTCTCCTCCGGGGCAGCGCGGTCGCGGAACAGGTGGTCCCCCGTCGATGGGCGGGGGGCGGGTCGCGGCCGTGGGTCACGGCGTGCAAGCGGCGGGATTTTCAACGCTCGGTAAACGAATCGTAATGCACAGTAAAGGACGTGTATGGATTTTCGGTGCAAATGGGTTAACGAATCACTTCAATGAGTGAAGTGGACTTTTGATCGGCTTGTCGTACTAATTCCTTCTCGGTCCCGTGCGATCTTGACGGCGCCGCGCCCGAAAGCGCCGGCCCGAACGAAGGAAGAGGTGGGCGGACATGGCCGTCACCAAGAGGATCGCCGCGGGCGTCGTGGCCGTCGCGGCCTGCGCCGCGTCACTCGCCGGCTGCGGGTCGGGAGCCACCGGCTCCTCCGGTGCGAAGGAAGGAACGGGCGGTGCGAAGAAGGCGGCCCCGGCCCCGGCGCCCAGGAGCGCGGTCCGGCTGATCGGCGACGGCTCCACCGCGTACACCGGAGCCCAGCCCTACCAGCCCACGCCCGAGCGTCTCGAGCCCGGCCAGAAGCCGCCGCAGTTCGTCGTCTTCTCCTGGGACGGGGCCGGCGAGGACAGCCAGCGGCTGTTCTCCCGCTTCCGCAAGGTGGCCAAGGCCAACAAGGCGACGATGACGTACTTCCTGAGCGGGGTGTACCTGCTCCCGGAGAACAAGCGCGACCTCTACCGGCCACCCCAGCACTCGCCGGGCCGCTCCGACATCGGCTTCAACGACGAGCAGGGCATCGCCGACACCGTGAAACAGCTGCGGCTCGCCTGGCTCGAGGGCAGCGAGATCGGCACCCACTTCAACGGGCACTTCTGCGGCCGAGGGGGCGGCGTCGGGGAGTGGTCGGTGGAGGACTGGAAGAACGAGATCGCCCAGGCGAAACGTTTCGTGAAGTCCTGGAAGACCACCACGGGCCTGAAGAAGGCGTCCCCGCTTCCCTTCGACTACGAGAAGGAGCTCGTCGGGGCCCGCACACCGTGCCTGGAAGGACAGAAGAACTTCATGAGCGCGGCCCGCGAACTGGGCTTCCGCTACGACACGAGCGGCGTCAACGAACAACTGTGGCCCGCGAAGAAGCGGGGACTGTGGGACCTGTCGATGCAGCTCGTCCCGATGCCCGGCCGCCGCTTCGAGACGCTGACCATGGACTACAACTTCTACATGAACCAGTCCGGGGCACGCGCGGGCGAGAAGGCCCGGCACGAGTTCTGGGGCGACCAGTACCGCGACGGCCTCCTCAAGGGCTTCGAACGCGCCCATGACGGCAACCGGGCACCGCTACTCATCGGCAACCACTTCGAGTCCTGGAACGGCGGCGTCTACATGCGTGCCGTCGAGGAGGTCGTCGAGCGGGTCTGCACGAAGCCCGACGTGCGCTGTGTGTCCTTCCGGCAACTCGCCGACTGGCTGGACGCGCAGGACCCGCAGACCCTGGCGAAGTTGCGCACGCTCAGGGTGGGGGAGGCGCCGAAGGGGGGATGGGCGAGGTTCCTGGCGGGGCCGGCGCCGAAGGGGGTGCCGGGCGTTGCGCGGTAGCTTCGCTGGGGGCGGGGTGTTGGTGCGGGTTGGGGTGGTGCGGGTTGGCGGGGTGGTTCGTTGGGCGCGGGGCGGTGGGGGCTGGTCGCGCAGTTCCCCGCGCCCCTGTCGGGGGCGCTTCGCGCCCCGACAATGCGCAGTTCCACGTGCCCCGGACAACGTGCAGCGGTGGGCCGTTGGGGTCGCCGTCAGACAGTCGTTGCCGTCATTTGTTCGGTGAGGACGTAGTCGGGGTCGATCTGGGCCGCCAGGTCGACTCCTGTGCGGGCGTTGGCCCAGGAGTGGGCGTTTTTCAGGTGGAAGTGGACCATCTGGTGGGTGTAGCGCTCCCAGTCGCGCAGCTCGTACGTGGCGTCGGCGGCCGTCCGCAACCTCTGCAGGCAGCGGTGGTTGGTGTCCTCCAGGTGTTCGAACCGGGTGGGCCGGCCCTTCTCCATGGCACGCACCCAGTCCGAGTGGCCCACCGTCTCAAGGAGGTCGTCGCCTACCTCGGAGCGGAGGAAGTCGACGTCGTCCTGGCTCTGCACCTTGTTGCCGACGACTTTCAGAGCGACCCCGAAGTCCTGGGCGTACTCCTTGTACTGGCGATAGACGGAGACCCCCTTCCGGGTCGGTTCGGCGACGAGGAACGTGATGTCGAAGCGGGTGAACAGGCCGGACGCGAAGGAGTCCGAGCCCGCGGTCATGTCGACGACGACGTACTCACCCGGGCCGTCGACGAGATGGTTCAGGCACAGCTCCACCGCACCCGTCTTGGAGTGGTAGCAGGCCACTCCGAGATCGGCCTCGGTGAACGGCCCGGTGACCATCAAACGGACGGCGCCCCCGTCGAGTTCCACCGGCCGCGCGCAGGCGTCGTACACCGGATTGGTCTCCTGGATCCGCAGCAGGCGCGAGCCCCCGCCGGGCGGGGTCGTCTTGATCATCGCGTCGGCGCAGGTGATGCGCGGGTTCGAGCCGCGCAGATACTCCTTGATCAGATCCATCCGCTCGCCCATCGCGGGCATCGCGGCGGCTTCGGAGTCGTGGAGGCCGAGCGCGGCGCCCAGGTGCTGGTTGATGTCGGCGTCGATGGCGAGGACCGGCGCCCCGGAGGCTGTGAGGTGGCGCACGAACAGCGAGGACAGCGTGGTCTTGCCGCTGCCGCCCTTCCCGACGAAAGCAATTTTCATGTTCACTAACGGTAGTGGAGCGAACGCCGAACGTGTCCAGGGGGCGTGAGGAAGTCCACTCCTTCGTGGGTGGGGAGCATGCGCCCCGGAGTGCGTAGGGTCGTACTCATGAGTACGACAGGCGCGACCGCCGACCCGCTCGCGGCCCTGGGGGCACTGCCCGGGGTGACCGACTCCGTGGAGTCCGTGCGCAAGGCCGTGGACCGGGTTTACGGGCATCGCATCATGCGGCGACGCAGCAACGAGATCACCGGTGAGGCGGCTCTGCGCGGTGCGCGCGGCTCCGCGGCCCTCTCCGGGGCCGACTGGGCCCTGGAAGAGGTGCGCCGGCGTACCGACTTCAGTGGGGACGACGAGGCCCGCGTCATCGGCGCGTCACTCCGGCTGACCGCGGAGGCGGGCCAACTCCTCTCCATCTGGCGCCAGTCGCCGTTGCGGGTGCTGGCCCGGCTCCATCTGGTCGCCGCCGCGGGGACGGGTGACGCGGTGGGGCGGCCGCGCCAGGACGGCGAGCCGGTAGACGAGCCGACGATCGACCTGCCGCTGCCGAGCGCGGCTGAGGTGTCCGGACGGCTGGAGGGGCTCGCGGAGCTGATCATCGCGGGCGGTTCGGCTCCTGCCCTGGTCACGGCCGCCGTCGTGCACGGCGAACTCCTGGCGCTGCGCCCGTTCGGCTCCCACAACGGCCTCGTCGCGCGCGCGGCCGAGCGGATCGTCCTGGTCGGCAGCGGGCTCGACCCGAAGTCCGTCTGCCCGGCCGAGGTCGGCCACGCCGAACCGGGCCGCGCGGCCTATCTGTCGGCGCTCGACGGCTATGTCTCCGGCACCCCGGAGGGCATGGCGACGTGGATCGCCCACTGCGGCCGGGCGGTCGAACTGGGCGCGCGTGAATCGGTGGCCGTGTGCGAGGCGCTGCAGCGCGGAGCGGCTTAGGGAATAGCGGCCGGCACTTCTGGGGATCAGGGGAAGCGAAAAGGCCCTCCGGGGAGGGCCTTCAACGGGTTGCGGCGGTACGAGGATTCGTACCGCCGCCAGCATGTTCACCCGGTTACCAAGCGTCCTCGGATTTTTGCCCATCAGGTCGGGAACTCTGCCCGTCGCCTGGTGCGGCTGGCCCGTAATCGACGGGTCGACGTCGCGTGGGTGCCCGGTGTTCATGCGCGGTCCGTGGGCCAAATGCGTTATTAAGGTGATCCTTTCGGATGTCCTTGGTCTCGCGGGCCGTTAAGTCCTTTCTACTCCAGGACCGGAGTAAGCGGAAGGCCTGGCTGTACTTCTTTACTTTTATGATCAAAAGGACGGTAAACGGGCGCGGAGATCACGCGACCGTGGGGCGACGCCGGCTCGCGTACCAGACGAGACCCGCTGTGGCGGCCGCCGCGCCTATCGCGGCGGCGGCGACCAGGGCCGGACGCGGCGGTACGGAGAGGGCGGGCAGGCGCTGCTTCAGCCGGACCGGGCGGTGGAAGTCGAGGATCGGCCATCCGCGGGCGACCGCTTCCCGGCGTAGCGCGCGGTCCGGGTTCACGGCGTGCGGATGGCCGACGGACGCCAGCATGGGGATGTCGGTGACGCTGTCGCTGTAGGCGTAGCAGCGCGCGAGGTCGTATCCCTCGGACTCGGCCAGCCCCTTGATCGCCTCGGCCTTCGTCGGCCCGTACGCGTAGTACTCCACCTCGCCCGTGAAGCAGCCGTCGTCGCCGACGACCATGCGGGTGGCCACCACGCGGTCCGCGCCGAGCAGTTCGCCGATCGGTTCGACGACCTCCGCGCCCGACGTGGACACGATCACCACATCGCGGCCGGCGGTGTGGTGCTCCTCGATGAGGGAGGCCGCCTCGTCGTAGATGATCGGGTCGATCAGGTCGTGCAGGGTCTCGGCGACGATCTCCTTGACCTGCTGGACGTTCCAGCCGCGACAGAGCGCGGACAGATACTCGCGCATGCGCTCCATCTGGTCATGATCGGCACCGCCCGCCAGGAAGACGAACTGGGCATATGCGGTACGCAAGACGGCCCGGCGGTTGATCAGACCGCCTTGGTAGAACGACTTGCTGAACGTGAGCGTGCTCGACTTCGCAATGACCGTCTTGTCCAGGTCAAAGAAGGCGGCTGTGCGGGGCAAGGAGTGGTTTTCCACGAGGCAGAGCATATGCGCCCGCCATTCGGCGTAAGCTGGGGTGCGTGGGTTTGCCTGAGAGGGCTCTCGGGTACACCATGGAAGTCACGGATCGTTCGCGACCGTGCTAACCCGGTCCGGCTCCTCCCCCCCCCGAGTCGAACCGTGGGGACGACCCCCGCTCTCCCCCCCGGCGGGGGTCGTCGCATGTCCGGGTGGGTCTCTTCCACTTCGCACTCTCAGTTTCATCGGCCATGTGGCCGGACGAGGCGGCTCCGGCCGCCTTTTTTGCATGCCCATGATCTGTCACCGTGCGTAGCTGAAGCGCTGCTCTGTGGAAAGCCGAACGGCACTCACCTGTTCGGGTGACGGCGATATTCACAACCACCGAGTTGTCCACAGATATCGACCAAGATCCACACGATTTCCGGGTTCGTTGCACCGTGATTCCAACGCGGCCCGCCTCGCGGCGAGTTCATGGCCGGAACCGATAGTCGGGCGCGTTTGGCCGGATTCCGTCGGCCGTCAAATAGCGAAGGGGGCGGAAAACATGGCGGGAGCCATCACACACGACAACGAACAGCCCGCGGCCGAGGGACGGCGGAGCGGACCGCTGATCGTCACCGAGGACGCCGACCTGCTCGACGACCTGCTGCGCCTGTGCGCGGCGGCCGGTGCCACTCCCGAAGTGCACCACGGGGTGCCCGAGCGAGGCGGCGGCTGGGAGGCCGCCCCACTCGTCCTGGTCGGCGACGACGCCGTACGGCGGGTACGCGGGGCCGCGCGGCGACGGGGAGTGGTGCTCGTGGGGCGGGACCAGGACGACTCCGGGGTCTGGCGGCGGGCCGTCGAGATCGGCGCCGATCACGTCCTGATGCTGCCCGACGGGGAGCAGTGGCTCGTCGACCGGATCGCCGACGTCGCCGAGGGCGTGGGCAGGCCCGCGCTCACCGTCGGCGTCATCGGGGGCCGGGGCGGGGCCGGGGCGTCCACGCTGGCCTGCGCGCTCGCCGTCACCTCCGCGCGCGAGGGACTGCGCACCCTCCTGGTGGACGCGGATCCGCTGGGCGGCGGACTCGACGTGCTCCTCGGCGGCGAGACGGCCGACGGACTGCGCTGGCCGGCCTTCGCCGCCTCGCGCGGCCGGGTCGGCGGCGGCGCCCTGGAGGAGTCACTGCCGAAACTGCACTCCTTGAGGGTGCTGAGCTGGGACCGCGGCGACTGCGTGGCCGTCCCGCCCCAAGCCGTCCGGGCGGTGCTCGCCGCGGCCAGACGGCGCGGGGGCGCGGTCGTCGTCGATCTCCCTCGGCGCATCGACGACGGTGTCGCGGAGGTCCTCGCCCAACTGGACGTGGGGATCCTGGTGGTCCCCGGCGAACTGCGCGCTGTCGCCGCGGCAGGCCGGGTGGCGTCCGCCGTCGGCATGGTCCTGCGCGACCTGCGCGTGGCGGTGCGCGGGCCGTACACCCCGGGGCTGGACGACCACGAGGTGGCCCGGCTGCTCAACCTCCCCCTGGCGGGCGAAGTACCCGTCGAATCGGCCCTGGCGCGCCCGCACGAGGGCAAGGCACCACCGGGAGCGGCCGCGCGCGGCCCGCTGGCCCGGTTCTGCACGGTGTTCTGGGAGCGGGCGCTGGCCGAGGCGGGTGGCGTATGAACGGCGTGCGCTGGGACGAGGGGCCGGGGGCGCCCGCCGGGTTGCTGGACGGCGTACGCCAGTGGCTGGCCGAGAGCGGGGCCGAGGCGACCCCCGCGCGCGTGGCGCAGGCCCTGCGGGAGCAGGGGAGGGTGCTGGGAGACGCCGAAGTACTGGGCGCCGCCGAGCGGCTCAGGTCCGAGCTGGTCGGCACCGGCCCGCTGGAGCCGCTGCTCGCCGACCCGTCGGTGACCGACGTACTGGTGGCCGCCCCGGACCGGGTGTGGGTCGACCGGGGCGGCGGACTGGAACTGACCGCTGTCTCCTTCCCGGACGCGGGCGCCGTACGACGGCTCGCGCAGCGCCTGGCCGCGGTGGCCGGACGGCGGCTGGACGACGCCCGGCCCTGGGTCGACGCCCGGCTGCCCGATGGGACCCGGCTGCACGCGGTACTGCCTCCGGTGGCCGTGGGCTGCACCTGCCTGTCACTCCGGGTGGTACGGCCGCGCGCGTTCACCCTCGATGAGCTGATGGCGGCGGGGACGGTACCGCCGGGCGGCGACAGAGTCCTGCGGCAGTTGCTCGACGCCCGGCTGTCCTTCCTGGTCAGTGGGGGTACGGGGTGCGGCAAGACCACCCTTCTGAGCGCGCTGCTCGGCCTGGTCGGCCCGGGCGAGCGGATCGTGCTGGCCGAGGACTCGGCGGAGCTGCGGCCCGACCATCCGCACGTCGTACGACTGGAGACCAGACCCGCCAACCAGGAGGGCGCGGGCCTGGTCACCCTCGAGGACCTGGTGCGGCAGGCGCTGCGGATGCGGCCCGACCGGCTGGCCGTCGGGGAGGTCCGAGGCGCCGAGGTCGTGCACCTGCTGGCGGCGCTGAACACGGGGCACAGCGGCTGCGGCACGGTCCACGCGAACGCGGCGGCGGACGTACCGGCACGGCTCGAGGCGCTGGGTACGGCGGCGGGGCTCGACCGGACCGCGCTGCACAGCCAGTTGGCGGCCGCGCTGTCAGTGGTCCTGCATCTCGTACGTGACCGGGCCGGGCGGCGCCGGATCGCCGAGGTGCATGTGCTGGAGCGGGATCCGTCGGGGCTGGTGGTGACGGTTCCGGCGCTGCGGTGGGGCGAGGAGGCCTTCGCGTACGAGCGGGGGTGGGAGCGGCTGCGGGGGCTGCTCCGGGCCGACGGCGACAAGGGCCGGGGGAGTGAACGGGCGTGACAGGGACGGGAGAGCTGGCGATGGGTGTGGCCGTGGTGTTCGCGGGGGCGGTCTGCTGGCTGCTGGGCGGGCGGTATCCGGGGGCGCGGCGGGCGGAGTTGCTGCTCGCCGGGGGCGGGGCCGTGGGGGCCGGGCCTCCAGTGTGGGCACGAGCTGCCGGTGAACTGCGGCGCCTGCGGGGGAGGTTGCGCGCCGAGTGGTGGTCGGTGGCCGTCGGACTGGTGGTGGCGCTGTTGGGTGCCTCCGTCGTGCCGGCGGTGGTGGGCGCGGCCGGGGTGCCGTTGCTGCGCCGGGTGCGGCGGGCCGGTGAGGTGCGGCACGCGCGGGAGCGGCGGGGCGACGAGGTGATCGCGCTGTGCGCGGCGCTCGCCGGTGAGGTGCGCGCCGGACGGCAGCCGGGGGAGGCGCTGCTGCGGGCGGCACGTGACTCCGGCGGCCTCGGGGAGGCGCAGGCGTCGGTGCTGGCGGCCGCGCGGTTCGGCGGCGACGTACCCGGGGCGCTCGCCGGGGCGGCCCGACAACCGGGCGCGGAGGGGCTGTTGGGCCTCGCTGCGTGCTGGCGGGTGGCTGTCGACCAGGGCGCGGGCCTGGCAGCCGGGCTGGACCGCCTCGAAGGGGCCCTGCGTGCGGACCGGGACCAACGCGCCGATCTGCGCGCCCAGTTGGCGGGCGCCCGGTCGACGGCGGTGATGCTCGCCGGCCTGCCGGTGCTGGGTCTGGCCCTGGGCACGGCTCTGGGGGCCGACCCCTTGCAGGTGCTGCTCCACACCGGCGCCGGACTGGGCTGCCTGCTGGTCGGTGGGCTGCTGGAGGGCGTGGGGCTGTGGTGGGCGCTGCGGATCGTGCGGGGAGCGGAGACGGCGTGAGTGTCGGCGGAGTGAGTGAAGAGGGCCGGGTCCGTTGGGCTGTCGGGCGTGGCCGGAGAGGGGAGTCGCTGTGAGCGCGGAGGTTTTCCACAGGCTGGGGGTGGTTTTGGGGGTCCTGCTGGCCTTGGGGTGGCTGCTGCGGTGGATCGAGGCGGCACGGCGTCAACGCAGGGTGCGCCGGAGGCTGGCTCGGCTGCTCACGCTCGAACTGGAGCTGGAGCGGGGACGCGTCGCGGCGGGGCGGTGGTTCGGGGCGCGGGAGTTCGTACGCCGGTGGCTGCCCGTGGTGGGCGCGGTGAGCGCGGGGTGGGTGCTGGTCGGCGGTGGGGCCGGAGTCGTGGTCGGGATGGTCGCCGGGTTCGGACTGTGGCGGTGGCGACTGCGGCGGGTCGCCTGTGGTTCGGCGGCGGAAGACGTCGATGCGGCCGAGGCGGCACGGCAACTCCCGCTCGCCGCCGATCTGCTGGCCGCCTGCATCGCGGCCGGTGCCGGGCCGGTGATCGCGGCTCAGGCGGTGGGCGAGGCGCTGGCGGGACCGGTCGGGGAGCGGCTGGCGCGGGGCGCGGCGGAGGTGCGGCTCGGCGGTGAACCGGCCGAAGCCTGGCGGAGGTTGGCGTCGATACCGGGCGCCGCCCCCCTGGCGAGCCTGCTGGAGCGGGCCGACGAGTCGGGCGTACCGACGGCCGGACCGGTCGCCCGCCTCGCAGCCGACACCCGCGCCGACTGGGGCCGCGCCGCGACGGAGCGCGCTCGTCGGGCGGCGGTCATGGTCACCGCGCCGGTGGGGCTGTGCTTTCTGCCCGCGTTCATCGCGATCGGCGTACTGCCTGTCGTGATCGGGCTGGCGGACGGGTTGTTGGGCGGGGGTGGTGGATGACATCGGTGGTGTCCGGGGAGCGGGTCATCAACAACGGGTCATAGAGCGGGTTGTCAGTAGTCAGTAGTCAGTCAGCAAGAGATCCAGAAACAAAGGGAGTTGAGATGTTCGCAGTGGTGCGGGAACGAATGTGTGCCCTGGTGTGCAGGACGCGCGTGGCGCTGGTGGCGCGGAGGGATGCCGGAATGGTGACCTCGGAATACGCCGTCGGGATCATCGCGGCGGTGGCCTTCGCCGCGGTGCTCTACAAGGTGGTGACGAGCGGGCAGGTCGGCTCGGAACTGCAGGCCATCGTGAAGAAGGCCCTCGATGCCAAAATGTGAACCCCAGGGCCTGGAGCGGGATGTGGGGCGGTTTCGGGACCGGGGGTTCGTGACCGCCGAGGCCGCGGTGGTGCTGCCCGCCCTGGTGCTGTTCTCGATGACGCTGGTCTGGGCGCTGCTCGTCGCCGCGGCTCAGATCCAGTGCGTGGACGCGGCCCGGGCCGGTGCCCGGGCCGCTGCCCGGCAGGACCCGCCCGACGCGGTCGCCGAGGTGGCCCGTGGAGCGGCCCCGCGTGGGGCGGAGGTCACCGTCACCAGAGAGGGCGACTTCGTGCGTGTGGCGGTGGTGGCGCAGCCGCCGGGGCTCGGTGGCCTGGGCGTCGATGTGACCCACGAAGCGGTGGCGTTGGCGGAGGAGACGGTGGGGGTGGGGGCGTGAAACGCCTGCGAAGGGGGTGGCTCGCCGCTCTCGCCAGAGCTGCCTTCGCTCGCTCTCTCCGCGCCGACCGTGGCTCGGCGACCGTCTGGAGTGTGGGGGCCATCGCCGTCCTGTGTGTCGTGTTCGGGGTGGTGCTGGCCATGGGGCAGGCCGCTGTGGCCCGGCACCGGGCAGCCGCCGGTGCGGATCTCGCGGCGCTCGCGGCGGCGGACCACTGGACGGAGGGCGCCGCGGCGGCCTGCGCACGGGCGGACCGGGTGGCTGCGGCCCAGGGCACCCGGCTTGCCCGGTGCGCGCTGGTGGGCGAGGTGTCGGACCTGACGGTGACGGCGGGACGGGGCCTGTTCGCGGCGGAGGTCAGATCGAGGGCGGGCCCACCGGGCCCACCGGGCCCACCGGACTCACCGGGCCCGCCAGGACCCCCTGGACCCCTCGGATCCCCTGGGCCTTCGAAGCCGACCGGGCCGCCCCCGTAAGGCAGCCCCGGCCTCAGCCCAGGCCGTCCGGGGCCTCCTTCTCCTCGGGTGCCCCCTGCAGCAGGACCGTCAGCAGCCGCACCGCCCCCCGCTTGTGCAGCGGCTCGTTGCCGTTGCCGCACTTGGGGGACTGGATGCAGGACGGGCAGCCGGCGTCGCACTCGCAGGAGGCGATGGCCTGGCGGGTGGCCGTCAGCCAGGAGCGGGCCGTGTGGAAGGCGCGCTCGGCGAAGCCCGCGCCACCCGGGTGGCCGTCGTACACGAAGACCGTGGGAAGGAGGGTGTCCGGATGGAGCGGGACGGAGACGCCGCCGATGTCCCAGCGGTCGCAGGTCGCGAAGAGGGGCAGCATGCCGATCGACGCGTGCTCGGCGGCGTGCAGGGCGCCGCCGAGGATCTCCGGGTTGATGCGGGCGGCGTCGAGCTGGTCCTCGGTGACGGTCCACCACACGGCACGGGTACGCAGCGTACGAGGAGGGAGGTCGAGCTTTGTCTCGCCCAGGACTTCACCGGTGATGACGCGTCGGCGCAGGAAGGAGACGACCTGGTTGGTGACCTCGACGGAGCCGTAGCAGAGGCGGCCGTCGCCCCACGGGATCTCGACGTCGGTCTCCAGGACGGCGATGGACGTGGTGTCGCGCGCGACCGTCGAATACGGCGGGTTCGCCTCCTCGACCAGGGCGACCGAGTCCGCCAGGTCGAGGGAGCGGACGAGATAGGTGCGGCCCTGGTGGAGGTGGACCGCGCCCTCGTGGACGGCCGTGTGCGAGGCGCCCGCGTCGACCGTGCCGAGCAGCCGTCCCGTGCCCTCCTCGACGATCTGGACCGGGTTGCCGCCCCCGCCCCGGATGTCGGCCAGGTCGGCGGCCCGTTCACGGCGGGTCCAGTGCCAGGCCGTGGTCCGGCGGCGGAGCAGCTTCGCGGCCTCCAACTGCGGGAGCAGGGCGGCGGTCTCGGGTCCGAAGAGCGCCAAATCGTCCTCGACCAGGGGGGATTCGGCCGCCGCGGCACACAGGTGGGGGGCGAGCACGTACGGGTTGTCCGGGTCGAGGACCGTCGACTCGACCGGCTGGTCGAACAGGGCCTCCGGGTGGTGGACGAGGAACGTGTCCAGCGGGTCGTCGCGGGCGACCAGGATCGCCAGCGCGCCCTGTCCGGCCCGTCCGGCGCGGCCCGCCTGCTGCCACAGGGAGGCGCGGGTGCCGGGGTAGCCGGCGATGACGACGGCGTCCAACCCGGAGACGTCGATGCCGAGTTCGAGGGCGGTGGTGGCGGCCAGGCCGAGGAGGTCGCCGGAGTGCAGGGCCTGTTCGAGGGCTCTGCGCTCCTCGGGGAGGTAGCCGCCGCGATAGGCGGCCACCCGCCGGGCCAGCGAGCGGTCGACCTCGGACAGCCGTTCCTGGGCGATCACCGAGATCAGCTCGGCGCCGCGCCGGGAGCGTACGAAGGCCACCGAGCGCACGCCCTGGACGGTGAGGTCGGTCAGCAGGTCGGCGGTCTCCGCGGTGGCCGTACGGCGGACGGGGGCGCCCTTCTCGCCGTGCAGGTCGGTGAGCGGGGGCTCCCACAGGGCGAACACCAGTTCACCGCGTGGTGAGGCGTCGTCGGCGACCTCGACCACCGGGAGGCCCGTCAGACGGCCCGCGGCGACGGACGGCTCGGCGGCCGTGGCGGAGGCGAGCAGGAAGACGGGGGAGGCGCCGTAGCGGGCGCACAGGCGGCGCAGCCGGCGCAGGACCTGGGCGACGTGGGAGCCGAAGACACCGCGGTAGGTGTGGCATTCGTCGATGACGACGAACTTCAGCGACTTCAGGAAGGAGGACCAGCGGGGGTGGGACGGCAGTATCCCCCGGTGCAGCATGTCCGGGTTGGTGAGGACGTAGTTCGCGTACTGACGGACCCACTCGCGTTCCTCGGGGGGCGTGTCGCCGTCGTACACGGCCGGGCGTACCGCGTTTCCCAATGGTTGTGAAAGTTCCTTCACGGCTCGTCGCTGGTCTGCGGCGAGGGCCTTGGTCGGGGCGAGGTAGAGGGCGGTCGCCCCACGGCCGTTGGGTGCCTCGGAGCCGTCCAGGAGGCGGGAGAGGACCGGCACGAGGTACGCGAGCGACTTGCCCGAGGCGGTGCCTGTGGCGACGATCACGTTGTCGCCGTCCAGGGCGTGCTCGGCGGCCAGTGCCTGGTGGGCCCAGGGGTGTTCGACCCCGCAGGCCTGGACGGCGGCGATGACCTCCGGTCGAATCCGGTCGGGCCAGACTGCATGGCGGCCCGCACGTGGGGGCAAGTGCTCCGTATGAGTGATGCGCGAAGCCCGGCTCGGCCCCGAGGCGAGCCGGTCCAGGATCGTGCCCGGATCGGGTCGCCCGGCGGCGAAAGCCGAGGGTCGTTCGGATCGGTGATTCTTGGCCATCGGCATCGAGTGTGTCACTGGCATGACGGACAATGGGCCCAAGGCGTCGTGCACGCCCTGCGGTAAGTGATTGAATGCCATCGCGGCTGGCGAACCGTCCTGGGGACTCTGCCGAGGTGTCCCTTGGGATGACCGCTCGATAGCAAGGTGCTGGAGGATCCGTGGACCTGTCCCTGTCGACCCGTACCGTCGGCGATCGTACGGTCGTCGAGGTCGGTGGAGAAATCGACGTTTATACCGCGCCCAAGCTGCGTGAGCAGCTGGTCGAGCTGGTCAACGACGGGAGTTTCCACCTCGTCGTCGACATGGAGGGTGTCGACTTCCTCGACTCCACCGGGCTCGGCGTGCTGGTCGGCGGCCTCAAGCGTGTGCGTGCCCATGAGGGCTCGCTGCGCCTGGTCTGCAACCAGGAGCGCATTCTGAAGATCTTCCGCATCACCGGTCTCACCAAGGTGTTCCCGATCCACACCTCGGTCGACGAAGCGGTGGCGGCCACCGACTGACGGCCGTTCGTCGGACGCGCGTGCGGTCACCCGTATGCGTGTTCGTGACGGAAGAAGTTAACGCGGGGGGTCCGGGTCTCGGCGACCCGGCCCCCTGACCGCACGCCCGTATTCCGAGGGGGATGCATGGCCACCGTTGAACTCCGCTTCAGCGCGCTGCCCGAGCACGTCAGGACCGCCCGTCTGGTGGCGGCAGCGGTGGCGCGCAGGGCCGGAGTGGACGAGGCCGTACTCGACGAGGTGCGACTCGCCGTCGGCGAGGCCTGCTCCCGTGCCGTCGGACTGCACCAGAGCGGTGGGATCTCGGAGCCCGTGTGGGTGACGCTGACCGAGGAGGAGAAGCTGTTCTCCATCGAGGTCGGCGACGAGGCGCCCCGCTCCGTTCCCGGCGACGCTCCGGGTGACGGCGATGTGGACGTGGATGCCGAGGAGGACGAGATGGGCCTCGCGGTCATCAGCGGCCTCGTCGACGACGTCGAGGTCACCGCTGGGGAGAACGGCGGATCGATCCGCATGAGCTGGCCAACCGTGCCGCCGGCCACGCTCCTCCCCTGAGCTGCCCCTCGACACCACCCCGTACCACCGCAAGGGCCCTGCTGAGCAGGGCCCTTGTTGTTTTTATCGGCGACCTCCGGAATTAGTGAACATATTCACGATCAGGTGCGCGATAATTTGATCAAGCGTGAATGCGTCTGCGCCATTACGCCATATGGGTCAATGGATCACCCGCCGATCTCCTTTCGATCATTTGCCGAATAGCAGGGGGCGATCTATTCCGTTTCCGCGTACTGTTTTGATCAGCTTGCGGTACCTACAATCCCGTCCACATCTTGAGCTCAGCCCAAGCGTCAAGGAGGACGAATGGCGGGGCTTTCTACCCCTCATCGGTTCGACCAACCCACAACCTTCGCAGCCGCGGTACTGACCGACGACAACCGAATGATCGTGATGGTCATCGGCGTCGTCGCCCTGGCGGCGCTCGTGGTCGCCGGGGTGCTGGTGCGCCAGGTGCTCGCGGCGGGCGAGGGCACCGACAGCATGAAGGACATCGCGAAGGCCATCCAGGAAGGCGCGAACGCCTATCTGGCACGGCAGTTGCGCACACTCGGCGTATTCGCCGTGATCGTTTTCTTCCTGCTCATGCTGCTGCCCGCGGACGACTGGAATCAGCGCGCCGGACGGTCGCTGTTCTTCTTGATCGGCGCGGCGTTCTCGGCGGCCACCGGTTATATCGGCATGTGGCTCGCCGTGCGCAGCAATGTGCGCGTCGCGGCCGCGGCGCGGGAAGCGACGCCGGCGGAAGGCGAGCCGGAAAAGGATCTCACCGACGTCTCGCACAAGGCGATGAAGATCGCTTTCCGTACGGGCGGCGTCGTCGGCATGTTCACGGTGGGCCTCGGCCTGCTGGGCGCGTCCTGCGTGGTCCTGGTGTACGCGGCCGACGCGCCGAAGGTGCTCGAGGGCTTCGGCCTCGGCGCCGCCCTCATCGCCATGTTCATGCGCGTCGGCGGCGGCATTTTCACCAAGGCCGCCGACGTCGGCGCCGACCTGGTCGGCAAGGTCGAACAGGGCATCCCGGAGGACGATCCGCGCAACGCCGCGACCATCGCCGACAACGTGGGCGACAACGTGGGCGACTGCGCGGGCATGGCGGCCGACCTCTTCGAGTCGTACGCCGTGACGCTGGTCGCCGCGCTGATCCTCGGCAAGGCCGCCTTCGGCGACGCGGGGCTCGCCTTCCCGCTCCTGGTGCCCGCGATCGGGGTACTCACGGCGATGATCGGCATCTTCGCGGTGGCGCCGAGGCGTTCCGACCGCAGCGGCATGAGCGCGATCAACCGCGGCTTCTTCATCTCCGCGGTGATCTCGCTCGTCCTCGTCGCGATCGCCGTCTTCGTCTACCTGCCGTCGTCGTACGCCGATCTGGACGGGGTCACCGACGCGGCGATCGCGGCCAAGGGCGGCGATCCGCGGATCCTCGCGCTCCTCGCGGTGGCCATCGGGATCGTGCTGGCGGCTCTGATCCAGCAACTGACCGGCTATTTCACCGAGACCACCCGCCGGCCCGTACGGGACATCGGCAAGAGCTCACTGACCGGCGCGGCCACCGTCGTCCTCGCCGGTATCTCCATCGGGCTCGAATCGGCCGTCTACACCGCCCTGTTGATCGGCCTCGGCGTGTACGGGGCGTTCCTCCTCGGCGGTACGTCCATCATGCTGGCGCTGTTCGCGGTGGCACTGGCCGGCACCGGCCTGCTCACCACGGTGGGTGTCATCGTCGCGATGGACACCTTCGGGCCGGTCTCCGACAACGCCCAGGGCATCGCCGAGATGTCGGGCGACGTCGAGGGCGCGGGCGCGCAGGTCCTCACCGACCTGGACGCCGTGGGCAACACCACCAAGGCCATCACCAAGGGCATCGCCATCGCCACCGCCGTCCTGGCCGCCTCGGCGCTCTTCGGGTCGTACCGCGACGCGATCACGACCGCCGCACGCGACGTGGGCGAGAAGGTCGGCGAGGGCGGGCCGATGAACCTCGTGATGGACATCTCGCAGCCCAACAACCTGGTCGGTCTGATCGCCGGCGCGGCGGTCGTCTTCCTGTTCTCCGGGCTGGCGATCAACGCCGTTTCCCGGTCGGCGGGTTCGGTCGTCTACGAGGTGCGGCGGCAGTTCCGCGATCATCCCGGCATCATGAACTACACCGAGAAACCGGAGTACGGGCGCGTCGTAGACATCTGTACCAAGGACGCGCTCCGGGAACTCGCCACGCCCGGGCTGCTGGCCGTCCTGGCGCCGATCGCCATCGGGTTCACGCTCGGTGTCGGCGCGCTCGGCGCGTTCCTCGCGGGCGCGATCGGGGCCGGCACGCTGATGGCGGTGTTCCTCGCCAACTCCGGTGGCGCGTGGGACAACGCGAAGAAACTGGTGGAGGACGGCCACCACGGCGGCAAGGGCAGCGAGGCCCACGAGGCGACCGTCATCGGCGACACCGTGGGCGACCCGTTCAAGGACACCGCGGGTCCGGCCATCAACCCGCTGCTGAAGGTGATGAACCTGGTCGCGCTGCTCATCGCGCCCGCGATCGTCAAGTTCAGCTACGGCGACGACAAGAACCTCGGTTTGCGCATCCTCATCGCCGTCCTGGCGATCGCGGTGATCGTGGGCGCGGTGTACGTGTCCAAACGGCGCGGGGTCGCCGGGGGCGACGACACGGAGGAGGCGGAACGGGTGGCCAAGTCGGCTGATCCCGCGGTGGTTTCGTAGCCGGGACCGGAGCGAACAGGCCAACGAAAAGGCCAACGAGCGGGCGGGCGGCGCGTGGTGACGCGTCGTCCGCCCGCTCGCCGTGAGGGGCCCACCATTTTCGTGAGCCTTCTCTCTCTTGGTGCAAATGGCTGCAATAGCATATGAACCGGATTCCCGTCACGCCGGTGTCGCCCAGTTGGCGTGTATGTTCCGGGGCCGAGAGCCATGGAAGGGACCAATCCGGTGAACAAGAAGCTCGCGGTCGCACTGTCCGGCGGTGCGGTACTGGTACTGGCGCTGTCGGGATGCAGCAGCGACGACGGCAACGAGAAGCTGGATGCCTGGGCCAAGCAGGTGTGCGACGCGGTGAAACCGCAGGCGAAGAAGATCGAGGCCGCCAACGCCGCGATCCAGAAGGAGACCTCCGACAACAGCACCCCGGCGGACGTCCAGAAGACCGACGCGCAGGCCTTCCAGGACATGGCCGACGCCTACAAGGCGATCGGCGCGGCCGTGAACACCGCAGGCGCGCCGAACGTCGACGACGGCGAGACGAAGAAGACCAACGCCGTCAAGGAACTCAACGACATCGCGGCCTCCTACGCCGGCCTGAAGAACCAGGTGGACGGCCTCGACACCAAGAACCAGGCGAAGTTCGCCGACGGCCTCAAGGGCGTCGCCACCCAGCTCGACAAGCTCAGCCAGAGCGGGAACGACGCCCTCAAGGCCCTGGAGGAGGGCGACGTCGGCAAGGCGATGGCCAAGCAGGAGAGCTGCAAGTCGACATCCGCCTCCCCCTCGGCCGCCTCGACGGCCAGCTGACCTCACGGCCGGACACCCCGTCGCCTCGACGAAGGTTTTCCACAGGCCTACGGGATGTCCGCGCCCGTCTGTCCACAGGCGGGCGCGGGGAAGCGGCAGGGCGGACACAATGGGGGCGTGAGTAACGCCAGCCAGCACACCCTGCCCTCCGCCGACCGCCCCGACGTCGCCGCGCGCCTCCGGGACGCCCTTCTGGCCGCCGACTTCACCGCCGACGGGCTGCTCGACCTGCTCGGCGCGCCCGCGTACGCCGCGCTGGCGCGCAGCGAGACCGTGCCCGCGCTCCGGGCGACCCGTGGCGACACGCCGCTCGAACTGCTCGTACGTCTGTTCCTCCTGCAGCAGCCCGTGCCCCACGCGCGCGTAGCGGGCGTCCTGCCCGTCGACGACTGCGTGGCGAGCGGCTGGCTGGTGTCCGGGGACGGGGGCGAGCTGTCCGCCACCGTCGATGTACGGCCCTACGGCGGCCCTGACGGCGAGGACTGGTTCATCGTGTCCGACCTCGGGTGCGCGGTCGGCGGGGCGGGTGGCATCGGCAGCCACGACGAGGGCGTCGTCCTCGGGGTGGGCGGCGCCTCCACGACCCTCGCCGGCATCACCGTCCGTACGCCGGTCGCCTCCGCGCTCGACCTCGGCACCGGCTCCGGGATCCAGGCGCTGCACGCCGCCCAGCACGCCACGCGCGTGACGGCGACCGACCTCAACCCCCGCGCCCTGCACATCACCGCGCTGACACTCGCCCTGTCCGGCGTCCCCGCGGCCGACCTGCGCGAGGGTTCCCTGTTCGAGCCGGTCCGGGCGGACGAGACGTACGACCTGATCGTCTCCAACCCGCCGTTCGTGATCTCGCCGGGTGCGCGCCTCACGTACCGGGACGGCGGGATGGGCGGGGACGATCTGTGCCGCACGCTCGTTCAGGAGGCGGGGGAGCGGCTGCGCGAGGGCGGGTTCGCACAGTTCCTCGCCAACTGGCAGCACGTGGAGGGGGAGGACTGGCAGGACAGACTGAGGTCATGGGTGCCGCGCGGGTGCGATGCCTGGATCGTGCAGCGCGAGGTGCAGGACGTCACGCAGTACGCCGAACTGTGGCTGCGCGACGCCGGCGACCACCGCTCCGACCCGGCGGAGTACCGGGCGCGCTACGACGCGTGGCTGGACGAGTTCGAGGCGCGCAAGGTGAAGTCGGTCGGGTTCGGCTGGATCACCCTGCGCAGGACCGGGGCGGCCGAGCCGTCGATCACCGTGGAGGAATGGCCGCATCCCGTCGAACAGCCGCTCGGGGACGTCATCCGGGCGCACTTCGAACGCCTGGACTACCTGCGCACGCATGATGACGCCGCCCTGCTCACCGGGCACTTCAGACTGGCGGACGAGGTCGTGCAGGAGCAGGTCGGGCTGCCCGGCGCCGAGGACCCGGAGCATGTGGTGCTGCGCCAGCACCGCGGGATGCGCCGGGCCACCAAGGTGGACACGGTCGGCGCGGGCTTCGCAGGCGTGTGCGACGGCACGCTGAGCGCCGGGCGGATTCTGGACGCCATCGCCCAACTGGTCGGCGAGGACCCGGTGTCGCTGCGGGACCGGACGCCCGCGCAGATCCGGTTGCTGGTGGAGCAGGGGTTCCTGGAGCCGTCGGAAGCGTGAGCGCGCCCCGGGGTGCGGAGTCGCCGCGAGGTGCCGTCGCGGTGCCGTGCGGCGCTGGACTGCCGGTTCGGCCTCCTTGAGGCTGTTCTCTACGCCGGGACGACCACCGCCGAAGGGGACTCCGCGGCCGGTGGGGGTACGGCAGGTCGCGTACCCCGCCGCCGTACGGCAGTGGGAGGCGTGCGGGCGGCGCGCGAGGCGTCGGGAAGCGTGCGGGTGGCGCGGCGGTGCGGGTCGGCCGCTCGCGGCGTCTGTTCCGGCGTACCGAGGGTGGGGGTGGCGAGGTTCGGGCGGCATATTCACGCCGAGTTGCGGCGGCCGGTTCGCGGCGGGGCGCGTGCCACAGGTTGTGAGATCAGTGGGAGCCGTCCGCGACGGACCGTGGTCGGCCGACGCCTTCGCGCGCGTCCTCCGGGGCCGCTCTGCGGGTGATCGAGGGGCGCCGTGGCCGCCGTCCGCCCGCCGTTCACCTCGGGTTCGCGTGGACGCTTCCCGGGCGTGGCAGCCTCCCGGGTCCGGGGAGTCCCGGGTGGGACGAAAGGGCGTGCGGGGGCATGGAGAGCGGACCGGCGATCTTCGCGGGAGGGGTGTTCGCCCTGTTCGGAAGCGGGCTGCTGATGTGGACCGTGACCCGGGTGCGGCACCGGGAACCCGTCGCCCACGGTGTGAACCCCGTCGCATCGGCGGTCCTCGCGAGCGTCGCCGCGCTGCTCGCCCTCGGGGTCGGCGCATGGTGCCTCACCCGCGTGTGAGGTGCGCGAGAGACAGCTGAACGGCGCGCACGCGCGGGCCGCGCCGGTAACCGGTAGCTCGCCCTCCGATCGGGTCCGGAGAGGCAGGTCGATACTCCGGGCGGCAGGAATGGCGGTAGTCGGGTTACCGTTCGAGTGGCCGTTGCGGGCTTTTCCCGTTTGACACGGGGGCGGGATGTACCGTCACACTCCGCAGCGTCAGCATGACCCGACCCCGGGAGCAAGGCCGGGGGAGACCCCGAGTGTCGACCGGAGAGAAGAGCGAAGTTGTCCCCGACCAGCGAGACCGCACAGGGCGGCCGCCGACTCGTCATCGTCGAGTCGCCTGCCAAGGCGAAGACGATCAAGGGCTATCTCGGCCCCGGATACGTCGTCGAGGCGAGCGTCGGGCACATCCGCGACCTCCCCAACGGCGCCGCCGAGGTGCCCGAGCAGTACACCGGCGAGGTGCGCCGCCTCGGGGTGGACGTCGAACACGACTTCCAGCCGATCTACGTGGTCAACGCGGACAAGAGGGCCCAGGTCAAGAAGCTCAAGGACCTGCTGAAGGAGTCCGACGAACTCTTCCTCGCCACCGATGAGGACCGCGAGGGCGAGGCCATCGCGTGGCACCTCCAGGAGGTCCTGAAGCCCAAGGTCCCGGTCAAGCGGATGGTCTTCCACGAGATCACCAAGGCCGCGATCCAGGCCGCCGTCGCCAACCCGCGCGAGCTGAACCAGAAGCTGGTCGACGCCCAGGAGACCCGCCGCATCCTCGACCGTCTCTACGGCTACGAGGTCTCGCCGGTCCTGTGGAAGAAGGTCATGCCGCGCCTGTCGGCCGGCCGTGTCCAGTCGGTCGCGACCCGACTTGTGGTCGAGCGGGAACGCGAGCGCATCGCTTTCCGTTCTGCTGAGTACTGGGACCTGACGGGAACCTTCGCGACCGGCCGCGCCGGTGACCCGTCGGACCCGTCGTCGCTGGTCGCCCGACTCACGGCCGTCGACGGCAGGCGAGTCGCGCAGGGCCGTGACTTCGACTCCCTGGGACAACTGAAGAGCGCGAACACCCTCCACCTGGACGAGGCGAACGCCCGCGCCCTGGCCGCAGCCCTGGCGGACACCCGCTTCGCCGTCCGCTCGGTCGAGTCGAAGCCGTACCGCCGCTCGCCGTACGCCCCGTTCCGTACGACGACGCTCCAGCAGGAGGCCAGCCGCAAGCTCGGCTTCGGCGCGAAGGCGACCATGCAGGTGGCGCAGAAGCTGTACGAGAACGGCTTCATCACCTATATGCGTACGGACTCCACGACCCTGTCGGACACGGCGATCGCCGCCGCCCGTGCCCA
Organism: Streptomyces sp. NPDC047042; assembly: GCF_040644035.1. Classification (NCBI taxonomy): domain Bacteria; kingdom Bacillati; phylum Actinomycetota; class Actinomycetes; order Kitasatosporales; family Streptomycetaceae; genus Streptomyces; species Streptomyces sp. NPDC047042. The sequence continues at coordinate 103,059 of NZ_JBEYVP010000022.1, read as the reverse complement.
GGTCACCCAGCTGTACGGCGCCGACTACCTGCCCTCGGCCCCCCGGACGTACGCCGGGAAGGTCAAGAACGCGCAGGAGGCGCACGAGGCGATCCGCCCGTCGGGTGATCGTTTCCGCACCCCGGCGGAGACGGGCCTGACCGGCGACCAGTTCCGGCTCTACGAGCTGATCTGGAAGCGCACGGTCGCCTCCCAGATGAAGGACGCGGTCGGCAACTCGGTCACCGTGAAGATCGCGGGCGCGTCCGCCGACGGCCGGGACGCCGAGTTCAGCGCCTCCGGCAAGACGATCACCTTCCACGGCTTCCTGAAGGCGTACGTCGAGGGCGCCGACGATCCGAACGCCGAGCTGGACGACCGCGAGAAGCGCCTGCCCCAGGTGAACGAGGGCGACGCCCTGTCCGCCGAGGAGATCACGGTCGACGGGCACGCCACCAAGCCCCCGGCCCGCTACACCGAGGCGTCCCTGGTCAAGGAGCTCGAGGAGCGCGAGATCGGCCGCCCGTCGACGTACGCGTCGATCATCGGGACCATCCTCGACCGCGGCTATGTCTTCAAGAAGGGCACGGCCCTCGTGCCGTCCTTCCTGTCCTTCGCCGTCGTCAACCTCCTGGAGAAGCACTTCGGGCGGCTCGTCGACTACGACTTCACCGCCCGCATGGAGGACGACCTCGACCGCATCGCCCGCGGCGAGGCCCAGTCCGTGCCGTGGCTGAAGCGCTTCTACTTCGGCGAGGGCGCGGACGGCGCTCCCGCCATCGGCGGCGCGGCCGACGCGGGCAACGGCGACGGGGACCACCTCGGCGGTCTCAAGGAACTGGTGACCGACCTGGGCGCGATCGACGCGCGCGAGGTGTCGTCGTTCCCGGTGGGCAACGGCATCGTGCTGCGCGTGGGACGCTACGGCCCGTACATCGAGCGCGGCGAGAAGGACTCCGAGAACCACCAGCGCGCGGACGTGCAGGAGGACCTCGCGCCCGACGAGCTGTCGATCGAACTGGCGGAGGAGCTGCTCGCCAAGCCGAGCGGCGACTTCGAGCTGGGCGCCGACCCCGAGTCCGGCCACCAGATCATCGCCAGGGACGGCCGCTACGGCCCGTACGTCACCGAGGTGCTCCCCGAGGGCACCCCGAAGACCGGCAAGAACGCCGTGAAGCCGCGTACGGCCTCGCTGTTCAAGTCGATGTCCCTGGACACGGTGACGCTGGCGGACGCGCTCAAGCTGATGTCCCTGCCCAGGGTCGTCGGCGCGGACGCCGAGGGTGTGGAGATCACCGCGCAGAACGGCCGCTACGGCCCGTACCTGAAGAAGGGCACGGACTCGCGGTCCCTGCAGACCGAGGACCAGCTCTTCACGATCACCCTCGAAGAGGCGCTGGAGATCTACTCCCAGCCCAAGCAGCGCGGCCGGGCCGCCGCCAAGCCGCCGCTGAAGGAACTGGGCACCGACCCGGTCAGCGGAAAGCCGGTGGTCGTCAAGGACGGCCGCTTCGGGCCGTACGTCACCGACGGCGAGAGCAACGCGACCCTGCGCTCCGGCGACAGCGTCGAGGAGATCACCCCGGAGCGCGGCTACGAGCTGCTCGCCGAGAAGCGCGCCAAGGCGCCGGCCAAGAAGACCGCGAAGAAGGCGCCGGCGAAGAAGGCCCCCGCCAAGAAGGCCACCACGACGAAGACCGCCGCCGCCAAGAAGACGACGGCCGCGAAGACGACAGCCGCGAAGACGACCGCGGCCAAGAAGACGGCCGCGAAGAAGGCTCCGGCCAAGAAAGCGACCGCCGCGAGGGCCACGGCCGAGGACTGAGCCGGCAAACGCATGGAGGCAAGTGATCTTCACTTCGCCTTCGCGCGAGCTTCGCGAAAAGACCGCCCCGCACCCATCAGGTGACGGGGCGGTCTCACGTCCGGACGGCCACTTCGGGCTGTCGGTGGCTGCCGATAGGCTGAAAGCATGACGCCAGCCGAGCTGCCAACGGCCACCCACCAGGCCCCCGACGACGCCCTGGTCGCGGACTCCCGCGAACGCGCCGTCCGTGCCCTGCTGCGCCAGCCCCAGCTGAAGAGGCTGTGGAGCGCGCAGTTGGTGGGCGGTGTCGGTGACGCGCTCGCGCTGCTGGTCTTGGTGGTCCTGGTCCTCCAGGCGGCCATCGCCGAGGGTTCGTTCGGCGGAGGCTACCGGGGCGCGGCGCTCGCTGTGACCGCCGTGTTCGGCGCGCGCGTACTGGCCACGCTGCTCTTCGGCGCCGTACTGCTCGGTCCGCTCACGTCGCTCACCGCGCAGGAGGGCCCGCTCGACCGCCGCTGGACCATGGTCGGCGCCGACGGACTGCGCGCCGTACTCATGATCATCGCGCCCTTGTGGATCGACTGGACGCCGGACAACGCCCTCGCCATCCTCCTGGTCACCGCCTTCGTGGCGGGCGTCGCCGAGCGTTTCTGGACGGTGTGCCGGGAGAGCGCGGCGCCCGCGCTGCTGCCCACGCCTCCCCCGGAGGGGGCGACGGTCCGCCCGCTGCCGGACCACATGGACGCCCTGCGACGCCTGTCCCTGCGTACGACCTTCGTCGCGCTGCCGCTCGCCGGCGCCGCGCTCCTCGTCGCCGGGCTGGTCAACAACCTGCTGGGCACCGGGATCGACTGGTTCGCCCGGCACCAGGCGGCCTTCGGGTCGTACGTCGCGGCCGGACTGTTCGCCGCCTCGCTCTCCGTGCTCACCGCCCTGGAACTGCCCGACGCACGCACCCCGCGCGCGCGGTCACCGCTCGAAGGCCTACGCCGCCCCAAGTACGGCACGGCCACCGACAAGGGCCGCACGGGCGCGATCCCGCTGCTCGTGCTGGTCTGCGCGGCCATCTCCGGCGCGGTCGCGGCGGCCGGCTCCGTGGCCGTACGGCACGCCCAGGACCTCGGCGGCGGCCCGGTGCTGTTCGCGCTGCTGTTCCTCGCCCTGACCGGCGGCACGGTCGTCGGCATCCGTACGGCGCCGAAGGTGCTGGTGCCGCTGTCGCGGCGCCGGCTTCTCGCGCTGGCCGTCGCATTCACCGGCATCGCGCTGCTCGCCGCCGGGCTGGTCCCGGACGTGACGACGGTGCTGCTGGTCTTCGCCCTCGCGGGCATCGGCGCGGGCGTCGCCGCCAACACCGCGCACACACTGCTCGACCAGGAGACCGAGGACCAGCGGCGGGCCCGGCTGACCGAGCACCTGCACGCGGTCGTACGGGTGTCCGTGGCGCTGGCCGTGCTGATCGCGCCCCTGGTGGCCGGCCTCATCGGGCCGCGCAGCCTGGAGAACGGCAAGTTCGTGTTCGCGCACGGCGGCGCGGCGTTCACGCTGATGCTGGTGGGCGCGCTGCTGCTGCCGGTGGCCGCGCTGGTCCTCGCCAAGGCCGACGACCGGTCCGGCGTACCGCTGCGGCACGACCTGCGGGACGCGGTGCGCGGCGGCGACGACCCCGCGCAGGCACCCGCCGCGACCGGCTTCTTCATCGCCCTGGAGGGCGGCGACGGCGCCGGCAAGTCCACCCAGGCGGAGGCCCTGGCCGAGTGGATAAGGGCCAAGGGCCACGAAGTCGTGGTCACACGCGAGCCGGGGGCGACCCCGGTCGGCAAGCGGCTGCGCTCGATCCTGCTGGACGTCTCGAGCGCCGGACTCTCGCACCGCGCGGAGGCGCTGCTGTACGCGGCGGACCGCGCGGAGCACGTCGACACGGTCGTACGGCCCGCCCTCGAGCGGGGCGCGGTCGTCGTCTCCGACCGGTACATCGACTCGTCGGTGGCCTATCAGGGCGCGGGCAGGGACCTCTCCCCGACGGAGATCGCCCGTATCTCGCGCTGGGCGACCGACGGCCTCGTCCCGCATCTGACCGTCCTGCTCGACGTCTCCCCGGAGGCCGCCCGCGAGCGGTTCACCGAGGCGCCGGACCGGCTGGAGTCGGAGCCGGCCGAGTTCCACGAGCGCGTGCGCTCCGGTTTCCTGACCCTGGCCGCCTCCGACCCGGGCCGTTACCTGGTTGTGGACGCGGCCCAGGAGCCCGAGGCCGTCACGGCGGTCGTCCGCCACCGGCTCGACCTCATGCTGCCCCTGTCCGAGGCCGAGGTGAAGGCCCAGGAGGAGGCCCGCAAGGCGGCCGAGGAGGAGGCCAGGCGCAAGGCGGAGGAAGAGGCCGCGCGCAAGGCCGAGGAGGAGCGGATCGAGCGCGAGCGCCAGGAGACGCTGGCCCGGCTGCGCGCCGAGGAGGAGGAGCGCAAGCGCCGCGAGCTGGAGGAGGCGCAGCGCCGCGAGGCCGAACGCCAGGCCGAGGAGGCCCGGCAGCGGGCCGAGGACGCGCGCCGCCGTGCCGAGGAGGAGCGGGCGCGCCTGCTCGCCGAGGAGAAGGCCCGGGCCGAGGCCGAGGCCCGCCGCAAGGCCGAGGAGGACCGCCGGCGCAAGCAGGCCGAGGAGGAGGCCCGCCTCCACGCGGAGGCGGAGGAACGCCGCCTGGAGAAGCAGCGCAAGGCCGAGGAGGCACTGGTCCGGGCGGAGGCCGAGCGGCGCCGGGTCGCGGAGGCGGCGGCCGCGGCCGCCGCGAAGGCCTCGGCGGCAGCGGCGGAGGCTGCAGCGGCAACTGCCGCTACGGCGGCTTCTGCGGCTGCTCCGGCTGCCGCCGAGGGCACGGCTACGGGTGCGGGTGCTGACGCGGGTAGTGGCTTCGGTGCGGGCACGGGCACGCGTGCGGCTGGGGCCGTGGGTTCCGGTGCGGTGGCGGGTGGCGGTCGGTCCGGTGGACCCGACGCGGAGGTGACGACCAGGCTGCAGAAGCCGCCGGTGCCTCCGGGGGCGGCCGACGAGACGGCTGTTCTTCCGCCCGTCGTGCCGGGTGCCGCGGACGAGACGGCTGTGCTGCCGGCCGTGCCTCCGGGTGCCGCCGACGAGACGGCTGTGCTGCCGCCCGTGGTGCCGGGTGCGGCGGACGAGACGGCTGTGCTGCCTCCCGTACGTGAGGACAGGGCGGGTCGGCAGGAGAGCGCGCCGGCGGATCGCGTGCCGCCGGGGTTCTTCCGGGACGAGCGGGTGGACGATCCGTCCGGGACCGGCGAGGACCGTACGCGGGAGCTGCCCCAGCTCGACGCCGACGGCACCCCGCGTCGGCGCCCGCGCTCCGACTGGGCGGAGGAGACTCCGCTGGACGACTTGCCGACGCTGGCCGACGAACTGCTCGGGCCGCACGCGGACGACGACCGGGACGAGGGACGCGGGCGAGGCGGGCGGCGCCGCTGAGAGCGGGGTTCGTTCGCCTGCGAGGCTCGTTGCAGGTGAGCTCGTTGCAGGTGGGGTCGTTGTCAGTGGGGCCCCGCACAATGGACTCCGTGCGGCAAGCCGTGACGAAACGGCGTGCTGGGACGGTGTCGCGCGATGGCGTGACGGAAGGGTGGTGCTCCCATGCCGGTGTGGGACGACCTGGTGGGCCAGGAGAAGGTGAGCGCGCAGCTGGAGGCCGCCGCGCGGGACGCCGACGCCCTGGTCACCGCCGTCGCCGCGGACGAGCCCCTGCCCGACGCGTCGAAGATGACACACGCCTGGCTCTTCACCGGCCCGCCCGGCTCCGGCCGGTCCACGGCGGCCCGCGCCTTCGCCGCCGCGCTCCAGTGCGTGAGCCCCGACCGTGCCCTCGGCGGAATCCCCGGCTGCGGGTTCTGCGACGGCTGCCACACAAGCCTGGCGGGCACCCACGCCGACGTGGAGATCGTCCGTACGGACCTGCTCTCCATCGGCGTAAAGGAGACCCGCTCACTGGTCCGGCGGGCCCAGTTGTCACCGGCCGTCGGACGCTGGCAGGTCATCGTCCTCGAGGACGCGGACCGGCTGACGGAGGGCGCCGGCAACGTGCTGCTCAAGGCTGTCGAGGAGCCCGCGCCGCGCACGGTGTGGATGCTGTGCGCCCCGTCCATCGAGGACGTACTGCCCACGATCCGCTCCCGCTGCCGTCTCCTCACCCTGCGCACCCCGCCGGTGGAGGCGGTGGCCGACATCCTCATCCGCCGGGACGGTATCGAGCCGGACGTCGCGCACAACGCGGCCCGGGCGACCCAGGGCCACATCGGCCGCGCCCGTCGGCTGGCCACGGACGCGCGTGCCCGGGAGCGGCGGGCCGCCGTACTCAGACTGCCGCTCCGCGTCCAGGACGTCGGCGGCTGTCTGAAGGCGGCCCAGGAGCTGATCGACTCGGCGGCGGAGGACGCCAAGCAGCTCGCCGAAGAGGTCGACGTCAAGGAGGCGGACGAGCTGAAGGCGGCGCTCGGAGCGGCCCAGGGCGGGCGGATGCCGCGCGGCACGGCGGGCGTGATGAAGGAGCTGGAGGACCGTCAGAAGCGCCGGAGAACGCGTACGCAGCGCGACACCCTCGACCTGGCCCTGATCGACCTCACCGGCTTCTACCGTGACGTTCTCGCCCTCCAGTTGGGTTCCCGCCTGGCGATCGCCAACACGGAGGCCGAGGACACCCTCGAGCGCCTGGCCCGCGCCGGCTCACCGGAGTCCACGCTCCGCCGCATCGACGCGATCGCCGCGTGCCGCGACGCGCTCGACCGCAATGTGGCGCCCCTGCTGGCGGTGGAGGCGATGACGCTGGCACTGAGAGCGGGCTGAGGCAGACCGCCGGCTCGGGGCTGGGGGGTGAGGGCTCGAATCTGGGGGGTGAGGGCTCGGGCCTGGGGCTGGAGCCTGGGGGCTGGTAACTCGTATGAGTCATATTGTGGACGGAGGGTATCCGTGCGGCTTCCCAGGGTTACGCTCGGTGAATGCACATGAGGCGCATTCCCCGTCAGACCTGGACACTGCTCGCGGTCGCCGCGCTGCTCGTCTCCGCCTGTTCCACAGGGAGTTCGACGAGCGCGGCGAGTTCGTCGGCGGACACCGGGTCGGCCGGGCTCGCGCCGTACTACGCGCAGAAGCTGAGCTGGCGGTCGTGCGGGGTCGCCGGTTTCCAGTGCGCCACGATGAAGGCGCCCCTCGACTACGCGGCTCCTTCCAAGGGTGACGTCAGCCTCGCCGTCTCCCGCAAGAAGGCCACCGGTGGGGGCAGGGCGCTCGGCTCGCTGCTGGTCAACCCGGGTGGACCGGGTGGTTCGGCGGTCGGGTACGTGCAGGCGTACGCGGGCATCGGCTACCCGGCCAAGGTCCGCGCGCGCTACGACATGGTCGCGGTCGACCCGCGCGGGGTGGCACACAGCGAACCGATCAAGTGCCTGAACGGCCGCGAGATGGACGCGTACACACAGACGGACACGACCCCCGACAACGCCCGCGAGACGGACGAACTGGTGGGCGAGTACAAGAAGTTCGCCGAGGGCTGCGGCAGCAACTCGCCCAAGCTGCTGCGGCACGTGTCCACGGTGGAGGCGGCCCGCGACATGGACATCCTGCGGGCGGCGCTGGGCGACCGGCGACTGACGTACGTCGGAGCGTCGTACGGAACCTTCCTCGGGGCGACGTACGCGGGTCTCTTCCCGGACCGCGTGGGCCGGCTCGTCCTGGACGGCGCGATGGACCCCTCCCTGTCCGCGAGCCGACTGAGCCTCGACCAGACGGCGGGCTTCGAAACGGCGTTCGAGGCCTTCGCGAAGGACTGCGTACGCCAGCCGGACTGCCCGCTGGGTACGCGGGAGAGCGCGGTCGGCGCCAACCTGAAGGCGTTCTTCCGCCGCCTCGACGCGTCACCGATCCCGACCGGCGACGCGGACGGCCGCAAACTGGGCGAGGCCCTCGCCACGACCGGCGTGATCGCCGCGATGTACGACGAGAGCACGTGGCCGCAACTGCGCGAGTCGCTGACCTCCGCGATGCAGGACAAGGACGGCGCGGGCCTGCTGCTCCTCGCCGACAGCTACTACGAGCGGGACGCCGACGGCCGCTACTCGAACCTGATGTTCGCCAACGCGGCCGTGAACTGCCTCGACCTCCCGGCGGCGTTCTCCACCCCAGAGCAGGTGCGGGAGGCGCTGCCCTCCTTCGAGAAGGCGTCCCCCGTCTTCGGCGAGGTCATGGCCTGGTCCTCACTGAGCTGCGCGTACTGGCCGGTCCGGCCGACGGGCGAGCCGCACCGCATCGAGGCGAAGGGCGCATCCCCGATCGTGGTCGTCGGCACGACCCGCGACCCGGCGACCCCGTACCGCTGGGCCCGTTCCCTCTCCGACCAGCTCACCTCGGCCCGCCTCCTGACCTATGAGGGCGACGGCCACACGGCGTACGGGCGGGGCAGCGGGTGCATCGACGATGCGATCAACGCGTATCTGTTGCGGGGGGTGTCGCCGGTGGAGGGGAAGCGGTGCGCGTAGTGGGGGGCGTGTTCATGCGCGTTCATGCGCGTTCATGCGTGGGTGGTCACCGGTGTGAGGAGACGGCTGAGGGGGCCTCGGGGTGGGCCGTCTGGAGCCCTCCGGGGGGTGTTCGGAGCACCCTCGGAAACTGTGTAGACTTACCGACGTTGCTGATCGCACCATAGTGCGGACGGCGCGCCGCCTTAGCTCAGATGGCCAGAGCAACGCACTCGTAATGCGTAGGTCTCGGGTTCGAATCCCGAAGGCGGCTCTATCGAACCCCGGGTCGGAAACGCTTCCGACCTGGGGTTTTGTCGTTCAGTGAGTGTGATTGCGACGCCGGGTGAGCCTGCTGCCCGTGTCAGAGGTCTCAGTTCTGGTCTCAGTCGACGTCGAGAGCGGGGGCGGCGTGCTCAGCGCCGTACGGGCTGCACGTGTGAACGCCTGCCGGTCGATTTCATGCTGTTCCCGGCTCAAGATGGTTCTGCTCCCACCGGGAACGCTTGCTCCGACGCTGCTGAGAGTCGTTCAAAGTTTTCTGTAAATGCATCACGAGCGGCGCTGGAGACCTGACGGTACTGCTGCATGCTCTCCAGCGCTGCACGGAGCACTGGGTGTCCATCCAATTCACGCAGGTCTCGCCCTTGTGCCCGATACGACGTCACGAGGTTTGTGAGGTCTCGATTCCGGCGCTGGAACTCTGCTGTCGCCTCGGCTAGGGCGTCGTTGTCGATGGGACGTCCGTCCACATCAGCCTTCCGATTCAGCGGCGCTGGAAACCCTTCGAGTGGCCGCAGTCCGCATGGCTGAGCGGGCACGACGCATCGCCATACTCGGCCCCTTGGATGTCGCGCGTGCCGCTGAGTCCCTATCTACAACAATGGAGCGAGACGTAAAGATCGTTGCTCGACTCACCACAGAGGTCCAACAAGCGATACACCCTCGACGGTCCCGGCGACCCGCGCGTCGGCATGATCGGCGGCTCCTACGGCGGCGCGATCCAGCTGGCGACCGCGTCCGTGGACCACCGGGTGGACGCGCTGGTGCCGATGATCACCTGGAACGACCTGGCGTACTCCCTGGCCCCCAACAGTGTCACTGACAGTGGAAGCGTCCCCGGTGCCTTCAAGTGGCAGTTTGCCAACGCCCTCTATCTCACCGGCGAGAGTCAGCCGCTCACCACAATCAATCTCGACCTGTCCCGCATCAACTCCCTCGACTGTCTGCACTTCGTCACCAAGGCCTGCGACACCGTCCGCACGCTCAACTCCGGCAGCTATCCGGCGCACCGCACGGCCGAGTTCCTCGACTACTCGCACAGCGTCTCGCCGGTGTCGTACCTGAGCCGCGTCAAGGCACCCACCCTGCTGGTCCAGGGGCAGGCCGACAGCCTCTTCAACCTCAACGAGGCCACCGCGACGTACAAGACGCTCAAGGCGCAGGGCACGACCGCCAAGATGATCTGGCAGTCCTGGGGCCACAGCGGCGGGTTCACCAATCCGGCTGCCGGTGAACTCAGCTTCGCCCAGGGCAACTTGGAGTCCAGCTATGTGGGCCGGCGGATCCTCGCCTGGTTCGACCGGTACCTGCACAAGCAGAACGTCGACACCGGTCCTGCCTTCGCCTACTACCGCGACTGGATCACCGACCCGGACCACACCTACGCCACCGCCGGGGGTCTCCCCGGGCTCAGCCAGACGTTCTACCTCTCCGGCGACGGAAAGCTCGTCGACAACAGCCGGAAAGTGACGCGGGGGAGTCGGTCGTACGGCAACAACTTGCTTGTCTCCACGAGCCATTCGGAGACCTCGCTGGCCGGTTTCCTCGGGCTTCCGGACTCGGCGCCGTACGACACCGAGGGCACCTACGCCGGTTGGACCAGTGCGCCGCTGACCCGGACCCTCGATGTCGTGGGTGCTCCGAAGGTGACCCTCGAGGTGAGTTCGCCGGCGGCCGAGCGCACCCAGGGCTCCGGCGACGCGGCGGACAAGCTGGTTCTGTTCGCCAAGATCTACGACATCGCGCCCGACGAGACGAAGGCGCTCGCCCACCGGCTGGTCGCCCCGGTGCGGGTGCCCGATGTCACGAAGCCGTTCACGGTGACGCTGCCGGGGGTCGTCCACCGGTACGAGAAGGGGCACCGGCTGCAGTTCGTGATCGCGGCGAGCGACGACGCGTACTCCGGGAACCGGGGAGTCAAACCGGTGACGGTGGTGAGCGCACCGGGCGCGACCGGGGTGCTGGAGCTGCCGGTCGTGGGCGGCTGAGCCGGCCGGAGGGATCACCCGGAGGCGGGCCTCACCGCGCGTGACGAGGGCTCGTCTTCAGCGTCTCCGGGCGGGTCATACCCCAGAGGCTCACAGATCATCAACACGCCGTTTTGACCCTGCCGTGGGGGTCGCTGCTGAGGGTGACAACCCGCCGATCACGAGTCCGACAGCCGGTTCGCGCGCCGGCACGCAACGCCGTGCGAGGCAGTCAAGGAGGCCGTGCACGGCCTCGCCGGACACATGATCAACATGTAGTGCGACGGAGGCGGCGACGGGGTCGGTTCATCGCCGCGTTCGCGCAGCGGTGTGTGCGGTGGTGGCCGGCGGGTCGGATGCCAGGGGACCGCGGAAGGTGCGCCGGTAGGCGAGCGGTGAGACGCCTACGGCGGTATGCAGGTGTTCCCGCAGCGAGGTGCCGCCGGCGAAGCCGACCTGGCCGGCGATCTCGTCCACTGGCAGCTCGGTGGTTTCCAGGAGGTGACGTGCCCGGTCGACGCGCTGCTGGATGAGCCAGCGTCCCGGGCTCATGCCCACCTCCTCGGTGAACCGGCGGGCGAAGGTGCGCAAGCTCATGCGGGAACGCTCGGCGAGGTCCCCCAGGGCCAGGGGCTCGTGGAGGTGCTCCAGCGCCCACTGGCGGGCGCCGGCCGTTCCGGTGGCCGTGCTCTCGGGGACCGGGTGCTGGATGTACTGCGCCTGCCCTCCGTCGCGCCATGGAGGGGTGACGCACAGACGAGCCACCTGGTTGGCGACTTCGCTGCCGTGGTCCTTGCGGATGATGTGCAGGCAGACGTCGAGCCCGGAGGCGGCGCCGGCCGAGGTCAGCACGTCCCCGTCGTCGATGAACAGGACGTCGGGATCCAGTTCGACCTGGGGGAACCGCGCACGGAAGAGGTCGGCGACCGCCCAGTGGGTGGTGGCGGGCCGGCCGTCGAGGAGGCCGGCGGCGGCCAGGACGAAAGCGCCGGTGCAGATCGACACGAGTCGCGTGCCGGGAGCCACGGAGACGAGCGCCTCGACCACGGCCGGCGGCACTTCCTGAGCGGCCACGGTGGGGATGAAAGGCGGGATGACGACGGTGTCGGCGATGCGCAGTGCCTCCGGACCGTGCTCGACGGTGATGGAGAAGTCGGAGTTGGTGCGGACCGGACGGCCGTCGATGGTGCAGGTGAGGACCTCGTAGCGGCCGTCGACGGCCTCGAAGACCCGGCTGGGAATGCCGAGCTCGAAGGGATACACCCCGTCGACGGCGAGGACGACGATGCGGTGAACGCGAGTCATGGCAGAATCCCGTCGGAAGTTGGCATTCATGCCATGGTAGTGGGCCGCGATGACGGTCAAGCTGGACCCATGACGAATTCCAGCACCGCCACCATGCGAGCCATCCTCCAGGAGACCCACGGATCCCCCGAGGTACTCAAGGAGGTCGAACTTCCCCGGCCCGTTCCGGGTCTGAGCGAGATCCTGGTCGCCGTCCGAGCAGCGGGCGTCAACCCGACCGACTGGGGAAACCGCGCCCAGCCCCGGACCATCGACCGCCTGCCGCTCGTCCTCGGCTGGGACGTCTCCGGGGTCGTCGAGGCCGTCGGTATCGGCGTCACCCTCTTCAAGCCGGGTGACGAGGTCTTCGGCATGCTGCCCTACCCCGACGGGGTCGGCTCCCACGCGGAGTACGTGACCGCCCCCGCTCGCTCCTTCACTCACAAGCCGGCCGGCATCGACCACATCCAGGCCGGTGCCCTGCCGCTCGCGTCCCTCACCGCCTACCAGGCCCTCGTCGACACCGCCGATGTCCAGCCCGGACAACGCGTCCTCATCCACGCGGCCGCCGGCGGAGTCGGTCACCTCGCCGTCCAGATCGCCAAGTCCCGCGGCGCGTACGTCATCGGCACCGCCAGCGCCGCCAAGCACGACTTCCTGCGTTCCCTGGGAGCTGACGAGGCCATCGACTACACCACCGTCGACATCGCCGAGGCCGTCACGGACATCGACGTGGTCCTCGACCCGATCTCGGTCGACACCGAAGGCCGCGCCCGCTCCCTCGCCGTCCTGCGCCCGGGCGGCACGCTGATCTCGATCCTGCCGGTGCCCGTAGGACCCGACGAGCTGGCGAAGATCGCCGAGCGGGGCATCCGCTTCGAGTCCCTCCTCGTCGAGGCCGACCACGGCGGCATGCAGGCCATCGCCCGCCTCGTCGAAACCGGCGCCCTGCGCGCTCACGTCGAGGCCACCTTCCCGCTCGGCGAGGCCGCCAAGGCCCATGCCCTCGGCGAGACCCGTCGTACTACCGGCAAGATCGTGCTGACCGTGGAGGGGGCGGAAAAGGGGCAGGCCGTCGCCTAGGCCGTTTCTGATGGCTCTTGGCGGGCCGGGTGGATCTCGTCGTTGGCCGGGCGCCGAACGCCTCACTTCGGATCTACCCCATGCCGGCCGTGGCGGCGTCTTCCCACACCACGAGCAGTTCTTGCCGCATGTTCGGTTCTTGCCGCATGTTCTGGAGCTTCTTCGATGAGCTCCCAAACCGGAGGTATCAGAACGATGAGCCTGAAGAAGGTGGTTCTTGGTTCCGCGGGTCTCGGGCTCGGCGTGATCGGGTTGATCTATCTCTTGGTTCCCCGCTTCCTGCTCGACGTCTACGGGGTCGACATCCAGTCGCCGTCGGAGGCGAACCTTTTCAGGAGCGGTTCCGGGTCACTGTTCGTAGCCGTGGCGATCCTGTTCTGTCTGGGAGCCGCCAACACGCGTTACACCAGGACTTCGCTCGTCACGCTGTTCACCTTCATGAGCGGCCTGGCTGTGGGACGCGTGGTCAGCATCGTGGCGGATGGGTGGCCCCATGCGCTGCTGATCGCCGTTCTTGTCGTCGAGGCTTTCTACGCCGGCGCTGCGGCGTATGTGTTGCGGGTGGAGGACTCCTCCCCGCGGCTGAGGGAGACCGCCTGACAGGTACACGCGGCCCGCCCGGCCGGGCAGCCAGGGCATCACCGCCGAGCCGGGCGCCGAAGGGGTAATGGGGGAACACTGTTGGGAACCATGACCGTACGAGTTCGCGTACTGGCCGAGGCTCCGCCGCGCGTGTGGATGGCGGTCCGGCTCCTCAGCAGGGCGGAGGTACGAGGCCTGTTCTCAGCCCCGGCCGGGCTGTGCGACAGAACAGGTCACTCGTCCCGAGCGGTGCTCTGCGCGGTTGGCCGCCATTCCTCTTCGAGGAGGCTGAAGATCAGAGAGTCTCGCCAGCCGTCGCCAATCAGATGCGTGTGACGCAGGCATCCCTCATAGGTCATGCCGAGCTTGGCCAGTATCCGGGCAGAGCCGAGATTCCGCGGGTCACAGGTTCCGTAGATCCGATGGAGCCCCAACTCGCCGAAGCCAGAGGCGAGAAGCTGCCGCGCGATCTCTGTCCCGATCCCCTTGCCCCATACTCGCGGATGCACGACATAGGAGACCTCGGCCTGACGCTGGATGTCACTGCGAACACGCAGTTCCCCCATGCCCACCGCTTCCCGCCCGAGGCGGGCCACATAGGCGAACCGGCGTTGGGGGCTGTCCGACTAGGCTTTGACCGCGTCTTCCACGAAGTCCCGTGTCTCGTCCTCCGTGTTCGGCCCCCATGTCTGATAGCGGCAAACCTCCGACAGACACGCCCACGAGTGAATGGTCGGCCAATCCGCCGAAGTGATCTTGTCCAGGGTCACCGGGTGTTGGTTCATCAGGTGAGCCTCACTGTTGAGAGCCAACGGGTTTCAACATCAACCGTCATGTCTGTCGGTATCGGTCCCCCCCAATGGAGAACCCGCTGAGGCTACGTCCTGGCGATCTCCTGCCGGACTTGGCGGGTGAAGCGGCGCAGAAGATCCAGCGTTTCCCTGTGCTCAATCCTGTGATCGTCCCTGCCCTCGCTGGGGCGGGAACCCCAGACCCGGACCGCGAGTGCGTCGGCGAGATCGACGGTGTCGTTGTCGCACAGCAGATAGAGCGCCGACCGGGCCTCCTGCATCCGGCCCGCCAGTTCGTTGGCCCCGGCGCCGTCGTCACTCAGCCGTGTTTCCCGAAGGTGATCGATGAGCTGGACCACGGCCGTGTTGAAGCCGACCCCGGCTTTCAGCTTCTGTTCGCGCAACCACATGCGGTCCTGCCGACGCGCGGTGAACCATGACCCGAACACGGCCCCTATCAAGCCGAAACCAGCCCCGATGGCCACGGACAAGATGTTCACCACGCCAGCTCCCCCCGACACACAGCTCCCCCCGACACACAGCTGACGGCAGGCTACAGAAGCCATCAAGCACCCAACTCGACGGGGAGCTCGCCATCCAGCGCGGTCCCGTCCGGCAACCGCCCGGCCCCGGCCCCGGCCGCCACCTCCGGAAACGCCAGGCTCCTCGCCCGGAGAAGCGAGGCGTCTTTTACCACGATCTCGATATGCGTTTCTCGTAAATCCACTTAAAGGCATATATCGCTTCTGGGCTATCTACCCTGGGTGCTCGATGCGTCATTCTGCGTGCTTCTGCGGCGCTTCTGCGGTGCTTCTGCGGCGCTTCTGCGTGCTCGGCTGTCGTGTGGAAGGGAGTCGGTCCATGGACCCTGTCACTCTGGTCACTACCGCACTTGTGGCGGGTGGGGCTGCGGGTATCTCTGGTACGGCCTCCAGAGCAGTCCAGGATTCGTACCAGGCGCTGATCGACGCGGTGCGCAGGAGAATCTCGGGCGGCCCGGAAGAGGAGTTGGCTCGTCCGGAGGTACTGGACGCCTACCTCGCGGACCCGGTCGGCCACTACGAGCGCCTTGTGCGCGCGCTGGTCGCGGCGCACGCCGACCGCGACGCGGACCTGGCGGACGCCGCGCGGGCGATCTTCGTGCTGACCCACCCCGGCGAACAAAGCGACCGGCGTATCTACAACAACACCATCGACGCCCGCCATGTCCAGGGCCTCGTCGTGGGCAACGGCCACGTCGAGCAGACCAATCACTTCTCCGGATGACGGTCACATGACCGACCGGAACATTGGCGATCAGGGCCTGCGGCCGGATCCGGAGAGCCACGGGTCTCACGATCTTCGGGGTGCCCAAGGCGTAGTCGTCGTTGACGGCCGTGGGCGTCCCGTCAAAGTCCGTCAGCGCAACGTCTTCATCAAGTACCTCGTGGAGCTGCCGCGTAGCGTCAAGGTGGCGCTGCTTCTGCTGCTTTGCCTGGCCGTCATCGCCGGCGGGGGGTGGATCTACTCCCGGTGGATCCTTCCGGAGATCGCCCCCTCCTACCGCACGCAGTTCCTCGTCGACACCGCGCAGGGCTCCGACCCTCGTGGAGCGGCCGATGTCGCCTCAGCCGTGCGGACGACGGTGGGCAACTCCGGGGACCAGGACGCGCTCGCCCTGCGCGCCTTCGGCGGTGAGTGCGGGGCGAGCGACAACACCCGGCGTCTGGCCGACTTCGCGACCGGCAATCGACGGAAACTCATGCAGGTCACCGACGGTGTCCGCGCCGCCGGGAGCCCCACCCTGGTGCGCGGCATCGTGGAGGCGGTGCAGGACTTCTCCCGGCCGTTCGACCTTGCCGCCACCCAGATGAACCGCGTCATCGTCATCACCCGCCATGGCGCGGACGCCTGTGACGACGACATCGCCTTCGTGGAGAACGAGATCCGGGACCGGATACGTGCGGCAGGACTGCGCCTGGAGTTCCGAGTGATCGGCTACCAGGTGCCGAAGACAGAGCGCGACGGGCTGCGCCGGATCGCCGCAGGTGCCGGAGCCCCGGATCCGGTGCTCACCGACACACTGCCGGAACTGAAGGCCGCCGTGGACTGGTATGCCAACGATGAGCCGGTGCTGCGCGGGGCCCAGAAGGTCATCGACGCGCTCAATCCCGCCGCCGAACAGGTCGACGCGGCCGTGCGGGCGATCGACGACGGCCGGTTCGAAGCCGCGGAGGAGCACCTGCGTACGGCACGCGGGGCGGACGGAAAGGTCAGCGCGGTCCTCGAGGATCTGACGGGCCGCACCAAGAACCCGACCGAACGTGACATCCACGCTCGCACCCTTCGGCTTCGTGACTGGCAACGGAGCGTCCTCTCGACCGCCGGTGACCTGCTGGACGCCGAACGGTCCGGCACCGCGGGGAGTCCGGACCCCAGGACGGCCTACCGGAAGGCCGCCGACGCCTACAACACGGAGGTCGAAGCCTTGAACAGGACACTCGCCAAGCTGCGCGCGAAATCCCCGGTCGCCTCGTGACGGGCCCGCGATCCGCGGAGAACCCGGAGGCCGGGAGGAGCGTGGGCACAGGTGCCACAGGTGCCACAGGTGCCACAGGCGGTGCCGGGACGTGGCCGGAGGCGTCGGCAGCACCCCGGAAGTCCCGGCGCCGCAGGGCGGTCATGGCGCTGATCGCGGTGATCGTGCTGATCCTGGCAGCCGCTGCGTTCTTCGTGTACCGCTCCATACCCGACCACCGCACCGCGTTCCTCGTGGACGCGTCCGTCCCCGCCGCGCCCGCCGCCGCGGCACGCCGTGGGGCCGACTTCGCCGCCGTGGCCCGCGCCGTCGGTTCGGCTGCCCAGAACGCGGGAAACGGAGATGCTCTGTCGCTGCGCAGGTTCGGAGGCGATTGTGACGAACCCGGCAACACATCGCAGGTCGTCCGGAGCGGTACCGGCCGTGGAAGCGAGATCGCGGACTCCGTCCGCCGTCTGGCACCTGGCGGACGCGCGACGCTGCGCAGTGGAATTGCTGCGGCGATCGACGATTTCGACGGTCTCTACCCGTTCCGGGGGGAAAAGAGCAACCGCATCATCGTGGTCACCAGCACGGGCAAAGACGCCTGCGCTTCCGACCAGCGCGCACTTCTCAAAGAAGCCCACGACAAGGCGAAGGCCGCCGGGCTGGAGCTGGAGTTCAGGTTCGTCGGCTACAGGGTGCCCGTCGACGAGCGGGCCGGCCTCAACCAGCTCGCGGCCGCTGTGGGCGCTCCGGCGCCCAGCTTTGTCAGCGCACCCGGCGCACTCGCCCCTGTGCTCCGGAAACTGGTGCTGCCGAAGGAGGACGAAGCCCGGAAGGTGACGGTGCCCAGCAGCCCCGGTGCGCCGGAGACATCCACGCGCCCGGAACACCCCTTCGTGGTCGGACTCAGCACCGGCTGGGCGGTCACCGTGACCGGCACGCCGGTGCGCTGCGCTACAACGACCAACGCGCCGACCAACTGCCGGTTCACGATGCGCGAGGGTGAGCGCGTCACGCTGCGGGCCATGGTGAGCGGTCCCAACCCCAACCCGATGGGCGACCTGGCCGAACAGAACAACCCGTACTACCGGCCGAACAGAACGCCTTACTGGTACGGCTGCGACGAAGGATCCAGGTCGCGCACCTGCACGGTCACCATGACCAGGGAACGCGTCGAGACCAGCGAGAAGTGGGCAGACGGCGCCTCGTCACCCACGGGCATGGCCGCCAGCCGCCTGTTGGCCTGCGTGACCACCGAGGAGACATCGGAGCTGACGCTCGCGCGCACCTGCGCCGCCATGACCGGCTCCGAAGCACCGCCGGAGCCCAGGGTCACCTACGCCGACGGTTCGACGAGTGAACAGTGACCGGACGGGGCCCGCACAGGGTGCCGTGCGCTGCCGGCGGACCTGCCGGCAGCGCACGGATCACTCGGCGCCGCCCGCGCGGAACTGGCCTTCTGGAATTCGGCCCGCGGGGAGCGGGATGACGCGCTACGGCAACTGACCGACGCCGTACGAGCCATGGCGGGTACGTCCTTCCGCGCGTCGGCACAGGCGATGCCCGACGTGCCGTCGGCGACGTGGCCCGACGGTGAGGGCGGCGCGATCGCCAACGTTGCGCTGGGCGCGGCGGTCGTCGCCGATGTCCCCGAACACCTGTTGGGCCGCGCGATGGCCGGCCTGCAGGTCCTCATGGCGGCGGCCGGTGTGGCCGGTGCTCTGGCCGGTGGTGCCCTCGGCGACCGGGTCGGCGTGCGCCCGGCCCTGTGGCTGCTCGCCCTCGTCATGCTGACCGCCACGGCCCTGGCCGCCCCGCCCGCCCTGCGCGCCGCGCGCCGGCAGGCGACCCCCGTCGCGGCGCCGGACGAGACCCTGGACCCGGCCTGACCACTGCGAGAACCCGGCCGTACGACGTACCGCAGCCGACGAACTCCGGGACTCCTCTGTTGAACTGCTCAGCCGGACGCCACGTATCACTCTCGGTGGTGGGCGGCGTCATGGCGCCCGGCGCACCAGTGGGGAAACGGGTCGGCGGGCGTGCGTCTGTCGGGGGTTGCATCGCGCAGCGATCGTCGGGGTGTCGGCGGGGGATCGCGAACGCGGTGCCGGGGGAAAAGGGCTGAGCCATTTCTGTGGATTCGCGCCGTTCAGGCAGTGACAGTGGTGTTCTCGACGTGGTCGTCCCAGCGGGGCGCGCGGAGGGGGTGAGTGGGGGAGACGTACGGCGGCAGGTGCTGGGGCTGGACGGTCTCCGTGGCCTGGCGGCGCTGTATGTGGTGCTGTTCCACTGCTGGTTGTACACGTTCCCGGGGTATCCCAACAG
This sequence comes from Streptomyces sp. NPDC047042, assembly GCF_040644035.1. Lineage (NCBI taxonomy): Bacteria > Bacillati > Actinomycetota > Actinomycetes > Kitasatosporales > Streptomycetaceae > Streptomyces > Streptomyces sp. NPDC047042. Next base: position 83,950 of record NZ_JBEYVP010000022.1, on the reverse strand, counting down.
CTCGGCGCCTCCATGGCTGGACGGGCTGATGTTCGGGCGCCTGGCGGTCGTCTTCTTTCTGGTGCTGTCCGGGTTCTCGCTGGCGATCTCTCCGGCGCGTCACGGGTGGAGGTCGGGTGGCGTCGGGGAGTTCCTGCGCCGTCGGGCCTGGCGGATTCTTCCTCCGTACTGGGCGGCGCTGGTCATGAGCCTGCTCATTTCCTGGTTCGTGGTGCCCGCCTCGCGTTTCGGACCGCCCACGGGCTCGTCCGTTCTGGTGTACGGCCTTCTCGCTCAGGACATGGTCACCGCGCCGACGCCGAACGGCGCGTTCTGGTCGATCGGGGTGGAGGCCGAGCTCTACCTCCTCTTCCCCCTGCTGCTTTTCGTGCGGCGGCGGCGGTGGGGCGCGGTCGTCATGGTCGCGTTCGCGAGTCTTCCGGTGGTCGTTCTTGCTCTGACGGCGGTGGGCGGATCTCCTGAGGAGGGCGTCAACCAGCTCGCTCCGCATCTCGCGCCGGTGTTCGCGGCCGGCGTGGCGGGTGCGGGGATCGTGGTGGCGTCGGACCGGGTGCGGCGCCTGCCCTGGGGATGGTTCGCCGTCGTGGCCGCCTTGCCGGTGCTGGCTCTCGGTGTCGTTCGAGGGTCCGTATGGACGGTGACCCACTACTTCTGGGTGGATCTCGCCGTCGCTCCCGCCATGACGATGCTGATCGCCGCGGTCGCCACCGGCAGACCCGCCGCCCTCGTGCGGCTGCTGACCGCGCGGCCCGTCCGGGGTCTCGGGAGCTTCTCCTACAGCCTCTATCTGATCCATCTGCCGATCGTGCTGGCCGTGATCCGCCGGGTGGCCCCGCACTTCGTGTCGCCCGGCCTGCCCACCTTCGGGTTCACGCTTCTTGTGGCACTGCCGGTCTCGGTGGTCGGGGCGTGGCTTTTCGCGCGGATCTTCGAGCTTCCCTTCAAGGGGAACAGGTCCTGGAAATCGATGATCGCCTTGTGTCGTTCCCGATTGACGGGCGGGATCCAGTAGTTCGGGTTTGTCACTCGGGGACGGCCGCGGCCGGCGCCTCGGTCGTGGCGGTGGGTGGGGGCTCGTTGTCGGCTTCTTGCATCCGGTCCAGCTCCGGGAAGCCCAGTGAGGTGAGGGAACGCCAGGGCAGGACGGTGGGGGCGGGTCGGGTATGAGGAAGTGCGGACATGGACATCATCGCCTCGCTCACGGAGTGGGTCATGCCGTCGTTCGGGTACGCGTACGGAGCAGAGAGAGGGCCAGCCAGCGGCGCATCGCGCCCAGGTGTGCCGGTGAGCCGTGGACGTCGTCGAACTTCTTGATGCGGAGGCCGGGCAGCAGAGCGGCGAGCCGGTGGAGTTCGCCGGGCGGGATGATCTCGTCGCGGGTGCTCGCGACGTAGCCGACCGGGATGCGCACCGAGGCGAGCTGGTCGGCGTTCAGGGGGAAGTCGGCCAGCAGGGTGCGTAGGTGGGGTTCGTCCGTCGCGTGGGTGAGGCGGCGCAGGGTCTCCACGGTGATGCCCGGTACGCGGGGCCACCAGCCGGGGTCGGTGAAGAAGCCGGCGACCGGGGCGCCGACCGTGTGGATGCTGCGGATACGGGGGTCCTCGCCCGCCGCGCGCAGCGCGAGGTGGCCGCTGAAACTCAGGGCCAGCAGGGATGTGTCGGTGACGCGGGCGCGCCCGGCGAGCCGGTCGAGGAGGAAGGGCAGTACGCGCCAGGAGTCGGCCCGGTAGGGAAGGGTGTTCTCCCCGACGCCGGGAAGTTCGCTGACCACGGCGGCGAAGCCGAGCCGGGCCAGCTTGGGAAGCAGCGGGGCCCACTGCTCCTTGACGCTGACGATCCCGCCCATGACCAGGAGCAGCGGGCGCGGGCGCCTGTCCGAACCCACCGGCGTCAGACCGGCCGCCCAGCACGCGATCGTGCCGTCGGGGTGGTCGAACTCCAGCCGTTCCATGCGGGGTTGAGAGCTTCGCCGCCAGTCGTCGAAGGAGCGCACGCAGCGGCGCTGGGCCTCCTGGCGGTCCTCGTCACCGGCGTGCGGGAAACGGGCGAGGGCGTAGTGGCGGCAGGCGTCGAGGGGGCGTCCGCGTTCGAGGAGCTCGTCGCCCTTGGCGGTCCAGACCCGGGCCCAGGAGTCCGGGGCGCCGGGCTCGTCGCCGGTGATCAGGGACAGCGTGTCCTCGAGCCGGCGGGTGGGGATTCCCTGGCCGCGGGCGTGCAGCCGGGCGAATTCTTTCAGTTCTTCCAGGTGGTCCATGCCGTGTCCATCTCCGAGTCCATCTCCGTGCTGGGGAGCGGCGGTCAGTTTCAGCGGGTCGGGGTCAGGGACGGCTCGGGTGCCTCGATCAGGGTCCGTACGGACGGTTCGAGCACCGAGTGCAGCGGGGTGACCGAGCCCTGGAGGAAGAGCTTGCGCATCAGGGTTCGCTGGATCTTTCCGCTGGTGGTCCGGCTGATGGTGCCGGGGCGGACCAGGAGGACGTTGCCCGCCGGGACGGCGAACTCCCTGCCGACCAGCTGCTGCACGGCGGAGACCATGGCCTTCAGGTCCGTGTCCGCGCGCGGCCGGAACTCGTGCACCACCACCAGGTGCTCCTGGTCGGTCTCGACCCCGAACACGGCGCCGTTGCCGAAGGCCGGGTCGAGGTCCCGTACGGCGCTCTCCACGTCGTACGGGTAGATGTTGCGGCCGTTGATCAGCACCATCTCCTTCAGGCGCCCGGTCACGAACAGTTCGCCCTCCTCCATCGCGCCCAGGTCGCCGGTCCGCAGCCACGTTCCCAGCTCCGGGGCGTCGGCGATCCGCGCCCCGAACACCTCCACGTTCACCTCGGGCCGGTCCCAGTACCCCGAGGCGACGCTCGCGCCGCGCACCCAGATCTCGCCCACCCGCCCCTGCGGGACCTCCTCCTTCGACTGCGGGTCCACGATCCGCACCTCGAAGTCCTCGGCTCGTACGATCCCGCTGCTCACCAGCGTCCGGGTGGTCGCGTCCGGGAACGGCCCCGTCAGCCGGCCTTCTTCGAGTCCGCCGGCGTCCACCTCCCGCAGCAGCGGCCTGGTGTCGGGTCGTGTGCCGGAGACCAGGAGGGTGGTCTCCGCCATCCCGTAACAGGGGGAGAGGGTTCCCGGGCGGAGTCCGTACGGTGCGAAGCGCTCGGTGAACGCCCGAACGGTCTCCGCCCGGACCGGCTCCGCGCCGTTGGGGGCGACCTGCCAGGTCGACAGGTCCACGCCCTCCAACTGGGCGTCCGTCACCCGGCGCACGCAGAGTTCGTAGGCGAAGTTGGGCCCGCCGGAGGCGTTGACGCCGAACTCGCTGACCATCTCCAGCCAGCGCACCGGGCGGCGCAGGAAGGACATCGGGGACATCAGTACCGAGGTGGTCCCCAGCCACAGCGGCTGGAGCACATGCCCGATGAGACCCATGTCGTGGTAGAAGGGCAGCCAGCCACCGATCATGTAGTCCGGGGTGTTGCCGGTGGACCGCTGGATGGCGGCCTCGTTGGCCAGCAGGTTGCCGTGCGAGACCATGACCCCCTTGGGCGCGCTGGTCGACCCCGAGGTGTACTGCAGGAACGCGAGGTCGTCGCGGCCCACCCCCGGGTCGCGCCACGCACCGGCGTCCCCGACGGGCCCTTTGTCGGTCGGCAGACAGACGACGTCGGAGAAGCCCTCCTCCGCCAGCCACGCCTCCACGTCCGGCACGTGCGCTCCCAGCGTCAGCACCGCACCCACCTGGGCGTCGCGCACGATCCCCGACACCCGCCGGAAATGCTTGCCCTGCTCACTCGGCAACGGCGCCGGAATCGCCACCGCCCCCGCGTACAGGCAGGCCACGAAGGCTTTGACGAACTCCAGGCCCGACGGATACAGCAGCAGCACCTGGCGCTTCGTCAGGTGGTGCTCCCGCAGCCACGAGGCCACGTCCTTCGCCGCCTGGTCCAGCCCCGCGTAGGACAACCGCTCCGGCTCGACTCCCCGCACTCCGTCCGCCAGGAACAGGAAGGCGTCCTTGTCTCCGCGTTCGACCGCCCGCGTCAGCACGAGCTCCGTGAACGAACCAAATTCCGGCACCGTCATCCCCTCGCCCATCCCCTCGTTCTGGTTGATTTCCCGTGTCCGATGGTCGGTCGGGTTCCTAAAGCCGCCGTTGCGCTCAGTCCTGTCCCAGCCCCTCCAGTTGCGCCCACAGCTCCCGCTCGTCGGCCGAGAGCGTGCTGTGGGGAAGCAGACGCTCGGGGTGGTTCGGAGGGGGTTCGTTCTGCGGTCGGCCGGGGACCGGTGCCGACCGCTCCGCAGGCGTGAGCAGGTGCGTCACGTCGACCATGCCGAACATGGCGCCCAGCAGGGTGAGGCCCGGGGAGCAGGATGCCGCCGCGCGCCGCATCAGGCGCCACACCCCCCGTCGTGGACCGCCCCCGGCAGTCAGCTCCCCGTCTCCCATTTCCCCGTCCCCCATCTCGCTTCCGTACGGGCACAGCGTGGGTCCCGGGGCTGAAGGCAGCCTTGTGCGACCTGTGCGAAGGGGGCTCGGAGGCGGCCCCGGTGGGGCCCGCGGTGCGCAAGCCCGGCTTTAGGCGGAGTTCGGACAGTGGGCCGGACTGTCCTGCCAGGAGAAAGAGGACCGAATCGATGAGCACTGAGCCCGAGACGACACCCGGCGCGGAAGTCCCCGGAGACGGTCAGGAAGTGCTGACCTACCCCTTCGAGCGCACCTCCGCGATGCAGGCCTGCCCGGTGTACGGGCACCTCCGGGAGAACCGGCCGGTGGCCGAGGTGGAGATGCCCAGCGGAGACCACGCCTTCCTGGTCACCACCTACGACGACGTGCGCACCGTGCTGTCGGACCCGAGGTTCAGCCGGGCCGCCACGCTGGAGGACGGCGCGCCCCGGCTCGCCTCCGCACCGCAGAAGTTCAAGAGCCTGCTCAACATGGATCCGCCCGAGCACTCCCGGGTCCGCACGCTGGTCTCCCGGGAGTTCACCGCCCGCCGGGTGGCCGCGCTGCGCCCGCAGATCCAGCAGCACACCGACGCGCTGCTCGACGCCATGGCCGCGGCGGCGCCGGGTCCGGTGGACCTGATCCCGGCGCTGGCCTTCCCGCTGCCCGTGATCGTGATCTGCGAGCTGCTCGGGGTGCCGTTCGAGGACCGGGAGAAGTTCTCCGGCTGGTCGAGCGCCTTCCTCTCGACCACGTCACGGACCGCCGACGAGATGCTGGAGGCCCAGATCGGCCTGTTCACCTATCTGTCGGAACTGGTGGAGGCCAAGCGCCAGAACCCGGGCGAGGGGCTTCTCTCCGCCCTGGTCCAGATCCACGAGGACGACGGCGACCGGCTCAGCCACGAGGAACTCGTCTTCCTCGGCATCAGCATGCTGGTGGCCGGCCACGAGACCACGGTCAACCAGATCGCCAACAGCGTGGTGGCGTTGCTGACCCACCCCGACTCCCTGGCCGAACTCCAGGCCGACCCCGAGCTGCTCGGCCCCGCCGTGGAGGAGCTGCTGCGTGTGTACCCGCCGGGCGACGACGGACTGCTGCGTATCGTCACCGAGGACGTGGAGCTGAGCGGCACGCTGATCCCGGCCGGGAGCGCGGTGCTGCCCGGTATGGCTTCGGCCAACCGGGACGCGTGCCGGTTCGCCAACCCGGACGAGCTGGACTTCCACCGCCCCAACAACGCGCATCTCGGCTTCAGCCATGGCCCGCACTACTGCATCGGATCGGGACTGGCCCGGCTGGAGTTGCAGATCGCGATCGGCTCGCTCTTCAAGCGCTTCCCGACACTGAAACTGGCCGTCGCCCCGGAGGATCTGCCGCGCCCGTCGGGAATGCTGGTGCACGGCATCTCGTCGCTGCCCGTGGTGTGGTGAGCCTTTCGTGAACGTCGGTCTCCACGCCCTGGTCGGGGTCGTGGAGACCGACGTTGTCGTGTGGGGACGTCGGAGTCCCGGGCCGGCCGGAGACGTGGACGACACGTGTGCGCCAGGATCCAGGCACCGGCTGTAAGGCGGCTAAAGCACCGCGTCACAGTCGGCACTTAAGCGGCCTCACTTGTACTTCTCCCAGTCAGGACGCGGGCTCCTCGTACCTCACGAGCCCGCCTGTTCGAAGGGATCAGTCTGTGGTCGCGGCCAGTGCACAGCTCTCACCCGGAACGCTTCCTCCTGGCGCGCCGGAGACCGAGCGGACCCTTCTGGTGGAGGACATCGCCACGCTCGCCGAAGGCGTACGAGGAGTCACCCTGCGGTCCGTGGACGGAAGTCCGCTACCGCCGTGGGAGCCGGGCGCCCACGTGGATCTCGTGCTGGAGCCGGCCGGCGGCACGCAACAGGCCCTGGTCCGCCAGTACTCGCTGTGCGGCGACCCGGCGGACCGGACCCGCTGGCGTATCGCTGTGCTCCGTGAGCCCGCGAGCCGGGGCGGGTCGGCCCACGTCCACGAGACGTTGGCCCCCGGTGACCGCGTACAGGTGCGCGGACCGCGCAACCACTTCGCCCTGGTGGACGCCCCCGGCCTGCTCTTCGTCGCCGGAGGCATCGGGATCACGCCCATCCTTCCCATGCTCGCGGCGGCCGAGGCGGCGGGAACGCGCTGGCGGCTGCTCTACGGGGGCCGACGGCTGGACTCCATGGCCTTCCTGGACGAACTCGCGTGTTACGGCACGGCAGTCGAGGTCCGCCCGGAGGACGAGTACGGCCTGCTCGATCTCGCCTCCTTCCTGCGCCCGGCCCGCCACGACGGCACCGCCGTGTACTGCTGCGGGCCCGAGCCCCTCCTCGCCGCCGTCCAGGAACACTGCGCGGACTGGCCTGCGGGCAGCCTCCACCTCGAACGGTTCCACGCGGTCGCGGCGGACCCGGCCGCACCGCCCGCGGGCGAGTTCGAGGTGGAACTGCGTCAGTCCGGCCTGACCGTGCGGGTGAAGGCCGACCGCTCCGTCCTGGAATCGATCGAGGACGCGGGCGTGTACGGCGTGAACTCCTGCCGGGAAGGCACCTGCGGCAGCTGCGAGACCCCGGTCCTGGAGGGCGTCGTCGACCACCGCGACAGCCTGCTCACCGACGAGGAGCGCGCGGCCGGCGACACGATGATGATCTGTGTCTCCCGTGCCCGGACCCCCCGGCTGGTGCTGGACCTCTGAAACGCCTTCAACCACCACTCACAGCGGGGACGGATACCCATGCAGGTGTTCAACGGCACTTCGGCTGCCCGGCGGCTGCGATTTCTCCGCCTTCACCGGCGCAATCCCCGGCGCATTCTGGTGGTCCCCCTGGACCACCCGATGTCGGACGGGCCGATCGCGGGCGGCGGCACCGGACTCAACCGTCTCGTCGGCCAGCTGGCGACCAACGGCGCCGACGCCGTCGTACTCCACAAGGGAAGCGTCCGCTACGTGGACCCGGCCTGGTTCACCCAGACCTCGCTCATCATCCACCTCAGTGCCGGCACGGCCCACGCGCCCGACCCCGATGCCAAGTTCCTGGTCTCGAACGTCGAGGAGGCGCTGCGGCTCGGCGCGGACGCGGTGAGTGTGCACGTCAATGTCGGGTCGCGCGAAGAGGCCCGGCAGATCGGTGACATGGCGGTGGTCGCGGAGGCCTGCGACCGCTGGAACATGCCGCTGATGGCGATGATGTATCCGAGGGGACCGCGGGTCACCGACCCCAGGGACCCGGCGATCGTCAGCCACGCGGTGGCCGTCGCGGCCGAGCTCGGCGCCGACCTGATCAAGACCTACTGCATCGACTCGGACGTGGAGATGCTGCGTCTGACGTCCTCCTGCCCCGCGCCGATCGTGGTGGCGGGCGGACCACGGCTCGGCAGCGAGGCGGAGCTGACGGCCTTCGTCGACACGGCGCTGCGGCGCGGCGCGGCCGGTATCGCCATGGGACGCAACGTCTTCGAGTCCGCGAACCCCGCCGAGACGACCCGCAACCTCGCCCGCCTTGTGCACGGAGACGTCCTTCCGCCCGCCCCGGTCGAGCTGATGGCGCGCGCACAGAGCAGCTAGAGAACCCAGAGAAACCAGACACAGGAATCGAGTTGCCATGAAACTCACTTGGCTGGATGTTCGCGGCGCGACCGCCCCGCAGGCCGTGCTGGAAGAGGCCGTGCACCAGCGGCTGGACGGTGTCGTCTCCGACACCCCGGCGGATCTGGAGCAGCTGCCCCCCACCGTGAAGAAGATCCTCTTCCCGCAGGGCAAGAAGCTCCCGAAGAACCTCGGCAAGGTCGACGTGGTGATCGTCGATCCGCGCGAGCACGGCGACCCCGTGGAGCTGGCGGCCGCTCATCCGGGGGTGGAGTTCGGCCGGTTCGTGGAGATCATCGACGCGGAGACACTGGAGGAGGCCTGCGAGTCGGCTCGCAGCCGGCAGTGGAGCCTGCTTCTGTTCCGTGATCCCACCAAGATCCCGCTGGAGATCGTCATCGCGGCGGCGGCCGGTGCCACGGGCAGCCTGATCACCGTCGCCAAGGACGTGGAGGAGGCGGAGATCATCTTCGGGGTGCTCGAACACGGCTCCGACGGTGTGATGATGGCGCCCGCAGCCGTGGGTGACGCCACCGCGCTCAAGCAGGCAGCCGTGGTGAACACCCCCGCCCTCGAACTGGTCGAACTCACCGTCACCGCCACCGAGCACGTGGGCATGGGCGAGCGGGCCTGCGTCGACACCTGCAGCCACTTCCGTGAGGACGAGGGAATCCTGGTCGGCTCGCACTCCAAGGGGATGGTCCTCTGCGTGAGTGAGACGCACCCCCTCCCCTACATGCCGACCCGGCCGTTCCGGGTGAACGCGGGGGCCATCCACTCGTACACGCTCTCCCGTGACGGGCGTACGCACTATCTGAGCGAGCTGAAGTCCGGCAGCAAGGTGATGGCGGTCGACGTCAAGGGACAGACCCGCCTTGTCACCGTCGGACGGGTCAAGATCGAGAGCCGCCCGCTGATCTCGATCGACGCGGTGGCCCAGGACGGACGTACCGCCAATCTGATCCTTCAGGACGACTGGCACGTGCGGGTGCTCGGTCCCGGTGGCGTGGTGCTGAACAGCACCGAACTCAAGCCGGGCGACCGGGTGTTGGGATATCTGCCGGCCGAGGACCGGCATGTCGGTTACCCCATCAACGAGTTCTGCCTGGAGAAGTGAGCCGACGGTGTCCGAGCAGAAACGCGGTACCCGCATCGCGATCGTGGGGGGCGGCATCACGGGCCTGGCGCTCGCCGCGGCCCTCAACCGCTTCGGAATCGGCTGTGAGGTCTACGAGCAGGCCCAGGAGCTCGGTGAGGTGGGTGCGGGCATCCAGCTCTCGCCGAACGCCGTGCGCCTGCTGCACCGGATCGGCCTGGCCGAGTCCCTGGCCGGCGTGTCGGTGCGGTCGGCCGCGATGGAACTGCGTACCTGGCAGCACGGCGAGGTGATCGGCCGCGTTCCGCTCGACCGGTGCGAGGAGCGGTTCGGTGCCCCGTACTACCTGCTGAGCCGGCCCGATCTGCACAGATCGCTCCTGCGGCTCCTGCCCCCGGGGACGGTCCGGCTCTCGATGGCCTGCACCGGGGTGGAGGACCGTGCGGACGGGGCCGAACTGCGCTTCTCCGACGGTACGTTCGTGACGGCGGACCTCGTGGTCGGCGCGGACGGCATCCGCTCGAAGGTACGCGAGCACCTGGTGCGCGACGAGCCGAGATACTCCGGCCAGACGGTCTACCGGGGGCTGGCGCCGGCCCACCGCGCGCCCTTCCTCGGCGCCGAGCCCGGGTCGGTCATCTGGGCAGGCCCGGGGAGACACTTCGTGTGCTACCCCGTCGCCTCGGGCCGGCTGGTCAACTTCGTCGCGACGGTCCCCTCCGCCGACTGGTTCCCGGAGTCCTGGTCGCAGCCGGGGGAGGTCCAGGAGGTGCTCAAGTCCTTCACCGGCTGGGATCCCGCGGTCCGACAGATCATCGAAGCCACGGACACCGTGACCCGCTGGGCCCTCCACCTCAGGGACGCCGACTTCGGCTGGAGCCGCGGGCGCGTCACCCTGGCGGGAGACGCCGCCCATCCCATGCTGCCGTTCATGGCACAGGGAGCCAACCAGGCCATCGAGGACGCCTTCGCTCTCGCGGCCTGTCTGCGGCAGGCCCCGGCCGACGGCGTTCCGGCCGCGCTACGGCGGTACGAGGCGGCGCGCCGCCCCAGGACCGCCCTGGTCCAGCAGCGGTCCGCCGACATGGCCCACGTCTTCCACGATCCGGACGGACCCCGTCCGACGCCGGGTCATTCGCCCTCGTCGGACGAGGGCGGCGCGCTGTCCGCCTTCAACTGGCTCTTCGGCCATGACGCCGAGCAGGGACTTGTTCGTCCCCCTGCCTGATGACCTGATGATCTGATGACCTGATGCTGTCATTCGTCAAAACGTAAAACGTGCCACGGGAGTGAAGAGGCAAATGGACTCAGAACTCGTCGACGCCTATCTTCGCCGGATAGGAGCCGAAAGGCCGGAACGGGCCGACGCCGCCGCGCTGAGATATCTCCAGGAACGCCATGTGTTGTCCGTCCCGTTCGAGAACCTCGCCTTTCATCTGAACGAGCCGGTACCTCAGTCCGTGGAAGCGGTGCGGAAGATCGTGTACGAGGGTCGCGGTGGATGCTGCTTCGAGCTCAACACGGCTTTCGCGCTGCTCCTCCAGACGCTCGGCTTCCGTGTTTCCCTCCTGGGCGGGCACATTTACCGCGGCAAGGAGATCAGCAGTCCGTTCGGGCACCTGGCTCTCCGGGTCGAGGTGGACGAGCCCCGGGCCGGCGGCGGCTCGTCGTGGCTGGTGGACGTGGGGCAGGGAAGTCACAGCCGATGGCCGCTGGACTTCGCCCTGCGGACCCCGCAGGAGGATCCGCACGGTGCGTATCTGCTGACGGAGACACCCGAAGGGGATATCGACGTCGCCTGTGACGGTGTGCCGCTGTACCGGATGGAGATCAGGCCCCGGGACGCGGAATTCAGCACACCGGTCATCTGGTGGTACAGAACCGCTCCCGATTCTCCTTTCGTGCGCCGGATCATGTGTGTGCAGCCCCGGGAGGACGGAAAGGTGGTGCTGACCGGACAGTTGCTCATCCGGGACCAGAACGGTCACCAGACCCGGGAGAGGATCCTCGCCGAGGAGGATCTGCGGGAGGCGTACCGGACCTGGTTCGGAATTCACCTGGAGCGACTTCCGGAACTCCCTGAAAGACCGGTCGCGCGGGCAAGCTGATCCCACAAACACCTATTGCTGCGATGACGTCTCATCAGGGTGTGTCGTCACCGAACAGCCAGACACCGGGCCTGGCTTCCACCGCGGGGAGCGGCTGTGGCCGGCTGCCCGGCCCCTGGTCCGCCGAGTGCTCCAGGAGCCGTTCGGCGCTCCGACGTCCGAACCGGGCCCACCGCCGGTCGCCCAGCCGTTCGGCGGCCTCGACGAAATCCGCCAGCCCCCGCAGCGCGTCCTCCGTACGGCCGCGTAGGAGCGCGACGAGGGCGAGGCCGCGGTGGATGTCCGCCTGGGCGCGCGGGTCCGCCCGGTGGCGGTGCAGGTCCGAGGCCCGTGCGTAGAGCTTCGCCGCCCGTGCCGTGTCCCCCTCGCTCACGGCCACGTCCGCCGCACCCACCAGACAGCGGGCCTGCCCCGCCGGATCGGACAGCTCGAAGAAGATCGCGCGGGCGCTGTCGTGGTGCTCCAGGGCCTGCCGGGTACGCCGTTGCTGCCAGGCGAGGTTTCCCAGTGAGTGCAGGACCGCGGCGCGCGCCGCCGGCCGGTCCGCGCGGCCCGCCGCGTCCAGGGCCAGTTCGTGGGTCAGGGCCCATGGTTCCCACAGGGCGGCGGCCTCGAAGTAGCCGGCCAACGCGTCCGCGAGCTCCCACACCAGGTGCCACAGCCCTGCTCCGTGGGCCTGGCGCACGGCGTCGACGAGTCCGTCCAGCTCCTCCTCGTACCAGTGCAGGGGTGTGTCACGGATGTTCGCCGCGGTGGCCCCGTACGCCGCCCTGTCCGCCCTGTCCGCCCTGTCCGCCCTGTCCGCCCCGTTCGTCGTCCGGAGGCGGGGTCTTCGTCCCGGGGCGAGCAGCCGGTCGGCGTGGCGGGCGAGAGCGAGGTACGTCGTGCACAGCCGCTCGATCGCCAGCCGGCGCTCCCCGCACGTCTCCTCCTCTACGAGCTGTTCCCTCGCGAGGGCCCGGAGCAGCCGGTTCTGGCTGAAGCGCGGTGTACCGCCGGGGGTTCTGCGCACCGTCAGGAGCCGGGCGTCCACCAGACGTTCGGCGGCCTGCTCGGCGGCGGCAGGCGGGACGTCGAGCAGGGCCGCCACCGCCCATACGGCGAAGCCGGACCCGGGGGCCGACGCCAGCAGACGGAAGGTCCGACGATCGGCGGGGCCGATCTCGCGGTACCCCACCAGCAGGGCGGCCCGCACATCCAGATCCCCCAGTACGAAGGGGTCGAGGCCGGCGTTGTCGTCGGCGAGCCGTCCCGCCAGCCTCGCCGGGGACCAGTGCGGCCGGGCCGTCAGCGTGGCGCCGGCCACGCGCAGGGCGAGCGGCAGCCCGCCGCACAGCCGGGCGATCTCCCGGGCGGCCGACGGATCGCCGGCCATCCTGTCCCCGCCGACCGCGACCAGCAGTTCCTGGGCCTCGGCAGGCCGCAGCTCGTCCAGCGTCAGATGCCAGGTCCCGCCGAGCCCCGCCAGGGTCCGCCGACTGGTGACCACGACCAGACTGTCGGGCACGGCCTCGAGCACCGGACGAACCTGCTCCTCGGACACCGCCCCATCAAGAACGATCAGCAGCCTCCGCCCCTGCTGCACCCGGTGAAGGGCAAGTCCGAGCGCACGGGGATCGGGGACCCCGCCGGTCCCGGACATGACCCCTGCCCCGGACCCGGACCAGGCCCCGGACCCCGACATGGACCCCGGCCCGGCCCCGGACCCCGACATGGACCCCGGCCCGGACCCGGAGCCGGGCGCCGACTTGGCCTCGGGCGCCGACCTGGAACTGGGCCCCGGCTCGGCCCCGGAGCGGGACCCCGACCCCGCCCCGGAGCCGGACCCGGACGCGGACCCGAAGCCGGGTATTGACTCGGACCCCGGCCCGGACCTGGAGCCGGACTCAGACCCGGGCACCGACCTGGACCCAGATCCCGGCCTGGGCATTGACTCGGACCCCGGCTCGGCCCCGGAGCGGGACCCCGACCCCGACCTGGAGCCGGACCCGAAGCCGGGTATTGACTCGGACCCCCTCCCGGACCTGGAGAAGGACCCCGACCCCGACCCGGCCCGAAAGCTGGACTCAGCCCTGGACTCAGACCCGGGCACGGACCTGGACCCGGACCCCGGCCCGGGCATTGACTCGGACCCCGTCCCGGACCCCGATCCGGACCACGACCCCGATCCGGCCCGGGAGCCGGACTCAGACCCGGACTCAGACCCGGACCCCGACCTGGACCCGAACCTGGACCCGAACCTTGACCCGGAGCCGGAGCCGGACCCGGACCCGGGCACCGACCTGGACCTGGGCCCCGACCCGAAGCCGGACTCCGACCCGGGCATCGCCCCGGAGCCGGAGCCGGACCCGGACCCGGGCACCGACCTGGACCTGGGCCCCGACCCGTAGCCGGACTCCGACCCGTGCGTCGCCCCGGACCCGGACTCCGACCCAGATCCCGGCCGCGATCCGGACCCGGGCCCAGGCCCGGATCCAGGCACCCCACCAGTCCCGTCAAGGTGGCGCAGCAGCTCCGCCATGATTTGGGACGGCTTGAGTGGGGTGCCCTGTGGCTCGCGTAGCTGTACCAGGATCCGGCCGTGCGGGAACATGTCGGCGCATTGGCGGGCCAGTTCCAGGGCGAAAGCGGTCTTGCCCACTCCCGTCTGGCCGTTGACCGCCAGCACGGGGGACGGCCAGTTTCCCGTGACCTCGCGGATCAGCTTCACGGCCGTCGCGAGTTCGTCCTCGCGCCCGGTGAAATCGGCCGCGGCCGAGGGGAGCCACACCACCGGATCGACGGCACCGTTCGCGACGGGCTCGGCGACCGGAGGCTCCTTCCAGCCGAGTTCGGGGTCGGAACGCAGGATGCGCTCGTGCAGACCGCGCAGTACCGGGCCCGGCTCCACCCCCAGTTCGCCCACCAGGGACTTACGGGCGCGCGCGAACACCTGGAGGGCGTCGGACTGCCGCTGGGACCGGTAGAGCGCCGTCATCAGGAAGGCGTACAGCGTCTCCCGGTAGGGGTGGGTGCCGATCAGGCCCAGCAGCTCGCCCGTGAGTTCCCGGTGCCGGCCCAGCCGCAGATCAGCCGCGATGCGCTGTTCCAGGGTGCTGATCCGCAGTTCCTCCAGCCGCACGGCCGTGGCGGAGAGTATCGGCCCGTGCGGGATTCCGGACAGGGCCGGGCCGGTCCACAGCTCCAGCCCCTCGCGCAGCAGCCGGGCGGCCTTGCCGAACTCCCCTTGTTCGTAAGCCTCCTTGCCGCCGAGCCGCAGCGCTTCGAACCGGTGCTGGTCGAGTTCCTCCTCGTCCACGTGAAGCCGGTAACCGGGGGACACGGTGTGCAGCCGCGCCGCCTGGTCGGTCCCGGGCGGCGAGCCCGTCGCCAGCAGCTTGCGCAGTTGCGAGACATAGACCTGAAGGGTGGTCACCGCGGTCCGTGGCGGTGCGACACCCCAGAGCTCGTCGATGAGCTGGTCGGTGGGGACGACCTCGTTGGCCCTGAGCAGCAGGACCGCGAGAAGCACCCGGACCTTCGGCGCCGTGGGCGAAGACGGCGCCATACCGACCGGGCCGAGGACCCTGAACGTCGTCCCCGCGGTTTTCCCGTCCGCTGCGGGACGCACTGTGTAAGGCATGTCGGACACACCCCCCTGGGTGGAACGCAGTCGTTCGTACGGAGATGCGGTTGTACGGAGATGCAGCTGTACGCGAATTCAGCAGTCCTGGAGGACGACGGCCCCCACCGTCCCGATGCGGTGGGGGCCCTGGGAGAAGACGAGGGTCAGCGGCAGCGCGGGGCGTCCGTCGGGTTCCCTGCGCAGCGCGCCGGAGGAGGCCGTGCAGCTCGCCGGAAGCCCTGGGGCGGCCGAGCTCTCGAGCCGGGCGTTCCAGCGGCTCAGAATGCAGCTGCCGACGGAGAATCCGCCCAGTTGGGCCGCGAGCAGAAAGGCCATCTCCCGCGAGCCCTCGAGCAGTTCGACGGTGGACCCGTGATGGTCTGTGTCGGGTGCCAGGAACTCCATCCGTGCGGTGGCGGTACCGCACACGGACCCCTCGATGCGGAGCGTGCTCTCGCATTCCAGCCCGCGCGGCACACCGTGCACGACGTCGACCGGACTGAAGGTCAGCTCCATCGTCAGCTGGGCCGGCCCGCCGCTCCGGCGCCAGGGCGCGAGTGCCGTGACCTCGGAGTCGGTGCTGGAGAACACCGCCGCCCGCTCCGCCGGCACCCGGAAGTAGCGGTGGGCGACGAACAACGCCGAGCGGCGCAGTGCCTCCAACGGGAGGTGCATGTCGTGGAACAGCCCGGACCGGGGCGCGCCGCCGAAATCCGGACGCTGCTGGGGCAGTGCCATGGACAGGGTGAAGTGCTGGGCCACCGGTGTGGCGCTGCCGTGCATGATGCCTTCGAATGAGCTCGCGCGGTGCACCAGATGGCGGGTGAACGACATGGCGGGGATGTCCGCGGGGATGTCCGACCGCTTCGTCGGCACCATGACGAGGGAGGTTTGCCAACGCTCCTGATGACTTGTTTCCAGGCTTGGTACCGCCACGGGAATCCTTTCTCGTGAGCGTTGAAGCATGTGATGTGGGCCACTTGAGAAGCTTTGCGACGACACCTTTTCCGTTGGGAACGGCGTTTGCGGCCCAGCATGATTGCTTTCGATTCCCATCGGGTCCCAGGCTCATCCCGAACCCGTTCCGAACCCGTTCCGAACCCGTTCAGTATCGCCAGGGGAACTTTTTGGGAATGGCCGCGGTGATGATCTACGCAGGCTGTTGAAAAGCGCAACACGCACCAGGGGAGGCACTGATGAGTAACCATGTGGACAGGCTGTGCGGCGACGATGAGATCAGCCCCAACTTCGCCACTGAACTGCCCGGATGCCGTGTGGGATGAAGTTAAGAATCTTCACTCGACGGACGTTCGTCAAGCCATGGACATGGACGCCCGGAAAATAATCCGGGCGGCTCCCACGCTGCCCTGAGGATGCCGGGGAGTGAATTCTCCCCGGCCACTCGACCGGTCTGCTCGACCGGGTGGGCGAGTGTCGCACGTCACATTTAAGCGATCCTGTCGGACGGTGAATGCGACGATGAGGCGTCCAGCCCGGGAAACCCGCTTTCCAGTGCCCGCTGAATACGCCGGAACGGGCGACGGGCGTGATCCGGGACACCCATACGCTCGAAAAGCGCCTTCGCCGTGTCCCAGTGCTGCGCGGCCTGAGCGGTATCGCCGAGTGCGGCGGCCGCGAAAGCCATTCCTTCGAGAGCCTCTGCCATTCCGAGGCAGAATTTTATGTCCGAGGCCATTCTGTACGCGCGCTGATGTCTTCGCAGCGCCTGCGCGTGCTCCCCGCCGACGCTGCAGACGCGGCCGACAACGTTCTCCAAGGTGGACATGAAAGCGGGCGAATGTTCGCTCCAGACCAGGTCCAGAGCGCGACGCCCCGACTCGTACGCTTCCTGGCGGCGGCCGATCTGCAGATAGGCGTCGGCGAGCCGGGCCAGCACCACGGCTGTGGTCCGCGGCGTACCCAGGCGTCGGCTGAGTTCGTGCGCCCGCGTCAGGCAGGTCAGGGCCGCTTCGCTCTCGCCGAGCCCGAGCCGCGCCTTCCCCTCGTTGACCAACCCCATGAGCTGGCCGTTGAGTTCGCCGAGCTGCTGGTTGAGCTCGAGCGAGTGGTGTGCCGCGGCGGAGGCCTCGGCGTACCGGCCGAGTACGAGGTTCGCCGAGCTGATGCTGACGAGTGTCTCCGCCGCCTCGCGCGGGCTCCCCAGCTCCTGGTGCATGGACAGCGCCCGTCGCAGGTGGCCAAGGCCCTTCGCGTACTCGCCCAGGCTGTTGTGGAACACCCCCAGCCTGCTCAGGCACGCCGCCTCGCCATGGCGGTCACCGATCTCCGTGGCCAGCGTCAGCGCCTGGTCGAGGTAGGCGACTCCTTCCTGGAAGCGGCACATGTGCCACAGGGCCACGGACAGGTTGGTGAGGGCCAGCCGCAGCAGCAGCGGTTCCCCCGCCATACGGGCCGACTCCACGCCGATGCGGCCGAGGTTCAGACTGTCCGTCAGGTGTCCCTGGTTCTGCAGGTACTGGCCGAGGTTGCGGGGCAGCCAGGCCGCGTGGCGGTGCAGCCCCCTCGTCTGGGCGAGCTGAACGGCGGCGCGCAGGTTCCTGCGTTCACGCTCGAACCAGGACAGGGCCGCGTCGACGGTGGCCAGAACCGGCAGGTCGGCCGTCCCACTGGGTAAACCCGTCGCATAGCGGACCCGGCCCGGATACAGCGTCTCCGACGCCGCCTCGACCGCCTGCACGTAGTAGTCCATGAGCCGCAGTAGCGCCGCCTCGGCCTCGTCGGCCTGATCCGGGCACTCCTCCCGCAGGCTCTGGGCGCAGCTGCGGACCAGGTCGTGGAACACGTACCGGCCGACGTCGGGCTGGCCCAGCAGATGGACGTCCAGGAGGTGCTCCAGGAAGGCCTCGGCCTCCGCGGCGGACGTGCCGAGCAGGGCCGCGGCCGTCGAGACGTCGACCTCCTGGCCCGGATGGATGCTCAGCAGCCGGAAGGCGGCCTGGTGGGACCGCTCCATCGCGAGATAGGACAGCCTCAGACTGACCGCGACGCTCCGGTCACCGGCGCTCAGCTCCTCGAGCCTGCGGGCCTCGCACCTCATCCGGTCGACGAGGTAACGGATCGTCCAGTGCGGCCTGTTGACCAGCCGTCCCACGGAGATCTGCAGCGCCAGCGGCAGATATCCGCACCGCTGGGCCAGTTCGTGAGCCGCCTGCGGCTCCGCGGAGACCCGTTCGGTCCCGAGCGCCCGCTCCAGCAGGTCCGCGCTCTCCCGTGGCGAGAGCAGTCCGACGGGAAAGGACCGCGAACCCTCGATGCCGGTGAGGTGGACCCGGCTGGTGACCAGCACCAGACAGCCGGGCGAGGAGGGGATCAGTGGTCTCACCTGCGCCGAGTCGAGCGCGTTGTCGAGGAGGATCAGGAGCCGGCGTTGCGCCGTGGTCACCCGCCAGAGGGAGATCATGCCGAGCAGATCGTCGGGTATCTGGTCGCCGGGCACCCCCAGCATCCGTAGCTGGACGTCCAGGACGACTTCCGGTTTCAGGGCCTCCTGACCCGGGGT
Source organism: Streptomyces sp. NPDC047042 (assembly GCF_040644035.1). NCBI lineage: Bacteria > Bacillati > Actinomycetota > Actinomycetes > Kitasatosporales > Streptomycetaceae > Streptomyces > Streptomyces sp. NPDC047042. Next base: position 65,586 of record NZ_JBEYVP010000022.1, on the reverse strand, counting down.
GAAACCGCACAGGTCGATGGCCAGCTGGCCGTCCGGGTACTGGTCGGCGAGCGCGTGCGCCGCCCGCACGGCGAGTGCCGTCTTGCCGCACCCGCCCATGCCCTCAATGGTGATGATCTTCGTACTTCGGTCGGCGGAGCTGGTCGCGCTTTCGGTCAGCTGTCGCAGCAGTTCTTCCCGCCCAATGAAATTCGGCAAGTCGTAAGGCAGTGAACAGGGCGCTATCGGCGCGATGGAGGGCGGTGGCGCGGGGCCCGCCTGCGGCGCAATGGCCAATTCCGGGCTGTTTAGAAGGATGCGCTGATGGATATCAGACAGCTCCGCGCCGGGGTCCACGCCCAACTCATCGGCGAGCAGCCTCCGGACTTTCCTGTACTCCTCCAGTGCCTCTGCCTGCCGGCCGGACCGGTAGAGGGCGAGCATCAGCCAGGCGCGCAGCCGTTCGCGCAGGGGATGTTCCCGTACGAGCCGCTGGAGGTCCCCGACGAGGTCCGCGGCTTCGCCCAGGCCGAGCCTGATCTCGATGAGCTGCTCGGTGGCGGCGAGCCGCTGCTCCTCGAGGGCGGCCCCCGCGGCGCGGATCACCGCCCCGCCGGCCCCGGCCAGGACCGGGCCCCGCCAGAGATCCAGTGCCGCGCGCAACCGGTCTGCCGCGTCGGCCCGTTGCCCTGCGGCTGCGGCCTCCTTGGCCTTGCGTACGTGGGCGGTGAACAGGTTCAGGTCGAGCTGATCGTCCGTGATGGCGGCGCGGTATCCGGCGCCCTCGGTGCGGATGACGGCGGTGCCGTCGGGAATGCGTCGGCGCAGGTCTGCGATGATTTTGCGGATCTGGTGCGGGGCTGTGGCGGGCGGTTTCTCGTCCCAGGCGGACTCCACGAGCCGGGGCAGCGGGACGACCCGGTTGGCTTCCAGGAGCAGGGTGACCAGGACGCGCTCCTGGATGGGCCCTCCGAGGCGCAGCCGCGTCCCTGCGTACCAGCCCTCCAGCGAGCCCAGTATGTGGAAACGGGAGCCTGGCTTGTCGGACTCAGCGCTCATATCACGCCCTCACAGATCCGCAATCGGGACCAACTCACGTCCTCAAGGCGAACCATATAAATCGCATTGAGGCCACAGAGGTCAGAGGCGGCAAGATCAAGTAAAACTTTCAAGAACTGGGATGTTGCCATATTCCGGCACCTGTCTGGTAGTTGGCCGGTATGACAGATGGATGAAACCCGGGGGTCGATTTTCAGCCAACGGCCTCTGTTCTGTTCTGTACTTCCTCTCTGTACTTCCTCCAGGGCACGGCTTTAGGGAGCCGCAGCGGCTCGGCCGCACTCTCGAAGGAGCACAGCGCCGGCGCGCGACGGGCGCGGGACCGGAGAGGGGAGTACCACGGAGATGACGCGCTATCTGCTGGGTCACGCGGGACCGGCACCGGAGGACACGGGCCGGCTGCGCCTGTTCTGCTTCCCCTACGCGGGCGGCGGTGCCTCGATCTACTCGGGCTGGCAGCGCCACCTCGGTCAGCATGTGCGGGTGATGCCGGTTCAGCTGCCGGGCCGTGAGGGCCGCGCCGGGGAGCCCAGGTTCACGGATCTCGAGTCGCTCGTCGACGACCTCGACGACGAACTCGGCCCGCTTCTGGAGCAGCCGCACGCGTTCTTCGGCCACAGCATGGGCGCCCTCATCGCCTTCGCGCTGACCCAGCGCAGGCATGCCAGGGGGGCACGGCTCCCGAGCTGCCTCCTCCTCAGCGCCTACCGCGCCCCGCATCTGCCGGCACCCCGGGAACTGGCGGCCGACGCCGACGAAAACGAACTGCTGGAGAGCCTGATCAGCCTCGGCGGCATTCCGCCGCTCCTGCTCGACCACCCCGAATGGCTCTCGGCGCTGCTGCCGGTGACCAGGGACGACCTACGCCTGTGCGCCAGCGCTCGCGAAACGCCGGACTCGGGAGTCCCCGTACCCATCCACGCCTTCGCGGGCCTCCACGACTCCCTGGTGACCCCGGCGGAGGTACGGGGCTGGCACCGCTACGCAGCGGGCGGCTTCAGAATGCGAACGTTGCCGGGCGACCACTTCTTTCTACGAGACCGGCACAACCCGCTTTTCGCAGAACTCACCCACCTGCTGTCGTCGCTGTCGCCGACGGCGACGCCGGCCAGGACCTGACAACAAGACGTCGCCACGACAAGAGAACAGCTGCCGGGCCACCCCAGAGAGGGGCGGCCCGGCAGCTGTTCCCTTGCCGCGGAGCGGCCGATCGCCGCTGCTTCCGCGCTGTGCGTGGACGAGGGGGAGGTTGTAGTGGGCCTGGGGCCCGCCGGCGGTGGTCCGCCTGCGCCGGGGGTCGCCGCAGAGCAGCCCAGGGGCTGCCGCGTTGCCGCTGGTTGTCCCTGCGGCAACGCGGCGAGTCGATGTGCCGCGCGGTGCACACGTGCCGGTCGCCGGTGCTTCCGCGCTGTGCGCGGACGAGGGGGAGGTTGTAGTGGCCTGGGGCCCGCCGGCCGTGGTCCGCCTGCGCCGGGGGTCGTCGCAGAGCAGCCCAGGGGCTGCCGCGTTGCCGCTGGTTGTCCCTGAGGCAACGCGGCGAGTCGATGTGCCGCGCGGTGCACACGTGCCGGTGTAGTGGGCCTGGGGCCCGCCGGCGGTGGTCCGCCTGCGCCGGGGGTCGCCGCAGAGCAGCCCAGGGCCCGCCGTGGCGCCGCTGGTTCCGGGCTGTGCGCGGACGACGGGGATGGTTGGAGTGGGCCTGGGGCCCGGTGGCGAAGGGGCGCCGGCTCGCTTTTGCAGTGTGTCGGGCGCAGGCCCACGTACGAGGCATGCGCCCGGCGCACAGCGAGCAGCCGCCCGCTCGGACAGCACCGCTGTCGCGGAGAGCGCGGGCGCCGTCCTCCGGTGGACGGCCCGATCGCCCGCTCGGACAACAGTCGCTGTCGGGGCGGGGCGACCGGCAGGTCGGCCTAGACGTGGGCCGTGTTCGGTTCCGGGGTTTCCGAGTGGGGCGTCTGTGCGGTCTTCGGGGTGCCCAGGTCGCGGAAGCCGAACGCGCCGTTCAGCATGCTCAGCACCAGCATCACCAGCAGGGCCACGAAGGCCGCGCTGAGGCCGTGGACCAGGGCCGCGTTCGAGGCCGTGCCCTTGGCGATCTCGTCGGTCATCCGGTTGTTCAGCACCGTGACGCCGATGGCGATGCCGAACGCCGCGCCGATCTGCGTGGACGCGTTGAGCAGCGCGGAGGTGGTCCCCGCGTCCTCCTCCGTGGCGTGGGCCGTGCCCACCACGGGGGTGGCGATCAGGCACAGCACCAGGCCCACGCCGAACAGCGCGGACAGCGGCAGCATGAAGCGGACGTAGCCGCCGTGCTGGGGGATGCCGATGGCCACGGCCAGGACCCCGCCCAGAATCACCGTTCCGGTCAGATACATCGCGCGGGGCGTGACGGTCTTGGTGATGAGCTGGGAAGCGATGGGGGCGCAGATCATCAGGCCCAGGCTGGTCGGCAGCCACGCGAGGCCGGTCTGCAGCGGGGTGTAACCGAGCACCTCCTGCATGTACAGCGGCAGCAGGAAGAAGATCGGCATCATCATCGACGCGGTGAGGAACTCACCGAGGGCGCCGACCACCACCGACCGGGTCCGGAAGAGGCGCAGCGGCACCAGCGGAGCCGAGGCGCGGCGCTCCACGGCCACGAACGCGGCCAGCAGGACCACCGCACCGGCGAAGGAACCCGCCGTCCGCGCCGAGGTCCACCCATGGGCGTCGCTGGTGACGATCCCGTAGACCAGCAGCATCAGCCCGCCGGTCACGGTGAGCGCGCCGGCCAGGTCGGTCGGCGGGCGCTGCGCCGGCCGCTTCCCGCCACGCACCAGCACGTACGTGCCGACCGCGACCAGGACACCGACCGGCACGTTGATCCAGAACGCCCAGCGCCAGTCGGAGTTGGCGATGGCACCGCCGATGATGGTGCCGATGCTCGCGCCGATGCCGATCACCGCCCCCCAGACCCCGAACGCCTTGTTCCGCTCCTCCGGGTCGGGGAACGAGGTCACCAGGATCGACAGTGACGCCGGGGAGAGGGCCGCCGCCGAGACACCCTGGGCGGCGCGGGCCAGCAGCAGTTGGCTCTCACTCTGGGCGAAGCCCGCCGCGAACGAGGCGGCGGTGAAGACCAGCAGGCCGACCAGGAAGACCTGCTTGCGCCCGACGACGTCGGCGAGGCGGCCACCGAGCAGCAGCAGGCCTCCGAACAGCAGGACGTAGATGTTCATGACCCACTGCAGACCGGTGGTCGACAGACCGATGGCCTCCTGCAGCCTGGGCCCCATCACGTTGACGACGGACGAGTCGATGGCGGTGATGAACTGGGCACACGAGATGACGCCGAGAATCCACCATCTCCTCGGATCCGCGGGGGGATCGGCCGAGTCGGCGGAGTGGTCGACCCCGGCGGTGTTCGTCGTCATGTGCTTCTCCTCGTGATCGCGGCGGTGGGGACGCTGACGCTCCTCGTGCGTGACCGTAGGGAGCGGGCCTGTAGGCGCGTTAAAGCCCGCCGCGCGCCACACCCCCGCAAGCGCAGCTTTAGGCGCGCCGCGAACGATCAGTGCCACCCACTGCTCCACTGCTCCACCGCTCCACCGCTCCACCGCTCCACCTCGGCTGTGCACCCCAGAAAGGCAAGGCGATGACAACTGCACTGACCACGCAGGTCTGCGTGGTGGGAGGCGGACCCGCCGGACTCGCCCTCGCCCTGGAACTCGCCAGGCGCTCGTGCCAGGTGACGGTCGTCGAGCAGAGCCCGCACTTCGAGCGCTCGTTCCGGGGCGAGTCGATCTCGCCGGACTCCGTCTGGCTGCTGGACCGGCTCGGCGTACTGGACACGGTCATGGCCAGCACCCTGCGCACCGAGCGCATGGAGATCATGGACGGCGGCAGGGTCGTCCTCGCCGGGGAGTTCTCCTCCTTCGGCCGCCCCAACCCGTATCCGATGGAACTGCCGCAGCCGGTACTGCTGAACGCGCTCGCCGAGGAGGCCGCGCGCAACCCCGGCTTCAGGCTGCTGCGACGTACGGCCGCCACCGGGCTGCTGCGCGAGGGCGGCAGGGTGACCGGGGTGGCCTGCAACGGCCCCGACGGGCCCCTGGAGATCAGCTCCTCGCTGGTCGTCGGTGCGGACGGGCGGTTCAGCAAGATCCGCGAGCTGTCCGGGCTGACCTACGAAAAACGGCCGCTGGAACGCGACTTCATCTGGTTCAAGGTCCCGCTGCCGGAGAGCTGGGACCCGCACACCTACCGGGTGCGGATCAGCGGCGACCGGCACGCCCTGTTCATCCCCAGCTTCCCCGACCTGATCCGCGTCGGCTTCAACATCCCCAAGGACGGCCTGCGGGACCTGCGGCAGCTCGGCATCGGCGCGCTCCACGAACGCATCGACGAACTCGCCCCGGAACTCTCCGAGTCGGTCCGCGCGCAGGTGCGGAAGTGGTCCGACACCTCGATGCTGGAGATCTTCACCACCGTACTGCCGCGCTGGTCGATGCCGGGGCTGGTGCTGATCGGCGACGCGGCGCACACGCTGACCCCCGTCCTGGGGCAGGGCGTCAACCATGCGATCATCGACGCGGCCACGCTCGCACCACTGGCCGCCGCCGCCCTCGAGGCAGCGGACCCCGGCCCCGCACTGGACGCGGCGGGTACGGAACTGCAACGCCTGCGGGAACCGTCCGTCGCCGTGGCGCGCAATCTCCAACTGCGCCAGGAACGGGCGTTCGCGCTCTCCGGGCGCCCCGCCGTAACGATGCGGCGCGGACTCTACCGGGTCGTGAACCGCAACAACTTCCTCAAGCAGAAGATCCTCGGCGGCGTCTACTACCAGCTGCAGGACGCCGTTCGCAGCGGACGACAGCGGCTGGATCTGGCGCCGTTCGGCCCGGCAAGGCAGTGAGCACCATCTCTCCTCGGAAGGACTGCACGACATGGGGTTTCGACCAGCGGCTCTGGCGATCCGGTTCCTCCTCGAACTGACCGCGCTGGGCTCGTTCGGCTACTGGGCCTGGAAGTCCCTCCCGCCCAGCCTCCGGTGGGTCGGTGTCGTGGCCGCGCCGCTGCTCGCGGCCGTCCTGTGGGGAGTCTTCGCCACCCAGGGCGACCCCGCCCGCTCGGGGGACACGGTGATCGCGACCCCGGGTGCGCTGCGGCTCGTACTGGAACTGTCCATCTTCTTCGGCGCCGCCCTCGCCCTGTACGTCGCCGGGGCCCGTACGGCGGGAATCGTTCTCGCCGTGATCCTGATCGGCTATCACCTGGCCTCCTACGACCGGGTGGTGTGGCTCCTCAAGCACTGAGGTGCCGGCCGGTCGACGACACTCCACGAAGCGGAAGTGTGAGAGACCCATGACGCCTGCCGTCGCAAACGCCGTAAACGCTGTAAGCGCCGTAAACGCTGCAAACGTCGCCGACGAACCGGCCGGTTCCCTGGACCGACTGCGCACCCTGGCCGGCCAGGGCCGGCTGGCCCTCGAACACCCCTCCGTGGCGGCCCTGTTGGCCGGGCTGGAACCGGAGGACCTGGCCCGGGCCGGCCGGCTGCTGGCCCGGCTGGACCGGGCGGAAGTGCTCCGCCATCACCCCGACACCCCGGTGCTGACGGTCTCGGTGACCGGCAGCTCCACCCTCGGCGCCCTTCTTCCGCCGCTCACCGGGGAGTTCGCCCGCCACGGGCTGCTGCTGAACCCGCTGATGGGCGACTACGACGGCTGGATCACCGAGCTCCAGGACCTCGACGGGCCCCTCTACACCGCCCAACCCGACCTGGTGCTCTGCGTGTTGGACGCCGAGGCGGTGTTCCACTCCGTCCCCTCGCCCTGGCGCGCGGCGGACGTCGAAGCGGCCTCCGCACAGACCCTGGCCATGGTGGACCGGCTCGCCGCGCACTACATGCGGCACGGCACCGGCACCCTCGTACTCAACACCGTCCCGCTCCTGCGCGCCCACACCCACCAGCTGGTCGACCTCGCATCGCGGGCTCAACTGGGCGCCGCATGGCGGGAGTTCAACGCAGGACTGCTGCGGCTGTCGGCCCGGCACGAACGCGTCGTCGTGGTGGACCTGGACCCGCTGCTCGCGGCGGGCGGCCCGGTCCACGACGAGAGACTGGCCACGTACGCCAGGGCCCAGCTCGGCGAAGAGCTGCTGGGACGCTACGCCCGCGAGCTGGGCCATCTCGCCCGAACCCTGCGCGGCCGGACCAAGAAGGTCCTGGTGGTCGACCTCGACAACACCCTGTGGGACGGAATCCTCGGCGACGACGGCAAGGACGGCATCGCCGCCGCCACCACCTTCCGCGGTGAGGCGTTCGGCCGGTTCCAGCAGGTCGTCAAGCAACTCGGCTCGCAGGGCGTGCTGTTGGCGATCAGCAGCAAGAACGACCGCGAGCCGGTGCTCGAAGTGCTGCGCGATCACCCCGACATGGTGCTGCGCGAGGAGGACTTCGTGCGGGTCAACGCCGACTGGAACCCCAAGGACGGCAACCTCCGCGACATCGCGGACCGGCTCAACCTCGGTACGGACAGCCTCGTCTTCGTCGACGACTCGCCCTTCGAGACAGGCCTGGTCAGGTCGAGCCTGCCGGAGGTCGCGGTGATCCCCCTCGACGAGGAGCCCGCCTCGCACATCGGACGGCTCCTCGCCGACGGCTGGTTCGACGTCCGGGAACTCACCGCCGAGGACCGGGCCCGCGCCGGCCAGTACCGGAGCGAGGCGGCACGCAAGTCGCTGCTGGACAGCGCCGGTTCACAGGCCGCGTACCTCGCGGAGCTGGGAGTCAGGGTCGAACTCTCCCCGGTGCGCGAGCACGAGGTCGCCCGGGTGGCCCAACTGACCCTGCGCACCAACCAGTTCAACCTCACCACGCAGCGGCTCCAGACAGCCGACGTACGGACCCGGCTGGACGACCCGGACCACTGGGTCCTCGCGGTACGCACGTCCGACCGGTTCGGGGACCAGGGCCTGGTGGGCGCGGTGTTCGCCCGCCTGAGCCCCGAGGCCCTGCACCTCGACAACATGATCCTCAGCTGCCGGGTGTTCTCCCGGGGCATCGAGGAGACCGTCCTGGCTGCCGTACTCGGCCGGGCCCGCGAACTCGGGCTGCCCGCCGTACGGGCCGCCTACCGGCCCACCGCCAAGAACCACCGCGTACGGGCCTTCTACCCCTCCCTCGGCTTCCGGACCTCCGGGGGCACGGAGGAGGCACCCGACTTCGAGCACGACCTGCGGGAACTGCCGTCAACGCCCGGGCATGTACGGCTCGAAGCCGCGCTCTGACCCGCGAATGCCCACAAGGGCGGCTTAAGGCCCACCGGAGAACATTGCGGTGCGCAGTCGAGTCGTGAGAGTCCGGTCCGGTCCGGTCCAGTCGAGTCCAGTCGAGGAGAAGACTTTGACGTATCTCCACACGTCCACCGAAGCGGTGCGCCACGGTCGCCGAGGCCGTCGCGACACTCGCACCGCCTCCGGCCGGGCCGGGCGCGTACCGAGCCCGGTGGGCTGACCCATGGACCACACCCCCTACCGACTGGCGGAGCGGCTGGAGCATCAGCTCGGTGACCCCGAGGACCCGGCGACGCTCTTCAGCCACGCGAACTGTCTGGCCCTCGACGAACGCGAGGAGTTCCCCGCCGACATCTGCCGTCAGCTGGAGTCCCTCGGCGTCCACGAGTACTACGTCCCGGCCCAGCACGGTGGCCGGCTCACCGACTACGAGCAGGTCCTGCAGCTGATGCGCGCGGTGGCCCGGCGCGATCTCACCGTGGCCATCGGGCACGGCAAGACCTATCTGGGCGGGGTCTGCGTCTGGGTGTCCGGGTCGGCCGAGCAGGCGGCGGCACTCGGCGCGGACATCCTCGCCGGGGTACCGGTCTCCCTGGGCCTCACCGAACGCGGACACGGCAGCGACCTGCTCGCGGGCGAGGTCGGCGGCGAAGGCCAGGAGGGCGGCGGATACCTGGTCAGCGGCGAGAAATGGCTGATCAACAACGCCACCCGGGGCACCCTGCTGTCCCTTCTCACCCGTACGGAGGCGAGCGGCGGGCCGCGCGGTTTCAGCGTGCTCCTGGTGGACAAACGCCGGCTCACCGACGGCAGTTACCGCCACCTCGACAAGGTGCCGACCCTCGGTATCCGGGGCGCCGACATCTCGGGGATCGCGTTCAGCGACGCCGAGGTCCCGGCCTCGGCGCTTGTCGGCGCGCCGGGCACCGGCCTGGAGACCGTGCTCAAGGCACTGCAGCTCACCCGCACGATGTGCGCGGCCCTGTCGCTGGGCGCCGCCGACCACGCGCTGGCCCTGGCGATGGACTTCACGGATCAGCGCGAACTGTACGGACGCCGCCTGGCCGAACTGCCGGTCGCACGGCGGACGTTGGCCACCGCCGCCATCGACGTCCTCACCGGAGAGGCCCTCGCCCTGGTGGCGGCGCGGGCGGTCCAGACGACGACCGCCGAACTCAGCGTCAGCGCCGCCGTCGTGAAGTACCTGCTGCCGACCAGCACCGAGGCGGTGATCGCGGAACTGACCCGGCTGCTGGGGTCACGTGCCTTCCTGAGCGATGTCTACGCCCAAGGCAGGTTCCAGAAGGTCGACCGTGACAACCGGATCGTCGGTCTCTTCGACGGCAACACCCTGGTCAACCTCAACTCCCTGATCAGCCAGTTCAGAAGCCTGGTACGCGGTTACCGGCGCGGCACCGGGGACACGGCGGGCGCGGCGGCGGCCTTCGACCTCGGCGCGCCGCTGGAACCGCTCGCCCCCGAGCGGCTGTCCCTGGTCGCACGGCACGGCAGCGGGGTGCTCGCCTCGCTGCCCGCCCTGGTGACGGCGCTGCGCGAGGCCGCCGCCGACTCCCCGCCGCTCAAGCCGGCGCTGGCCGCGGCGGAACGTCTGCTGACGGTGACCGACGAGGTGCACGACGCCATGGAGGCGCACCAGAACGTGGTGGCGGATGTGCCACCGGAGGCGTTCGAGGTGGCCAAGCGCTACACCCTGTGCTTCGCCGGAGCCGTCTGTCTCGGCCTGTGGACGCACAACCACGAGGCCGCCGAGCGGTCGGACACCGCAGGGCTCTGGCAGGACGGGCTGTGGCTGCGCGCGGCGCTGTCCCGGCTCCTGGTCCGCCTCGGTGCGGCCGGCCCCGAAGACGCGCCCGGCCCCGAAGACGCGCCCGGCCCCGAGGACACGGACGTCCACGAGGAACTGCTCGAACAGGTCACTGCCCGGCACGCGGACGGCGCGCTGGTCTCGCTGCTGCCGTTCTCCCTGGCCCCGGCCCTGGCCCGAAGAGAAGGTGAGAGCACATCATGACGACCGAGGCAGGCATCGTCGCCCGGGTGGCCGAGCTGGAACAGGCCTTCGGCGATCCGACGGACCCGGCCAACCCGGTGGGCTTCGCCCGTCTGCTCGAAGCGGACGAGGCCAGGGAACTGCCGGAGAGCGCGGAGAAGCTCCTGGACGGGCTGGTGTTCAACGCCGAGTTCGTGCCCGCCCACCTCGGCGGCCGTCTGGAGCGGATCGACACCCTGGTCCGGGTGGTCCGCCAGGCGTTCCGCCGGGACATCACGCTCGGGCTCGGCTACGGCGTCACCTCCTTCATGGCCGCGGTCAACGTCTGGACGGCGGGCAGCGCCGCTCAGCAGCGCCGCCTGGCCGATCTCCTCCTCGACGGCGGCAAGGCCTCGGTCGCCTATCACGAGCTGGCGCACGGCAACGACTTCCTCCGCAACGAGTTCCGGGCCACTCCGGACGGCTCCGGTTTCCGTCTGCGGGGCGCCAAGCAGGTCATCAACAACGCCCACCGGGCCCAGGCATGGCTGCTGTTCAGCCGTACCTCCGACGCCCCCGGCAGCCGCAGCCACTCCGTACTGATGGTCGAGCCGGGCCAGGTGGACCGGGAACGGCTGCGGGTGCTCCCGCGCTACGAGACGGTCGGCGTCCGGGGCTGCACACTCTCCGGCCTGGAGTTCGACGACTGCGAGGTCCCCGGGGGCACTCTTGTCGGCGAGCAGGGGCAGGGCGTCGAACTGGCGCTGCGTTCCTTCCAGATCACCCGCAGCGCGGTCCCCGGGATGGCACTGGGCGCCGCCGACACCGGTCTGCGTACCGTGGTGCGCTTCGCCGTGGGACGGCAGCTGTACCGCAGGTCGGTCATGGAGATCCCGCATGCCAGAGGCGTCCTCACGGGCGCCTTCCTGGACCTGCTGATCTGCGACAGCTTCTCCCTGGCCGGCACCCGCGCGGTCCATCTCCTCCCGGAGCAGACCAGCGTCTACGGCGCCGCCGTCAAGTACCTCGTACCCAGGGTCCTCACCGAGGTCATGAACGAGCTGTCGGTCGTGCTCGGGGCCAGGTTCTATGTGCGCGACGGCGAGTTCGGCGTCTTCCAGAAGCATCTCCGGGATCTTCCGGTGCTCAGTCTGGGCCACGCGGGATCGGCCGCCTGCCAGGCCACGATCATCCCGCAGCTGCCCCGGCTCGCGAAGCGGTCCTGGTTCAGGGACGCGCCCGCTCCGGCCGAGCTGTTCCGGCCGCGCGCCGACCTGCCCGCGATCCCCTTCGACCGGCTGACCCTCGCCAGCGGCCAGGACGGCCTCAGCGCCTCCCTGGTCACCGCGCTCGACGAACTGCCGAGCGGCACCCCGCAGGAGCAGGCGGTCCAGGGTCTCGCCCTGCGCCTGGTGGACGAGCTGCACGGGCTCCGGGAAGCAAGCCTCGGGCTCTCCTCGGCGGACCGCACCTCGCTGGCCCGCCCGCACAGCTTCGCCCTGGCCGACCGGTACGCCGTACTCCTCGCGGCGTCGTCGGTACTCGGTGTCTGGCGGCAGGCCAGGGTCGGCGGCGACGCCTTCCTGGCCGACCCGTCCTGGACCGCCGCCGCCCTGCACCGGCTGGTCCGCCGGTTGGGCTGGCGTCCTCCGGCACTGCCCGCCGGCTGCGAGGAGCGGGTGCACGAGGAACTGCTGCGCCGCTTCCACGAGGGCCGCAGCTACGACCTGTACGACACCCCGCTGACCGGCTGAACAGCCAACAGCGGCAACGGACTTCGAACATCCGCACCGGCCTGCGAGCGTCACCGGCCTGCGAGCGTCACCGGCCTGCGAGCGTCAACGAACCACGAGCGTCAACGAACTACGAAGGAGCGCGGCATGACCGTCCCCGTAACCGACAACACCGCCAACCCCGCAGGCGGATCCGACCGCTCCGAAGAGTCGCTCGCCGTGTGGCTGGCCGACCGCATCGCGGTCTACCTGCGGCGCGAGCCGACCGAGATCGACCCGTCCGTCCCCCTGGCCGAGTACGGGCTGGACTCCGTCGCCGCGCTGAGTCTGTGCGGCGACATCGAGGACGAGTTCGACCTCGTCCTGGAACCCACGGTCGCCTGGGACTACCCCACCGTCCACGCGCTCGCCGCCTATCTCGTGCAGGAGTTCGACAGCTCGGGAAACGCCGGGGGCGCCGAGCGATGAGCGACATTGCGATCGTCGGCATCGACTGCCGGTTCCCGGGAGCCCCCGACACGGCGGCCTACTGGGACCTGCTGACGCGCTCGGGCGACGGTGTCGGCCGGGTGCCGGGCAACCGCTGGGACGTCGGGGACTTCCACACCGCGGAGGGCGGTGAAGGACGGAGCAACACGGCCGAGGGCGGATTCATCGCCGACCCGGACGCCTTCGACAACGAGTTCTTCACCGTCTCCCCCCGGGAGGCCGCGGCCATGGACCCGCAGCAGCGGCTGCTGCTCCAGTGCGCGTGGCGCGCGGTGGAGGACGCCGGCGTCGCCCCGGGCCGGCTGGCGGGGACGTCCACCGGTGTGTTCGTCGGCATCATGGGCAACGAGTGGGCGCAGCTGCATCTGACCGACTACGACCGGATCACCGCGCACGTGGGGTCCGGCAACGGGTACTGCATGACGGCCAACCGGATCTCCTACCACCTGGACCTCAGGGGCCCCAGCCTCGCGGTCGACACCGCCTGCTCCTCGTCCCTGGTCGCCGTGCACCTGGCGGGCAACTCCCTGCTGTCCGGCGAGTGCGACTACGCGCTCGCCGGTGGCGTCAACGTGGCGCTCACCCCCGCGCTGGGGATCTTCTACACGCAGGCCGGCCTCTCCGCGCCCGACGGCCGCTGCAAACCGTTCAGCGCGGACGCCGACGGCATCGGCCGCGGGGAGGGCGTCGGCGTCGTCGTACTGCGCCGTCTGGAGGACGCCCTGGCCGACGGGCAGCAGGTGTACGCGGTGATCCGCGGCACGGCCGTCAACCAGGACGGGCGGAGCAACGGCATCACCGCGCCCAGCCGCTGGTCCCAGCAGGAGGTGCTGGCCGCCGCCTACCGGCGGGCCGGCGTCGAGCCCGACGAGGTGACCTTCACCGAGGGCCACGGCACCGGAACCGTGCTCGGCGACATGATCGAGGTCAAGGCGCTGGGCCACCTGCACGGCCGGCGCGAGGGCAAGCCGATGGCGCTGGGCTCGGTGAAGGGGAACCTCGGTCACACCGAGGGCGCGGCCGGTATCGCCGGGCTCATCAAGGTCGCGCTGGCGCTGCAGCACCGGCTGGTGCCGGCCAGCCGGTTCGCCAGCCGCGAGAACCCCGACCTGCGCCTGGCCCGGAACGGCCTCAGACTGCTCAAGGCGCCGCTGCGGCTGCCCGCCGGGACCACGGTGGCGGGGCTGAGCAGCTTCGGGATGGGGGGCACCAACGCCCACGCGGTGCTGGCGTCGGCTCCGGCGCCGGTCAACCGTGCTGTCGCCGGTTCCCTAGCCCCCGCCGGGGGCGGTGTGTTCACGCTGAGCGCGACCGGTCCGGACGCGTTGCGCCGCAACCTGCTCGCACAGGCGGAGGAGGTGTCACGCCGACGCGTACCCGTGGCCGGTCTCTGCCGGAGCAGCAACCGGGTGAAGACCGGGCACAAGCTTCGCTTCGCCCTGCCGGTCACGGACACCGGCGCCCTGGCCGAGGGGCTGCGCGCGGCGGCCGAGGACGAGGAGCTGCTGGGACGCCTGACCGCGCAGCCGGTCGGCCGCCCCAAGACGGCGTTCCTCTTCACCGGCCAGGGCTCCCAGTCGCCCGGAATGACAGCCGGGCTCCACCGCGACTCGGAGCTGTACCGCCGCTTCCTGGACGAGGCCGACGCGGCCCTGCTGCCGCACCTCGGCGAGTCGGTACGCGACCTGATCCTCGGGCGGGACGAACGGGTGCACCGGACCGGCCTCACCCAGCCCGCCCTGTTCGCCGTCGAATACGCGCTCGCCCGCACCCTGGCCGAACTCGGCGTGGAACCCTCCCTGTTGATCGGCCACAGCGTCGGCGAGTACGCGGCCGCCGTGACGGGCGGGGTCTTCGGGCTCGAGGAGGGCGCCCGGCTGATCGCCGCCCGGGGCGCGCTGATGCAGGAGCTGCCGTCCGGCGGCGGGATGCTCGCCGTGAACGCGCCGGTGGACGAGGTCCGCGCGCTCGTCGAGGCCGAACCCCTGGTCGGCGTCGGCGCGGTCAACGGTCCGCGGCGGACCGTCCTGTCCGGTGACCTGGCCGCGCTGGAACGGCTCGCCGGGCTGTTCCGCGCGGCGGGCCTGAGAACGAGTGCGCTCCAGGTCTCGCACGCCTTCCACTCGCCGCTGATGGAACCCATGCTGGACCGCTTCGCCGCGGTCGCGGCCCAGGTCGGCGGCGGCATCCCGCAACTCCCGGTCTTCTCCACGGTCCGGGGCAGGCTGCTGCGCGACGAACCGATGGACGCCGACTACTGGGTGGAGCACGTCAGCGCCCCGGTGCTGTTCGCGGAGGCGGCCGAGGCACTGCTCGGCGCCAACCCGACCCACGCCGTGGAGATCGGCCCCAAACCGGTGCTCAACAGCCTGCTGCGCGGTCTGCGCCCACCGGCGGGCCTCCGCACACTGCATCCCGCGCCGTCCGGCGAGGGCGGGGCTCCCGAACTGGCCGAACTGCTCGCCGAGTTGTACCGAGGCGGCCTCGACCCGCACTGGGACAGGCTGTACCCGCAGGACGGGCGGCCCGCGCCGCGACTCGCGCCGTACGTGTTCTCCGACGCCCACCGGTACTGGAGCGGCGGTCCGATACGGAGGGGCCCCGCCGCCCTTGCGACGGTGCGGCCCCTGACCGACGGCGAGGCGGTCGCCGCCGTCCCTCCGGCCCAGGCATCACGGGTCACCGCGCTGATCGGACCGGCCGTGGGCACCGCCTTCACCGGGCAGTTGGCGGAGCTGGCGGCGGCGGCCGTCGCCGAGGTGGGCGGCTACACCCTGGACGAGCTCAGCCCGCAGTCCCGCCTCTACGAGGATCTCGGCTTCGACTCCGTGATGGTCATGGAGCTGAAGACCCGTATCGAGAAGACGGTCGGCGGGATCGGCCCGATCTCCGTCCAGGACCTCCTGCCGAGGCTCTCCTCGGTGGGCGACCTGGTCGGTTTCCTGGAGGAGCGCGGCAGCGGAGCGGTGGCTTCCTGACCGTGCGGGCCCACGCCGGCTCCGCCGAAAGCGACACCAGCAGCGCACCAGCAGAGACAGCAGAAGCGACAGCAGATGAGAGGACATGCGATGGAGGAGCAGCGCGAGGCGTACATCAACGCCGTCGGCACCGCTCTGCCGGGCGATCCCGTCGACAACGCGCGGTTGTCCAAGGTGCTCGGCGTCAACGAGGAGTGGATCGACGTCTTCATCGGCACCAGGACCCGGCACTTCGCCCGCGACCTCGGCACCGGCGAGGTCCGCTGGACACTGGCCGACCTGTGCGCCCAGGCCGGCGAGCGGGCCATGGCCGCGGCGGGCGTCGACGCCGCGGAGATCGACTTCGTCGTCCTGGGTACGGCCACTCCCGACACCCTGATGCCGGCCAGCGTCAACCATGTCGCCGAGCAGCTCGGCCTCGACCAACTCCCCACCTACCAACTGCAGTCCGGGTGCGCGGGCGCGGTACAGGCGCTGGATCTGGCGCGCACCTTGGTCACCGGCACCGGCGGCAGGGGACTGGTGATCGGCGGGGACGTCTGCAGCAAGCATCTCGACCTGCGCCGCGACCTCTCCCAGGCCACCCCGAGCGAGCTGGTCAACTACGTGCTCTTCGGCGACGGCGCCGGTGCCGTGGTGATGTCCCCCGAACCGACCGGCGAGCGGGTGGCCCTGCGCCGGGTCCTGAACCGCCTGACCGGTCTCGGCCGGGCGCCGGGCCAGGTGATCGAGTGGTTCGGCCTGGCCGACCGGGACAGCGACAAGCAGGCCATCTACGAGGACTACAAGGCGATCGAGGAGTCCGTCCCGGTCATGGCGGTGGAGATCCTCTGGGAGCTGCTGGAGGAACTCGACTGGTCCGCCGAGCAGTTGGACCATCTGCTCCCGCCCCAGCTGGCCGGCCGGATGACCCGGCGGATCTACGAGCAGCTCGGGGTTCCCGGCGCGCGGGAGGTCTCGTGCGTGGCGGACACCGGCAACAACGGCAACGCCCTGCCATTCCTCCAGATGGAACGACTGTTCGGGCAGATGGCCGGGGGTGAACGGGCGCTGGCCGTGGCGGTGGAGTCCAGCAAGTGGATCAAGGGCGGATTCGCCCTGGAGAAGCTCGCATGAATGGCCCCGGAGCCCCGGCAGGCTTCCGCAAGCACAGCCCAAATCCGACCCCAAGCCCCTTGCGAAGCGACTTCCCGAGCCTTTCCCCAAGCCCCTTCCCAAGCCCCTTCTTCCCTTGCTTCCGAACTGGAGTGCAGTCGTGATCCCCACCACCCAATCCGTCGAGGACTTCCTCTCCCTCTTGCGTGACGAGCTCGGACTGCAGCTGGACGAGTCGTCCCTGGGCACGGACTTCGACGCGCTCCCCGACTGGGACTCCCTCCATCTGCTCAAGCTGGTGACCTCGCTGGAGCGGGCGACCGGTCGGCGGATCGCCGTCGGTCAGCTCCTCGAGGTGCGCAGTCTGCGCGAGGTCTACGAACTCGCGGGCCGGCCATGACCGTCGATCGCGGCGGCGTGTCGATACGGCCGGTGCGGGCCCGCCGCCACACGCTCTACTTCCTGGAGTACGCGGCCGGGCAGCGACCGGTGTTCCTGGACACCGAGGTCGACATGACCCGGGTGACGGCGCACCGGCAGACCGCCCGTACCCCGGCGGGCGGCAAGTTCTCCCTGGTCAGCTATGTGCTCCTGGCCACCGGCCGGGTCCTCGCCCGCCACCCTGAGGCGAACGCGGTCATGGCACCGGGCTGGCCCGGCCGGCTGCGCGCCCCGAAAATCGCCCACTTCCCCCAGGTCACCGCCAAACTCGCGCTGGACCGGCACATCGACGGCCAACGCAGTGTCCTGTCGGCGCTCCTTCCCGACCTGGAGCAGGCAGGTCTGGCCGAGATCCAGGAGCGGGTCGACCGCTACCGGGGTCAACACACCGCTGAGCTACCGGAGTTCGCCAGGCTGCGCCGCCTGGACCGGCTCCCGGCTCCCCTCGGCCGGCTGGCCTTCGCCGCCGCGCTGCGCGACCCGCGCCGCCGGGCGGAAATCTTCGGCACGGTCTCGGTCAGCTCGCTCGGCCATCAGCCCGTGCACGGCTTCCACTCGACCGGCGGCACCGCTCTCACCGTCTGCCTCGGGCAGGTGGCCGAGCGGCCCACGGTCAAGGACGGCGCGCTCGCCGTGGCGCCGTTGATGCGGTTGAGCCTGGCCTTCGATCACCGGGTCGTGGACGGCGCCACCGCCGCCGAGGTGCTCGGCGACCTCAGACACACGTTGGAGGAGTTCGATGCAGACTCCGACTCCGATACCGACTCCGATTCCGATTCCGGGCTTCGGGGAGCCGCTGAGGATCAGCGGCCGGTACGGCTCGTGGGACGCGGTCCGCGCTGAACTCGACGAGCACGGGGTCACGGTGCTCCATGCCCGGCTGGCGGACTGGAGACCGGGACGTGTCCCGGGACCACGGCTGCGGACGCTGCTCGGCCGGGACTGGGCCCGCTACCTCGACCTCACCCACCCCGACGTACGAGCGCGCTTCGCGGCATCGCGCATCCTGCTCAAGTTCGCGGCGGCCGCGGCGGTCGAGGTGGCTCCGGAGGCGGTGGAACTGGCGTACCACCTCACCGGGCGGCCCTACCTCCGTGGCATCGACGCGGTGGACATCAGCCTGAGTCACACGGACGAACTGCTGGTGGTCGGCCTCAGCAGCCGGGGCCCGATCGGCGTCGACGCCGAACGGGGAGACCGCGACCTGTACGGCTGCGGTCTGGCCGACCACTTCTGCACCCCCCACGAACTCGACTCCCTAAAAATCCTCCAACCCCAACGACGAAACCCCGAACTGCTTCGCCTGTGGACGCTGAAGGAGGCGTACACCAAGGCCACCGGCCTGGGCCTGCGCTTCCCCTTCACAGACTTCGGCTTCCGTACGCCGGACGGGCAGGGCGGGGTGAGGCGCAGGGACGGCACCCCGGCCACCGGCCCCGAATGGTCCTTCCGCACCTCCTACGTGGACGACGCGTACGTCCTCAGCACAGCGGTCCGCGACACAGGCTTCGGCACCACCAGGGACAGGTCGGCGCACACCATGCTCGACGAGGCCCTGGTCGACGCGCTCGTCTCCGCGCTCGACGAGGAGGCAGAGGAATCCGGGCCGGACGACGAGGACTGGTGAACCACGACGCCCGCCGACCCCCCCCCACACACACACACGTAAGGACCCGTGACATGACCACGACCACGACCACGACTGCTGCCACGACCACGGCGGCCGACACACCCGACGACCTGACCGCACCCACCGGAGATCACGCAGTAACCCATGTCCCGCGTGACCTCTGGACATGGACTACTCCCGAGGGCCGAGTCCTGAGCGCCGCCGCCGGAATCGGCGCGTTGACCGCGGCCACCCTCCTCGGCGGCCCGGCCACCTGGACCTTCTGGGCGGGCCTGATCGGGCCGGACGTGGCGTTCCTGAAAGGGCTCGGCGAGGAGCGGGCCGGCCAAGGCGCCCTGCCGCGCTCGGCCGTGGGCCTCTACAACGGCCTGCACAACCCCGTGGCCCCCGCCTCCGTACTGGCGCTCGGCCTGGCGACCCTCTCCCAGCCGCTGGTGGTCGGCGGCCTCGGCTGGTTCGCCCACATCGCCCTGGACAGGGCATTCGGCTTCGGCCTGCGCCGCCCCGACGGCCACATCCACTGACGCCCAGGACCTCTTGCACGGAGTGAGCGCCCTCAGGACGTCCCAGTCGTAATCGTTGCTGGGCCCGTGCCGACGAGGGTTCAGATCTTCACGATGCGAACGTCGGGGCCGCACAGCATCACGAGGTCCTCGGGGTCCGACGTCAGGACTGTCACTGGAGACGGCGAGGCCAGTGCGGTGGCCGCCACGATCGCGGCGAGGGCGTATTTGTGGCCGTGGAGGCCTGCTGCGGCGAGGAGTCTGCTCGCGTGGCGGGCGATGGCCTCGGTGGGCGGGACGACATTGACGCGGGAGGCGGCGTGGTCGAAGCGGGCCTGGCTGGTCCTGGGATCGCGGGCCTCGACCAGGGTGACGGAGCTGGTGACGACGCGGATGTCCTCGGCCTCGGCGGCGGCCAGCCACTCGGTGAGTTCGGGTGTGCGGCGTACCAGTTTGGACAGGCCCTCGCAGTCCAGGACGAGGGTGCCGCTCACGCGGTGTCCGCCGAGCCGGCCGCATCGCCGCGCAGGAGTGCTCGCTTGGTATCGACCGCGGCCTGATCCACCGGGCCGTGCTCGGCTTCGGCGTCCTCGATGAGTTCGCGCAGCCGGTCCCGTTCGAGTTGCCGCTGGATGAGGGCCTCTTCCGTCCGGCAGCCCGCGCCGCCAACAGGCATCATTGGGTCGATATAGACTCATTTGGGGTGTTCGAACCCGCCGGCAGGTCTGATTTCCCTGGAGTCCCCGATGACGTCGATCACCGCGCTGGACGCCCACGACATCCGGTTTCCCACCTCTCGGTGGCTCGAGGGGTCGGACGCGATGCATCCCGATCCGGATTACTCGGCCTCCTACGTGATCATCCGCACCGATGCCGGGGACGGGCTGGAAGGGCACGGGTTCTGTTTCACCATCGGCCGGGGGAACGAGGTCGCGGTCGCGGCGATCAACGCCTTGCGGCCGCATGTCGTGGGGCTGCCGCTCGGGGAGGTGCTGGCCGACCTCGGGGGGTTCTCGCGCTCGCTCGTCGGTGACAGTCAGCTGCGGTGGCTCGGGCCCGAGAAGGGCGTCATGCATATGGCCATCGGGGCCGTCGTCAACGCCGTCTGGGATCTGCACGCGAAGCGCGAGGGGAAGCCGCTGTGGAAGCTGCTCGCCGACCTCGCTCCCGAGCAGGTCGTCGCGTTGATCGACTTCCGGTACCTGGAGGACGCGCTCACGCCCGACGAGGCGCTCGGGATCCTGCGGCAGGCCCGGGACGGGATCGCGGAGCGGGAGGCGCGGCTGCTCGCCGAGGGGTATCCGGCGTATGCCACCTCCCCCGGCTGGCTCGGTTACCCGGACAGCAAGGTCGCCGACCTGGCCCGGGAGGCCGTGGACAGTGGGTTCCGGCAGATCAAGCTCAAGGTCGGCGCCGATCTCGACGACGACGTACGGCGGTGCCGTACCGCGCGGGAGGTGATCGGCCCCGGCGTGCGGCTGGCGCTGGACGCCAACCAGCGGTGGGGCGTCGGCGAGGCGGTCGGGTGGGTCCGGCGGCTGGCGGAGTTCGACCCGTACTGGATCGAGGAGCCGACCAGCCCGGACGACGTGCTCGGGCTCGCGGCGATCCGCAAGCAGGTGGCGCCGGTACGGGTGGCGACCGGCGAACACGTGCACAACCGGGTGATGTTCAAACAGCTGCTCCAGGCGGAGGCGCTCGACTTCGTGCAGCTGGATGCCTGCCGGGTCGGCGGAGTCAACGAGAACCTGGCGATCCTCCTGCTCGCGGCCAAGTTCGGGATCCCGGTGTGCCCGCACGCGGGCGGGGTGGGCCTGTGCGAGCTCGTACAGCATCTGGCGATGTTCGACTGTCTCGCGGTCTCCGGCACCCTCCAGGACCGGGTTCTCGAGTACGTCGATCATCTGCACGAGCATTTCGTCGACCCGGTGGTGATCGTCCGCGGGCGGTACGCGGCCCCGGCCGCCCCCGGCTTCAGCTCGACGATGCGGCCCGAGTCGCTCGCCGCGTACGCGTTTCCCGGCGGCGCGGCTTGGCAGGTCCCGTACGGCGGGTCCTCGGCCGAGGGCTCCCGGGTATGAATCCCGGGGAGGAGTTCCAGGGGCTGGCCGCCATCGTCACCGGCGGGGCGTCCGGGATCGGGCTGGCCACCGCCGAGACCCTGGCCGCGAAAGGGTGCCGGGTCGCGGTGCTCGACCTGGTTCCCGGGTCCGCGCCCGCACGGCTGCACCCGGTGGAGGCCGACGTCGGGGACGCCGCGTCGGTGTCCGACGCCGTACGCCGGGTGGCCGACCTGTTCGGAGGCCTCGACGTCCTGGTCAACAACGCCGGCATCGGCGCGCTGGGCACCGTCGAGGACAACACCGACGACGAGTGGCACCACGTGCTGGACGTCAACGTGCTCGGCATCGTCCGCACCAGCCGGGCGGCACTGCCGTATCTGCGCCGGTCCTCCAGAGCGGCCATCGTCAACACCTGCTCGGTCGTGGCGCTGGCCGGGCTGCCGCAGCGGGCGCTGTACGCGGCCAGCAAGGGCGCGGTGCACGCGCTGACCCTCGCGATGGCCGCCGACCACCTCGGCGAGGGCATCCGGGTCAACTGCGTCAGCCCGGGCACCGTGGACACCCCCTGGGTGCGTCGGCTGCTCGAACACTCCGACGACCCGGAGGCGGAACGGGCCGCTCTCGTCGCCCGCCAGCCCACCGGCCGCCTGGTCACCGCCCAGCAGGTCGCCGACGCCATCGCGTACCTCGCCGGACCACTGGCCGGATCCACCACCGGGACGGCCCTCGCCGTCGACGGAGGGATGACCGGCATCCGCAGACCCCCGGGCGCCTTCCACTGACCACTGACCACGACAACTGATCTCGGAGCCGAGCATGATGAAGCGACGTATCGCCGCTGTGGGAACAGCCCTCGCACTCGGCTGCGCACCGGTCCTCACCGCCTGCGGCGGGGACTCGGGCAGCAACGCCGGTTCCGGTTCGGGCCGGGTCGGGGTGGTGCTGCCGCTGCTCACCTCGCCGTTCTGGGAGTCGTACGACTCCTACATCCCCAAGCAGGCCGCCGCCCAGGACGTCCGGGTGCTGCAGACGGTGAACTCCGACTCGGATCCGAGCAAACAGATCACCGACATCCAGAACCTGCTTTCCCAGGACGTGAAGGGCCTGGTCGTCTCGCCGCTGGACTCCGCGGCGATCGTCGCCGGGCTGAACGCCGCGCAGCGCAAGGACGTGCCGGTGGTCGCCGTCGACGTGGCGCCGGACAAGGGCAAGGTCGCGATGGTGGTCCGCGCGGACAACCGCGCCTACGGGGAGAAGGCGTGCCGGCAGATCGGCGCCGCGGTGAAGACGGGCAAGGTCGTACAGATCCAGGGCGATCTGGCGTCGATCAACGGGCGGGACCGGTCGGAGGCGTTCAGCGCGTGCGTCAAGAAGAACTACCCGGGCATCAGGGTGCTGAACATTCCCGCCGTCTGGAAGGCGGAAAGGGCGGCGGCCGGTCTGGAGGCGCTGTACACGGCCCACCCCGACATCAAGGGCATCTACATGCAGGCCGGCGGCGTGTATCTGGCCCCCACGCTGAGCACACTGCGGCGGCACGACGCGCTGGTGCCGGCCGGCGACCCCAAGCACATCGTGATCGTCTCCAACGACGGCATCCCGCAGGAGCTGGACGCGATCCGCAAGGGCCAGATCGACGCGACCGTCTCCCAGCCCGCCGACCAGTACGCCAAGTACGGCATCTACTACATCAAGCGGGCGATGGCGGGCGAGACCTTCCACCCGGGTCCGACCGACCACGACAGCACCATCGTCCGGCTGCCCAGCGGAATCCTGGAGGACCGGCTCTCGGCACCCCTGGTGACCAGGGCCAACGTCGACGACGCGTCGCTGTGGGGCAACCAGATCGGCAAGAGCTCCTGACACCCGCGACACCGGCCCTCCGGACCCCCGGCCCTCCGGACCCCCGGCCCTCCGGACCCCCGTCCCGCCCAGGAAGCGAGACCGCGATGAGCAACCAGACCGTGGCCGAGGCCCACGGGATCCACAAGCGTTACGGGCCCACCGTGGCCCTCGACGACGTACGGATCGCCGTCCGGGCCGGGGAGTCGCATGCTCTCGTCGGCCGTAACGGAGCCGGAAAGTCGACCCTGGTCAGCATTCTGACCGGGCTGCAGCGGCCGGACAGCGGTGTCGTCCTGTTCGACGGGGAACCCGCGCCCGCTCCGGCGGACCGTGAGGCGTGGCAGCGGCGGGTCGCCTGTGTCTACCAGCAGTCGACGATCATCCCCGGCCTGACCGTCGCCGAGAACCTGTACGTCAACCGGCAGCCGACCGTTCGCGGCCAGGTGATCAGCTGGCGGCGGATGCGTTCGGCGGCCCGCGAACTGCTGGACGCGTGGGGTGTGGAGGTCGACGAGAACGTGCCGGCCGGTCGGCTCACCGTCGAGGACGCCAAAATGGTGGAGATCGCGAGGTCGATCTCGCGCGGAACCCGGTTCATCATCCTGGACGAGCCGACCGCCCAGCTGGACAGCCGGGCCATCGACCGCCTGTTCACCCACGTCCGGCGGTTGCAGCGCGCCGGGATCACCTTTCTCTACATCTCCCACCATCTGGAGGAGGTGTACGCCGTCTGCCAGGTCGTCACCGTCTTCCGGGACGCCCGCTGGATCACCACGGCACCCGTGGGCGAGCTGGGCAGGACCGAACTCGTCCGGGCGATGACCGGAGAGCGGGGCGCGGACGCGGGTGCGGGTGCGGTTGCCGGGTTCGGGGCGAACCGGTCGCCGTCGGCGGACGCGCCCGTGGCCGTACGGGTGGACCGGCTGAGCGGCGCGCACTTCACGGACGTCAGCTTCGCCGTCCGGTCCGGCGAGACGGTGGGGCTGACCGGGCTCGCGGGGTCCGGGAGCCACCAGGTCGCCGAGGCGGTGGCGGGGCTGTACCGGGCCGACAGCGGGCGGATCGAGGTGCTCGGCCGTACGACGCGGCCGGGCAGCGTCGCCTCGGCGCTCGCGGCGGGCGTGGGCTGTGTGCCGCGCGACCGGCACCACGAGGGGCTGGTGCCGGAGCTGTCGGTGGCCGAGAACGCCTCCATGACCGTCACGGACCGGCTGGGCCGCTTCGGCGTGATCTCGCGCCGGGCCCGGAACGCCTTCGCCCGGCGGACGATCACCGACCTCGACATCAGGACGGACGGCCCGGACCAGCCGGTCAAGGACCTGTCCGGCGGCAACCAGCAGAAGGTCGTCATGGGCCGGGCGCTGGCCACCGACCCGGCGGTCCTGGTGCTCATCAACCCGACGGCGGGTGTCGACGTGAAGTCCAAGCGGGCGCTGCTGTCGGTCGTCGACCGGGCCAGGGCGGCGGGACGGGCGGCGCTCGTCGTCTCGGACGAGCTGGCCGACCTGCGTACCTGCGACCGCGTCCTGGTGATGTTCAACGGCTCTCTCGCCGCCGAGTACACCGTCGGCTGGACCGACGGGGAACTGGTGGCCTCGATCGAAGGGGTCGGCGCCCGCTATGAATGACACCGAGCCGAACAACCCCGCGTCCGGCGGCCGCCCACCGACGCCCGGCGGCCGCCCACCGACGCCCGGTGGCCGCCCGCCGACGCCCGGTGGCCGCCCGACGGCGCCCGGTGGCCGCCCGACGGCGCCCGGTGGCCGCCCGACGGCGTCCGGTGGTGGTTCGGCGGCGTCTGGTGGTGGGTCGTCGACGCCCGGTGGTGGTCCGGCGGGGACTGGTGGTGGTTCGGCGCCGTCCGGTGGTGGGTCGTCGACACCTGGTGGTGGTCCGACGGCGTCCGGTGGTGGTTCGGCGGCGTCTGGTGGTGGGTCGTCGACACCTGGTGGTGGTCCGACGGCGTCCGGTGGTGGTTCGGCGGCGTCTGGTGGTGGGTCGTCGACGCCCGGTGGTGGTCCGACGGCGTCCGGTGGTGGTTCGGCGGCGTCTGGTGGTGGGTCGTCGACGCCCGGTGGTGGTCCGGCGGGGACTGGTGGTGGTTCGGCGCCGTCCCGT
>NZ_JBEYVP010000022.1:0-40294 GCF_040644035.1 Streptomyces sp. NPDC047042 | reverse complement strand
GCCGGTGGTGGGTCGTCGACACCTGGTGGTGGTCCGACGGCGTCCGGTGGTGGTTCGGCGGCGACCGGCGGTCGTCCGTCGACGCCCGGTGGTCGCCCGTCGGCGACCAGTGGCGGGTCGGCCGCGACGGGTCGGCCGGCCGCGACGGGTCGGCCGGCCGCGACCGGTCGGCGGGCCGCGACGCGGCCCGTCCGTGTGCTCGCTCTCGGGCGGATTCGCGACCTCGCGCTGCTTCCCGCCGTCGTGCTGCTGCTGATCATCGGCGCGGCCAGCAACGACAGCTTCCTCGAGCGGGACAACCTGCTGAACGTGCTCAGCGCCTCCTCGGCGCTCGGGCTGCTGGTGCTCGCCGAGGCGATGATCCTGGTCAGCGGCAAAATGGACCTCTCGCTGGAGTCGATCGCGGGGCTCGCCCCCGCCCTCGGCTTCATGGTCGTGCTCCCGGCCGCCTCGGCCGGCTTCGGCACCGAGCTGCCCACCTGGTTCGGCCTGCTGGTCATCCCCCTCACCGGCGCGCTGATCGGGGCCGTGAACGGGCTGCTGATCGTCGGACTCCAGCTCAACGGCTTCATCGTGACCCTGGCGATGAACATCGTGCTGCGCGGAGTCCTGGTCGGCATGGTGTCCGGCAAGACCCTCTTCGACGCGCCCCCCGCGTTCTTCGCCCTCGGGTCCGACAACTGGCTCGGCATCCCCCTCTCCGTGTGGGTGACCGGCGCCTGTTTCGCCGTCGCCGGCTGGGCGCTGCGCTACCACCGGCTGGGGCGCGCGGTGTACGCGGTCGGCGGCAACGCCCCCGCCGCGCGGGCCGCGGGCATCCGGGTCGACCGGGTGGCCTGGGGAGTCCTGGTCATCGGCGGGACGCTGGCCGCGCTGGCCGGGCTGGTGATCGCCGGACGGGTCGGGGCGATCAACGCCAACCAGGGACAGGGCCTGATCTTCACCGTCTTCGCGGCGGCCGTCATCGGCGGCATCAGCCTGAACGGCGGCAAGGGATCCCTGGCCGGCGCGCTGCTCGGGGTCCTGCTGCTGGGCATGCTGGAGAACCTGCTCACCCTGGCGCAGGTGTCGTCCTTCTGGATCCAGGCGATCTACGGCGCGATCATCCTGCTGGCCCTGATGATCGCCCGGCTCACGACCGGCGAGGGCCAGGAATAGGCCCCGCCGCGGGTTCGGGACCGCGAGCCCGCAGTCAGAAGGGGCGGTCCGAGGGCGGGGGTCCGGGAGGCGCAGCGCCGGGCGATACGTCATAGAATTGCCCATATGCCATCCGCCAGATGGGACGGCTCATGATGTATCCCACGGAGGTATCGCCGGACGGAACGCATGGACCGTTCGAGGTGGCGAATGTGGCTGCCGCGGTGATCGACGCGAAGGGTACGGTCATCGGCTGGACCGGGGCCGCCGAGCGCCTCCTGGGGTACGGCGCCGCGGAGGCCCTCGACCGCTCGGCCGCCGCCCTGCTGGCCCAGCCCGAGGACGCGTCCCGGGCCGCCGAGGTCGCCGAGGAGTGCGCGACCCGGGAGAGCTGGGGCGGTCTGGTGGGCGTCCGGCACCGTGACGGCCACCGGGTCGAGGTCGGGCTGCGGGTGACCGCGATGGCAGACAGCGACGGCCGCAAGGCCTGGCTGGTCTCGGCGATCGACGTGTCGAAGGCCCCGACCTGGGCCGTCAGCGGTGATGTGCTCGAGGGCTTCCTCACCCGCTCCCCGCTCGGCATGGCCGTACTCAGCCCGGATCTTCGCTACGTGTGGATGAACGACACCCTGGAGCGCTACGGCGGTGTCCCGCGCGAGGAGCGGCTCGGGCGCCGGATGTCGGACTCCTTGCCGGGCCTGAACACCGACGCCCTCGAAGCGCAGATGCGGTGGGTGCTGGAGACGGGCGTACCGGTCATCGACTACGAGTACCGGGGCTGGACCTGGGCGGATCCGCATCAGGAGCACGCGTACTCCACCTCCTTCTTTCGGCTCGACGACCCCGACGGCAAGCCGCTGGGCGTCTGCTACATGGGCATGGACGTCACCGACAGATGGCGGGCCCGCGAGCGCCTCGCCCTGCTCAGTGAGGCCAGCGCCCGTATCGGGGGCACGCTGAACGTGATGCGGACCGCGCAGGAGCTGGCCGACTTCGCGGTGCCGAGGCTCGCCGACTTCGTGACCGTCGATCTGCTGGAGGCGGTGCTGCACGGCGACGAACCCGGTTCGGGGCCGGCCGGCAGCGAGTACCTGCTGAGGCGGGCCGGGCAGCAGTCCATCCACGAGGGCTGCCCGGAGTCGGTGATCGCCACCGGCGACTCGATCGACGCGCCCAGGTCGTCGCCGTACTTCGCGAGCATGGCCAGCGGGACGGCGGTACTGGAACCGTCCCTCGACCCGGTCACCACCGCGTGGGTCGCGGAGGACCCGGCACGGGCCAGGAGCATCGCGGAGTACGGGATGCACACGGTGATGTGGGTGCCGCTGTCCGCGCGCGGAACCGTGCTGGGGGTGGCGACCTTCATCCGTATGGAACATCCGCAGCCGTTCGAGGAGGACGATCTGCTGCTCGCGGAGGAGCTGGTCGGCCGGGCCGCGGTGTGGGTGGAGAACGCCCGCCGCTACACCCGAGAGCACGCCGCCGCACTGGCCCTGCAGCGCAGCCTGCTCCCGCAGGGGCTGAACGGCGGCACCGCCATGGAGGTGGCCTCGCGCTATCTGCCGACCGACGCGCGGGAAGGGGTGGGCGGCGACTGGTTCGACGTGATCCAGCTGTCCGGGGCGCGGGTCGCCCTGGTCGTGGGTGACGTCGTCGGGCACGGCCTCAACGCGGCGGCGACCATGGGCAGACTGCGTACGGCCGTACAGACGCTCGCCGACATGGACCTGCCGCCCGACGAACTGCTGGCCCACCTCGACGACCTGGTGATCCGGCTGACGGAGGAGAAGGGCGGCGACGACGAGCCCATCGCCACGGCGGTACTGGGCGCAACCTGTCTCTACGCCGTCTACGACCCGGTGACCCAGCTGTGCACGATGGCCAGGGCCGGGCATCCACCGCCCGCCGTGGTCACCCCCGGTGGCAAGGTCACCTTCCCCGACCTGCCCTCGGGCCCGCCGCTCGGCCTCGGGTCGCTGCCCTTCGAGTCCGCCGAGATCTCCCTCCCCGAGGGGAGCCTGATCGCCCTCTACACCGACGGTCTCATCGAGACCAACGACCAGGACATCGACGTCGGGCTGTCCCGGCTCAGCGATGTGCTCGCGCAGTCCGGCCTGCCGCCCGAGGATTTGTGCACGGCGGTCGTCAACAACCTGCTGACCGGCGAGCAGACCGACGACGTGGCCCTGCTGCTGGCCCGCCCGCACGCGCTGGGCGCCGACCAGGTCGCCTCCTGGGACCTGCCGACGGACCCGGCGATCGTGGCGAGCGCCAGGGAACTGGCGGTCCGCCGCCTCCTCGGCTGGGGTCTCGACGACCTGGTGATGACCACGGAACTGGTCGTCAGCGAGCTGGTCACCAACGCCATCCGGCACGGCACCGGACCCGTCAGACTGCGCATGATCCGGCACGACAAGCTGATCTGCGAGGTGTCCGACGCCAGCAACACCTCCCCCCGGATGGGCCACGCACGCACCACCGACGAGGGCGGCCGAGGCCTGTTCCTGGTAGCCCAACTGACCCGCCGCTGGGGCACGCGCTACACCCAGGCCGGAAAAATCATCTGGGCCGAGCAGGACCTTCCGGGGCGGGCGCACCACCAGGGCGGGCGGACGACCGGGGCGGGCGTCGACCGCCCGGGTGCTTGAGAGCCCTTCTTCGGCAGCGCGCCGACAACGAGTTCTGCCGGACGAGTTCTGACGGACGAGTTCTGACGGACAACGAGCTCTGCTGGACAACGAGCTCTTCGGACCTTGCCCATCGGATCGCGGCGAGGCCCCGGCCCTTGTCGCGTTCCTGCCGTGTCTCCGGGGCGTGGTGGACGGCGTACAACCCCCGGGCCCGATGGTGAGTCCTGTTGCTGTGTGGTCGAGTAGTTGTTCGAGCCCGCCGCCGGGTTCCGTGGGCGTTTCGTGCCCACCCGGTGCAGCTCCGACATGACAGGAGTCAGATGAAAGTCTTCAACGGGGGTATCCGACGGGCCCGTCCCGGCGCCGTCGCACCGCTTGTCCCGCTCGCCCTGTGCGCCGCGAGTCTGGCCGTGGCCGTTCCGGCGCACGCGCACGCGGACGCGGGCACCGGGACCGGCCCGGGTAGCGGCGGCACCAGCAGGGCCGCTGCCGCGCCGCGCATAGTCGGCGGCACCCCGACCGACCGGGACATGACCACGTGGATGGTCCGTGTGGAGGTCGTCGGCGGGAGCCGATCCTTCCGGTGCAGCGGAGTCCTCGTGGCTGCGAACAAGGTGCTCACCTCGGGGCACTGCGGGACCGAGGCGAGGAACGGTCTTGGCACCAGAGTGGAGAGCTCGAACCAGGGATGGTCGAGCGTGGACGTCAGGTCGGTGTGGGTGAATCCGGCGTACTCCGAGGGTGCGGTCACGGACGACAACGACGTCTCTGTCCTGACGCTGAGTACGCCGCTCGTCTTCGGCAACAGATTTCTCCCGCTGCCGATGGCCAGGCCGCAGGACAGCGCTCTGTACCAGCCCGGCACCAAGGCCGTGGCCTACGGCTACGGCAGCACCTCCGCCGACCCCGACACCCCGCTGCCCAGCGACCCCCTCGGGGTGCAGTTGCCGGTGAACGACGACGCGACCTGCGCGGCGGCGACCGACGCCGTCAACGGGGACCCGACGACGTACGTCCCCGGGCACATGCTGTGCGCGGGCACCCCCGGGACCGGGGACGACGCCACCGGCAAGACCCCGTGCCGTTCCGACGAGGGCGGCGCGCTGGTGGCGGGCGGCAGGCTGATCGGCCTGATCTCGCCGCTGCGCGATCCGGCAAGCGGCAAGACGTGCAACTACCAGGGGACCTTTCCCCTGTTCGCGAAGATCTCCACGTACTACGCGCAGATCCAGCAGCAGCTCGACACCACCGACGCGACCGAGGACGGAAAGGCCGACATTCTCGCGCGGACCCCGGCCGGCGCGTCGTACCTCTACGCCTCCACCGGGACCGGGTACAGGACGCGGGCCGCCGCACCGGTCAGGCTGGCCAACTACGACACGGTGATCCAGGCCGACCTGGACCGCGACGGCCACCAGGACTACATCCTGCGGGCCAAGGGCACCGGGAACGTCTTCACCGCCCAGCGCCCGCTGTACCCATGGACCGGCGCCCACCTCGTCTACACGAGCCTCGCCACCGGCTGGGGCTCGGTCAAAGCGCTGCTGGCGCCCGGTGACGTCACCGGCGACGGCATCACCGACCTGCTGTCCGAGGACTCGGCGGGACGGGTCCGGGTCTACGCCGGCAAGCCCAGCCAGGGTTTCAACAAGCCCTTCCTGACCGGGCTGAACTGGAACCGGTACAACAAGGTGATCGGACACGGTGACCTGACCGGCGACGGCTTCCCCGACGCCCTCGCCCGTGACGCCAGGACCGGCGACCTCCACCTGCTGCCCGGCACCGGCGAGATCACCACGCCCTTCGGCGCACCCGTGCGGATCTCCGGCGGCTGGAACGGCTACGACAAGCTCCTCACCGTCGGCGACTACGACGGCGACGGCCACCCGGACCTGCTGGCCCGGGTCCCCTCCGGCTCCCTCTACCTGGTCAGGGGAACAGGCCGGACCGGCCCCGGAACATTCGCCGCTCCGGTCCGGATCGGCAAGGGCTGGAACACGTACAACCTCCTGGGCTGACCGTGAGCCCACAGACACGTGGTCAAGCAGTTGTCCGAGTACGCATGACCCGCCGTGCCATGCCATGGCACGCGAAGGCAGGAGTCACATGAGATCTCTCCGCAGGGGTGGCCGCCGGTCGCGTCCCCGCGTCGGTCCTCCGCTCACCGCACTCGTCCTGTGCGCCGCGAGCCTGGCCCTGGCCGCCCCGGCCCAGGCCGACACCGCAACCGCAACCGGCACGAGCACCGGAGCTGCTACGAGCACCGGCACTGTCGCAGGCCCCGGAACCGGCGACGGCACGGCCAAGCCGCGCATCATCGGCGGCCGTCCCACCGAGTCGCTGTTCAAGCCGTGGATCGTGCAACTCATCTACCAACCGGGTACGGCCAGTGCCGAGTTCTGTGGCGGCACGGCCATCTCCCCGACCAAGATTCTCACCGCCGGACACTGCGTGGCAGGCCGGGACTGGGCCAGGCACGGCATGGTGGTGGTCGGCTCGGCCACCACGGGTCCCTCCCCGGCCAGCACCGAGATGAAGGTCCACGCGCAGTGGCTGGCGCCCGGCTACAGGCCCACCGCAAGTGGCCTCACCGTCGACAACGACCTGGCGATCCTCACCCTGGACCGACCGGTCAGCGTGCACTTCCGCGCCTACGGCTGGCAATCCCCCCTCCCCGGGTCCGGGGCGGGGGCGGGTCCGGTCACCGTCTACGGCTGGGGCAACACCGACTCGACGCCGGGCAGTTCCAACCAGGGCGTTTCCCTGCAGCGGATCGACGTGGACGGCGTTCCCGACCGGACCTGTGCCGACGTGCTGGCCACCGCCACCGGCGATCCGCAGGCGTTCGTACCCGGACACATGCTGTGCGTCGGCGCCGGCGGGACCGGTGACGACACCACGGGCAGGACCGCCTGCGTGGGGGACGAGGGCGACCCGGTGGTGGAGACTCCCAACGGCCTACTGGTGGGAGTGATCTCGCATCTGGGCGTGCGCACCAGTACCCAGGACTGCAACGTGCCGGGCACGTACGACGTGGTCACCAATTTCGGCAACTACGTCGCCGACGTGGCGGCCCAGCTGAGCAACAGCGACGTGACCCGGGACGGCAAGGCCGACATCCTGGCCCGGACTCCGGCCGGCAGGTCGTACCTGTACGCCTCGACGGGCACGGGCTACAAGTCCCGTGTGGCCGCGCCCATTTCCCTCAGCAACTACGACACCGTGGTCCAGGACGACTTCGACCGTGACGGCCACCAGGACTTCGTCCTGCGGGCCAAGGGCACCGGCAACGTGTTCCTGGCCAGGCGCTCGGTGAACAGCGCCACCTACAAGTACACCCGGATCGGCTCCCACTGGGGAGGGGTCAAGGCGATCGTCTCCCGTTCCAGCCTGGGTTATGCGGACAGCTTGCCCCACCTGCTGGTCGAGGACTCGTCCGGCCGGTTGTGGTCCTACGGGATTCTCTGGAACGGAAGCTTCCAGAAGCCGACGCCGCTCCATGGCAACTGGCAGCGCTACAACGCGGTTGTCGGCCGCGGTGACTTCACCGGTGACACCAAAGGGGACGTCCTCGCCCGTGACGCCAGGACCGGCAACCTGTACCTGCTGCCGGGCACCATCGCCAACCCGACCATCCCCTACCTTCCGCCACTGCTGATCTCCGGCGGCTGGAACCGCTACGACAAGTTGATCTCCCCCGGCGACTACGACGGCGACGGCCATCCCGACCTGCTCGCCCGGGTCCCCTCCGGCTCCCTCTACCTCTTCAGGGGAACCGGTAGGACGGGTTCGGAGACGCTGGCCGCCCCGGTGCGCATCGGCGCCGGATGGAACGCGTACAACGGCCTGAGCTGACCCGCAGGCGCAGATACGCCACCGACCCGTTCACTGCCGCAGGAAGCGGTGAACGGGCCGGTTCGCGTTGTGCGGCCGGCTCGTACCGGCGGCGTACGTGCGTCAGCCGCCGTTGTAGCGGGCGAACACGGGGCGCTGCTCGTCCCGCCAGGTCCATTCGCCCGACCGGGGGAACGGCAGGCCCCGGGCGAGAGCCGAGAACTGGCGTGCGCTCCAGGCCGTCCCGCCCGACGGCGGCGAACGCCCGGACCGCATAATCGCTCGGGTGAGCGATCTGCCCGTTCCTCTGCCGTCCGGAGCCGCACCCCCGCATGCTCCCGCCTGGCTGTCCCACGACGCCCTGCGCTGGGCGGAGCCCCGTCTGCCGCGCTGGGCGGAGCCCCGGTGGCCGGCACTGGCGCTGCTGCTGACCGTGATCGCGGCGATCCTCCTGGAACCGGAGCCGCCCTGCGAGGTGGCGGCCCCCTGTGGGCCGGACTGGCTGGGCATGATCCAGACGGGCCTCGCCGTGGTGCAACTGCTGTGGTACTTCCGACTGCCGGAACTCACCCTCGTCTCGGCACCGGTGCTGGCTGTCCTCGTGGCGACGGAGGAGTTCCCTCAGCCCGCCACCGGCGACGCCGCCAACGCCGCCGTGATCGTGGCCCTCGCCCTCGGCTGGGCCGCGTCCTGGCAGCGGCTCGCTCTGCGGCGCCGGCAGCGGCGCATTGTCGAACAGACCGCCAAAGGAGCACGGCACACCCTCCCCGACGGCATCGGTCCGCTGCGCCGAGGACTCGTCCCGATCGTTGCCGGGCTCCTGCTGTGCGCCGTCGCCGGTGTGACGGTCGGGCTCGGCCTGCGAGGCATTCACCAGGACGAGCAGCGGGCCGCGAGGGCGGAATCGGTGTCGGCCGTCGTCACCGGCCATGGCGAGGAAACGCTGCGCGTCCGCGCCTCGGACGGCTCCAAGCTCACCGTCGACGCCGGCTTCCCCGACGACTACGACACCGGGAGTGCCGTGACCGTCCTGTCCGACGGCGACTGGAGCCGCCTCGCCGCCGAGCCGTACGACGCCTTCGGCTGGCAACTCCTCACCCTGGCCGCGGGACTGCCGGGACTGACCCTCCTCGTCGTCGGCGTCCTGGCCCGCCGCCGGGCCGCCGCGCTGCGCCGTGCGCCGGTTTCCGTACTGCGGGTACTGCAACGCGTGGACCACAACGTCGATACCTGGATCTACGCCGCAGACGACACCGACGGTCGTACGCCGCTGCTGCGCTGCCTCGCCTACCCGGTCCCCGGCGACAGGGACGCCGAGGACGCCGAGGACGGTCCCCCTGACGAGCCCGAGGGGGACGAGGACGACGAGGACGGGCCCCTTGTCGACACCCGGCTGCGGGAAGCCGTGCTGTACGGGTTGCCCTGCGACGCAGGCGAGTTGGCGCTCGTCACCGCCAACTGGGACGGGGACTCGACGGTCCTCCTCACGGCCGGTCCGGCGCGGTTGCCCACGGGCGGCAAGGGGCCGGAGCTCGTATGGCCGGAGGAGGACTCCGTCGAGCAGCGGGACCCGGAGCCGGTGGAGCGGATCGCGGCGTCGATGCGGCCGGCCGGCCGTCCGGTGCGCTGGGGGCCGGGTCTGTTCGCCCGGTGCGTGGCGGTGCTCGGCGCGGTGTTCGTCGCGGGGGTGATCAAGTCCGTGTCGGACGACCTGGGGGTGGGCGCGCTCCTGCCGCTGCTGGGGCTGGTCTGGACGCCGGGAGTGCTGGCGATTTTCCTCAACTGGCGTGTCACCGCCGACCGTTCGGGGCTGTGGCTGGTCGGGGCGTACAAGGTCCGCCAGGTGACCTGGGAAGAGCTGCGCGGGGTCGGCTACACCGGCGGCGGTGTCCTGGAGATACGTGGCGTCGGCGGGAGGACATGGGCGCCGCCCCTGGGCTGGCCCTGGATGGAACGCCGTCTGCGCCTGCGCCCGTCGTATGTCAGGGCCGCGGAGGAGATCTCCGCCATGCACACCCACCCGGAGTTCCGCCCCACCGAGGAGAGCCCGGTGAGCGACCACGGCCTCCCGCTCGGCCCGCCGCTGACAGTGCTCTACGTCCTCTGGGCGGCAGCCGTCTTCGTCCTGTGACCGAGCCGAACAGGCGTCCTGCACAAGGTCGGAGGCGGCGGGGCAGGCTGACTGCCGGGCATCGCGGGCGAGAGGACTGGTATGGGCGAGGTGTTCTTCCGCAGGCTGAGCCGGTGGCAGGCCGACAGCGACCGGGAGGAGCTGGCTGACCTGCGCGTGGCTTCCTACGAGGAGCCCCCGGGCGAGGAGTACCCCAACCGGGAACGCTTCCTGGTCCGGCTCGTGGAGGACGTCCAGCGGCCGGGCTTCGACATGGTGGTGGCCGACGACCAGGACGGCGACGACAACGAACCCGCGGGAGTGGCCTACGGGTATCCGCTGCACCGCGACGGCTCGTGGTGGCGGGGATTCGTCGGTGTCGTTCCCGACGAGGTCGAGGAACTCACCGCTTCCGGAAAGGTGTTCGCCATCGCGGAGTTGATGGTGCTGCCGGAACACCGCCGTCGCGGGATCGCCGGCCGCCTCCAGGAGAGGCTGCTCTCCTCCGGCGGCCCGGAACTGGTGGTCGTACTGCTCGACCCCGCCCACACGGAGGCACGGGCCGCGTTCCGGGCCTGGGGCTGGGACGAGCTCGGCGAACTGCGTCCCGGCTCCGGGGAGCCGGTCCTCCAGGTGCTCACCCGGGCACTGCCCGACTAGAACACACCACCAGTCCCGTGCGGCGGGTTCACATCAACGCGTGACCATGACCGCGTCCAGGTTCACGGTGGAGCGTCCGGCGGCGCTGCCGGACAGGACCTTCAGCTGGGCCTTGTGGGTGGTGATCCTCGTGCCGAGCGTGTACGTGAAGACCACCTTGCGGTAGCCCGTCGTCGAGGCGTAGAGGTTCAC
The DNA here is from genome assembly GCF_040644035.1 of Streptomyces sp. NPDC047042. Lineage (NCBI taxonomy): Bacteria > Bacillati > Actinomycetota > Actinomycetes > Kitasatosporales > Streptomycetaceae > Streptomyces > Streptomyces sp. NPDC047042. The sequence goes on along the minus strand of NZ_JBEYVP010000022.1, from coordinate 29,731 downwards.
CGTGCCCACGGTCCTCCCGTCGACGATCACCGCGAAGCGGCCGCCGTTGGACCTGCGGGTCGCCACGATCCGCAGCTGTGTGCCGTCGGCCGTGAAGGACACCGTGGCGTCCTTCTTGGCGGACACCCGCTCGGTCCTCGCCCAGGCCGACGTCACCGACGCCGACGTCCAGGTTCCCTTGTAGGAAAGGGCGGAGGACCGGTCGTCGACCGGCACGCCGGTCGCGGAGGCCGCGCTCCACGCGCCGGTCTGGCCGGCGTCGTCGTGGGCGCGGACGTAGAAGCGGTACGTCAGACCGGGCGCCGGCTTGACCGGGCTGCCGGACGCGCCGAACACCGCCGACTTCGCCGTGGTGCGGTTGCGCCAGGTCTGCAGTGGACCGAGCTTCCATACGCCCGCGCCGCTACGGGTGGCGACACGCCAGCCGACGTCGTACGAGGTCACACCCGCCGTCTTCGCCGCCCAGTTGACCGGGATCACCGCGTCGGCCGAGGCGTCACCGGCCAGGGTGGGCGAGGTGACGGACGCGGCGGGAACGGTCCTGCGCAGGGCGACGGTGCCGGTGGCGTCGGCGGCCGGCTCGCCGGTCACCGTGTCCCTCGCGGTGAGCGTCCAGCCGTAGGCGCCCTGGGCCGCTGCCGTACCCGTGGTGTTGCCGCCGTTCCAGACCGGGGTGACCTTCCCGCCCGGGGCCGTTCCGGTCAGGGTGCGTACCGGGGTGCTGCCCGACTTGAGGGTGAGGGTCCAGGTCACCGGGCGGTCGTACGTCCAGGCGGGCGCCCAGGTGTCGGACGAGCCGTCACCGTTCGGGCTGAACCCGGTGGGGACGGTGGAGGCGGCGGAGGTGCGGGACGGAACGCCCGCCCACACGGCGTGGGTGACGCCTGCGTCGTCCATCCAGGCGGCCCACGGCGCCTCGCGGTCCACGGTCCACCGCTCGGCGGCGGCTGAGTTGGCCCTCGACGGGATGGTGAACAGGGCCCGCGCGGTGGCGCCGGTCACGCCCAACGCCTGGGCGTTGAGGGTGATCGCCGAAGCGGCGCCCTTCGTGTAGGTGTACAGCATGTTCGTACCGAGGACCGGGGGCATCACGGAGATGTCCACCGGCGTACGGGTGGAGGTGCCCGCCTTGATCAGCAGGCCCTGAGTGGAGGCGACGGGTCCGCAGGCCGTCAGCAGAATCCACGAACCGCGGACCTGGAGGCCTCCGGGCTGGCAGTCCAGCGTTGCGACGCTGGTCGTGGCGCCGGTTGTCAGGTCGGCTCGCCGGACGGACCAGCTGGAGGTGCCGTCCTTCACGGAGGTGTAGAGAGCGCCGCCGTTGAGGACCGAGCCGCCCGGCACACGCTCACTCGCGCCGGTCGCGACGGTGTAGAGCCGCAGGGTGCCGTTGTTCAGGGTCGTCCGGTCCGACAGCAGGAAGCGGCTGCCGTCGAAGTCCGTGACCTGGTCGTCGGAGGTGTCCTGCAAGGGCACGCCGGTCAGCGTTCCGTTGTCGTAGACCCCATAGGCGTCGCCCTGCTTGACCAGTACCCGGTGTCCGGCGGCGGCCAGCGTCTGGTGCACGATGCCGGTCGAGTAGGCCAGGACGCGTGACGGTGTGGTCGCCGAGGCTCCGGCCGGGCCGGCCGTGAGCGCCGAGGAGAGCAGCACACCGGTGGCGCGGGAGGAGTCGTCGGCGGTGTAGAGGGTGCCGCCGGACAGCGCCAGGGCGTCCAGGCGCGCGTGGCCGGCCGGGATCGTCGTGGCGTCGCCGTCAGCCTTGGACACCCGGCCGGCGGTGAGGGTCTGGATCGCGGCGTCCACGTCGGGCCGGTAGAGCGACGCGCGCATCCGGCCGTCGTCACCCACGGATATGTCGCGGAACGTGCCGCCGAGGTCTGCGGCGGTGGCGGTGGAGCCGTCCCGGGACATCGCGTACAGCTCGTTGCCGTCGGCATTCCACGTGTACCAGGCCAGGGTGTCGTCGCTGATCCAGCGGGCCTTGTCGGTGGGCAGGGTGACGGTCGCCGGGCTGTCGCCGGGTGCGGACCGCTGCCACTCGGTCAGGGTCGCGCCGTCGATGACGCCGAAGTGGGAGGGTGTGAACTCCAGGCCCTGCGGCAGTTCGTCGGTGCTGGGCTCGGCGACGGTGGCCGTCGTGCCGGTGGCGAAGTCGACGTAGACGATCCGGTAGCCCCAGCCGGGCGCGGTCCGGCGCAGGACCAGCGCGCCCGTGGCGTCCGATGCCAGCACCGTGTACTGCTCGTCGTCGGACAGCAGGGTGCGGTCGCCGTCGGAGGCGCGCAGCACGAGGCGCACCCGATAGTCCGAGTCGTCGTTCCGGTACGCCTGCTGTACGAGGATGCCGTCGCCGGCCTGGGCGCGGTACCGCTCGTCGCCCGGCTGACCGGAACCGTCGTACGCCACGGCGAACGTCTCGTGGGCGTCCGTGTCGAGGTGGCGCAGGGTCACGTGGTCGGCGAGGGCGCCGTCGGGGTTGGTGGTGGTGGCGGTCGCCACCACCGAGTCCTGTACGGACACGGCGTCGATGGTGACGTTGTCGGCGATGTCGGCCAGTGCCCCGAGGTCCTGCGGGGTGCCGCCCGCCACGGACAGCCAGCCGTGGGGCCGCGTGTCGGCGGAGGTGGTCTGCTCCCAGACGACCGCCTGACCCGACCCGGACACCTGCTCGGCCGCCGGTACGGAGGTGGTCCGCGCGGGCAGCGAGGTCGTCACACCGGTGTCGGACGCGGCGGCTGCGGGGAGCGCCACGACGGTTCCGGTGAGGGCCACTGCGCCGGCGACGGCCGCGGTCAGGAAGAGATGACGTTTGTGCGATGGCATGGAGCCCTGTTTCTCCCGTATGTGAGAGCGGGATCATCGCACATGTGTATAAGGGGTACTTGATCGGGGACGGGGTACGGAGATCGTCGAGAACCGCGAGGTCAGCAGCGTCGTGAGCAGCTTGTTCACGACATCGCGGCCCCCGTCGTGGCGTCGCGCGTGTTGGTGAGGAACCGTGTCGGGGGCAGGCCTCCGTCGGACCCGCGTGGGGCGGTCGTTGTCACGGAGTCGGTGAGGTGCAGGACGGATGTCGTCCAGCCCGGCTGATCCCAGGAGTTGCCGGTGTGCCGCGCTCTGCTTCCCAGCCACGCGTCGGGACGGTTCGCCAGGGCGAGGTTGTGCTGGAGGGTCGCCGCCGAGTGGACGAAGGCGAAGCCCGCCGCCCCGTTGCGGTAGGCCGTGTCGCGGGTCAGCCGGGGAGTTCCCCTGTCGCCGAACTCGGTGAACCCGAAGCCGGCGTTGTCCCAGGCCGCGCTGTCGGTGGCGGTCTGGGCGACCTGGTCGGTCGTACCGCCGCCGATTTTGAAGCCGCTGCCGCCGCCGGAGAAGTCCGCGATGCCCCAGCGGTTGACGCCGTTGCCGAACGACCAGGTGCGCTCGACGGCCACGGCGCCGGCGAAGCCGCTGACGTCCGTGCCGTCGCCGGAGTTGTCGTACGTCCGGCAGCCCTGGACCCGGTTGCCCACGCCCGAGCCGTCCCCGAACACCAGCCCGTCGGCGCGTCCGCCACTGGACCCGGACTCGTGGTTGTCGAAGAAGTCGCTGTCGAGCACGAGGTTGTCGCTCGTTCCGGCACCGTGGAGGAGAAGCCCGATCCGGCCGCTGCCGTGGACGCTGAGGCGGGTGAGGACGTCGTCGTGGCAGGACACGCAGGCGTAGGCGATGTCGGGGGCGTTCACGATCTCCAGCCCCCGCACGGTGAGGTAAGCGCCGCTCTGGACGACGAACGGGGTGCCTGCCGAGAACCGGGCACCGTCGAACACGGGGCGTTCGTCGCGGTAGTTGCTCACCGTGATCCGACGGTCCGCCGTACCGGAGGTCCTGAGGGCGATCGTCCCGGCCGGTTGATACGTCCCGCCGCGCACGGCGACCGTCTGGCCGGGCCTGGTCGCGGAGACGGCCCGGGTCACCGTGGCGAACGGCCGGGCAAGGGTGCCCGGGTTGGTGTCGTCCCCGCCGGGGGCGACGTAGTAGTCGGCGGTCGCGACGCCGGAGTAGGCGCGGGCGCCGGCGGCCGGGGAGGTGCCCGGAGCAGTCGGTGAGGCGGAGGCGGAGAGGGCGGGGACAGCAGCGGAGGCCGTCGGGCCGGGACGGTGTGCGGCGCTCGCGCCCGGGGCCGGAGCCGGGGCACGCGGCGCCGGAGTGGCATCCGGCAGGTACTGGTGGATCCCGAGGCCGGTGACCGCGACCAGCGTCGCGCCGGCGCCGACGGCCACGGCGGACTTGGCCGAAACTCGGCCCAGAACGTGGTGGACGGCGCGCCACAGCGAGGCCAACGCGCCGGGTGCCAGACCGTGTTGGCCGACGAGGCCGGGGATTCCCGCCACCAGCGCGGCCGGGACCGCCAGCCCGCCGAGCCGGATCGGCACATCGTCGATCGAGCTCCGGGCGCTGACCGCCGCCTGGCAGTGCGGGCAGTCCCGCACGTGCCGGTCGAGCCTGGTCAGGACCCGTGCGCCGGGCGCGGCCCGGCCGCCGCTGTCTGCCAGTGAGGTGAGACCGGGGCACCGGGGCCGGGCCCGCCACGCGGCCAGTACGCCGACGGCCAGTTCGAGTTTGGCCTTCATCCGCTGGATGCGCACCGCGGTGTGCGGGACGGTGAGGTTCAGTGCGGTGGCGACCTCGGCGCGGCTCAACTGACCGGCGGTTTCCTGCCACCACAGTGCCATCGTCCGGCGTTCTTCGTCGCTGAGCCAGCGGCCGGCTTCCAGCAGATCACTGCCCGCGCGGGCCAACGTGCGCCGGTCCACGGTGAGTTCGGCGAATTCGGCGGAGGCGTCCGGGATGTCGCCGGTGTCGGGCAGGGGTGTCTGATGGACCGTGGAGGCCTTGCGCCGCCGTCCGTGGTCGTACATCTGCCGGATCGCGATGGCCACGATCCAGGACCGGAACCGTTCGGGTTCCCGCAGCCCGGGGAGCGCCCGCAGCGCGCGCAGCATGGTCTCCTGGACGACGTCGTCCACGTCCGGGTGCCCGTGCAGTCCTCGCCCGACCACGTTGTAGACCAGGGGCAGATACTCCTGGAACAGGGCGGACCGGGCGTCGGTGTCACCGGATCGGGCGGCCTCGACCAGCTCGGTCCCCGACCGACGCACCGCTGTGAGCGGCGCCGAAACCTCGTGCACGTTTTCCTCACAGAGTCGTTCCCCGCCAAGGGCGGTCATGATGACACGCGCTCCCGGCGGGTCAAGATCCAGCCCCCGGCGGACGAGGACGTGAAACTCGTGTGCGGGTTCCTGTTATGGGTCGTCGTGGTGGGCGGTCTCCGTGGTGACAGCGGAGAAAGGAACCGAGGAAACATGAACCTCAGACGCGGCAAGCGGGCCCGAAGCAAGCGACCCCGGTGGCGCATCGCGGCGCCCGCCGGTGTGGCGGCCCTCGTCGTCCTGGGCGGCGTCGCGACGGCGGCCAACGTCGTCGGAGGCTCCGGCGATCGGGCGACCGACGTCAAGGCGGGCACGTACAGCCTGGCGGTCGCCAGGAGCGGCCTGTGCCTGGATCTCGTCGGGGGTGGTTCCTCCCCCGGCACACAGGTCCAGCAGTGGGGCTGCGCTCCGGGGCAGAGCAACCAGCAGTGGACCCTGGTCGACCGCGGATCGGGCCGGTTCAACATCACGTCGGCCGCGAGCAAGATGTGCCTCGACGTCCCGGACGCCTCCACCGCCGACGGGACCCGGCTGCAGCAGTGGGGCTGCGGGACCGATCACGCGAACCAGCTGTGGACGCTGAAGGCGGCGCGGGGCGGCACCTTCCAGATCGTCAACGTCGGCAGCGGCCTGTGCGTCACCGACGCGAAGGCGAGCACCGCGCCAGGCGCCGCCGTCGTCCAGGAGACCTGCACCACCAACAGCAACAAGCGCTGGAAGCTGACCCCCGTCACCGCATCGCCCAAGGCCACCACATCGTCCAAGGCCCCCGCATCGGCCGCGGCGCCGGCGGCCTCCGGCACGACGATCACGGTGGCCGCCGACGGTTCCGGTGACGTCAGGACGGTGCAGGCGGCGATCGACCGGATCCCGGCGAACAACACAAAGCCGGTGACCGTCGCCATCAGGAAGGGCACCTACCGGGAAATCGTCACCGTCCCGAGCAGCAAGCCCTACGTGACGCTGAAGGGCCTCGGGTCCACCGCCTCCGACGTCGTGATCGTCGAGAACCACGGGGCGAGCGTCAAGAAGCCGGACGGGACGACGTACGGGACCTTCGGCAGCGCGACCGTGCGCGTCGACGGCCACGACTTCTCGGCCACGAACCTGACCATGTCCAACGACTACGACAACACGGTCCGTACGAGCCAGGCGCTGGCGCTGAGCCTGTCCGCGGACCGCGCGGTCCTCACGAACGTGCGGCTCCTCGGCCACCAGGACACCCTCCTGGTCAACGAAGCGGCGCGGGCCTACGTCCAGAAGTCCTATGTGGAAGGCACCGTCGACTTCATCTACGGCGGCGGGGTCGCGGTCTTCGACCGGTCCGAGATCCACCAGTTGGGCAACGGCGGTGTCATCACCGCGGCCGGCACCCCGGCGACACGCGCCTACGGATTCCTCTTCTACAAGTCGAACATCACCGGGGACTCCACCGGGCGGAAGAGCGACCTCGGTCGCCCGTGGCGTCAGGACGCTCAGGTGCTCTTCCGCGAGTCCACCCTCGGGTCGTCCGTCGACGCCGGCCAGCCATGGACCGACATGTCCACCTCCCTGTGGAAGAACGCCCGGTTCAGCGAGTACAGGAACACCGGCCCCGGAGCGACGGTCAACTCCGACCGGCCGCAGCTGAGCGAATCCAAGGCGGCGGCCTACACCCCGGCGAAGTACCTGGCCGGGTCGGACGGCTGGAACCCGATGACCACCGCCACCACCACGACCACCGCCACCACCACGACCACCGCCACGGCCACCCCGGCGACCGGCACCGTCTGCAAGCCCACCGGCTACGGGGCGAAGGGCGACGGCAGGACGAAGGACACCGTGGCCCTGCAGAAGGCGATCAACGCCTGCGCGGGCAAGGGCACGGTCGAACTGACCAGTGGCAGATACCTCTCGGGCGCCCTGACCCTGCCAGGCGACCTCACCTTCACGATCGACTCCGGAGCGACCCTGCTCGCCTCACAGAACCCGGAGGACTACCCCCTGTCGGGCACCAGGAGGTCTCCGCTGCTGGGAGCGACCGGCGTGCGGAACCTCACCATCAGCGGTGCGGGCACGATCGAGGGCCAGGGCGCCCCGTGGTGGGCCAAGACCTGGGCGGCGATCAAGGCGGGTCAGACCCAGCCGTCCCGCCCCGGTCTGATCTCCGTCACCGACACCTCGAACGTGAAGATCACCGGGATCACGCTGAAGAACGCCCCGAACGTCAACATCAGCCTCAACAAGGCGACGAAGGTCGACATCGGTCGGATCACGATCTCGGCGCCGGCGGACGCGCCCAACACCGACGGAATCGACGTATGGGCGTCCTCGTTCGTCGCGGTGACCAACAGCACGATCGACACCGGGGACGACAACATCGCCATCGCCTCCTCGGCGGCGGGCGCGTCCCATGACGTCTCGCTGAGCGACTGCGTGATCCTGCACGGCCATGGACTGTCCATCGGCAGCTACACCGCCGGTGGCATCTACAACATCGACATCCACGACAACACCCTGACCGGTACCAGCGCCGGGGTCCGGATCAAGACCGCGCGGGACCGTGGCGGCGACATCCACGACATCACGTACAGGAACCTCACGATGACCGATGTGAGGACCCCGATCCTGATCACGCAGTACTACCCGCGAGTTCCCGCGGACGGCGACGCCGCACAGGCGATCACCAGCACCACGCCGCACTACCACGGCATCACCATCGCCCGCGTCACCGCGACCGGCGCCGAGACGGCCGGGCAGATCATAGGCGTGCCGGAACGGCCGATCACCGGCCTGGCCCTGTCCTCGGTCACCATCAGCGCCAAGACCGGTCTGACGGTCCGCGACGCCGCGGTGACCAAGACCTCCACCACGATCAAGCCGGCCTCCGGCCCGGCGTTCATCATGCAGAGCAGGGCCACCGTCGGCTGACCACGTCACGCGACACCGCAGGGGACCGGGCCGCGGCCGCACCACGGCCCGGCCCCTGCGGCCCGGCGCTCACTCGCCCGACAAGGTCAGGGCAGCGTCACCCGGGTGCTGATCGACACCGCGCTCGGCGCGGCCCGGCAGGTGGCACGCCAGGCACCGATCGCCCTGGTCCCGGGGCAGGAGGAGTCCCTCGCCGTGGTGGCTCCGCCCGACAGACCAAGGCCCGCGACGGCGTCCAGAGCGACGTCGACGGCCTCTTCCTCGTCCTCGGCCCGGTCTCGCTGGTGGTGGGCGCGATCGGATGGAACCGGTGGACGCGCTCCGGGCGCCTTCCTGAGTCGCTGACGGGACGGCTGCGCACAGCCGAACGGCGGACAGGACGGACGGTCAGGTGCCCGGCCGGATGTTCGGTGCGAAGCGGGCCAGGGCCACGGCCTCAACGGCCGCGATGACGTTGTACGCGAGCGCGGACACCGCGGTGAGGACCGCGACCGAGGCCCAGAGGTGGTCGTAGTCGAAGAGGGCGGAGTCCTTGAGCATGGCGTAGCCGAGGCCTTTCCCGGTGGAGAGCCATTCGGCGAGCATCGCGCCGATCAGGGCCCCCGGGACGCCGACGCGGGCGCTGGCGAAGAAGGCGGGGACCGCGCTGGGCAGCATGACCTTGCGGGCGACGGTCCAGTCCCCGGCGCCGTACGCGCGGCACAGGTCGGCCGCCTGGCGGGAGGCCGAGCGCAGACCGAAGGTCATGGTGACCAGGGCGGGGAAGAAGACGATCAGGCCGCTGATCACGGTGGTGGCCATCAGGCCGCGCCCGAAGACGAGGGTGATGAGCGGGGTCATCGCCACCAGCGGCACGGACCGTACGACGACCGCCATCGGCAGCAGCGCCTGCTCGACGCTCCGCACCAGGACGAAGACGACCGCCACCGCCACCGCCGCCACCAGCCCGGCGACGAAGCCGAACCCGGCGTCGAGCAGCGTGCGGCCCAGGCCGGAGGAGACCAGGGAGCGGTGGGCGCCCGCGTCCGCGTCCGTGAACAGGTAGTGGAAGATGTCGACCGGTGACTTCGCCACCAGCGGGTCCAGGTCGTAGATCTGCAGGAAGACGATCCACAGCACGATGACGACCGTCATCGTCACGACCACGTTCAGCAGCGGGCGCAGCACGCCCGCCGCGAAGCGCAACGCGGGGGCCGTTCGCGTCTGACTCGCGGTGCTCATGCTCCTCCGCCTTCCACTGTCGTCGTGCGCGACCACGGCAGGGCGTACCGGGCGACGAGCCCGACCGCGCCGTAGGCGACGCCCGCCACCGCGCCGGAGACCAGGGCGATGCCCCAGGTGCGCGGCACGTCGAGCTGCTGCTGGGCGATGGTCATGGCGATGCCGAGCCCGCTGTCGACGCGGCCGAGGTACTCGCCGATGATCGCGCCGAGCAGCGCGGCCGGCCCGGCGATCCTGAGCGCGGCCAGCGTGCTGGGCAGCGCGGCGATCAGCCGGACCCGCAGCAGCTGCTGCCATCGGCCGCCGCCGTAGGCGCGTACCAGGTCCAGCGAGGCCGGATCGGCCGAGCGCAGCCCGAGCAGCGCGCCGATGAGAGTGGTGAAGAAGACCGACAGTCCGGCCATCGCCGCCATCGGCTTGTCGCCGTCCAGGACGAGCGACAGGATCGGGCCTATCGCGACGATCGGCAGGCAGTAGGAGGCCACCGCCATCTGCGTGACCACCCGTTCCAGTACGGGCACCAGCAGAACCAGCACCGCGAGGCCCAGCGCCAGGGCGTTGCCGAGCAGATACCCGGTCAGGGCCTCGCCCACGGTCTGGTTGACATGCGGGCCGTAGAAGGTCCAGCCGTCGTCGAAGACACTCGCCACCACCGCCCAGGGGGTGGGTACGCCGTCCCCCGGGCCGAAGACCGTGGTGGACAGCAGCGACCACGCCCCGAGCAGGGCCGCGATACCGAGGGCCCCGCCGGTCCAGGCGGAGCGCCGGGCACTCATGACGCCTCCGCCGCGGGCGCGGAGACGTCGGCGGAGATGTCGGTGGAGACGTCGGCGGAGATGTCGCCGGTGGAGTCCGCGTGGCCGAACAGGAGTTCCGACAACCGGTCGGCGTACGCGTGGAACTCGGCCGTGCGCATCATCTCCGGCGTACGCGGCCGGGGCAGGTCGATGGTGACGACCTCCACGATCCGGCCGGGCCGGGGGGACATGACGGCGACGGTGTCGCTGAGCAGCACGGCCTCGTTGACGGAGTGGGTGACCAGCAGGGTGGTCACCGCGCGGGCCTGCCAGATGCGCTGGAGTTCGAGGTTGAGCCGTTGCCGGGTCATGTCGTCCAGGGCGCCGAACGGCTCGTCGAGCAGCAGCACCTTGGGGTCGACGACCAGCGAACGGGCGATCGCGACGCGTTGCCGCATGCCGCCGGAGAGCTGGGCCGGGCGGGCCTTCTCGAAGCCTTCGAGGCCGACCAGTCTGATGAGGTCGGAGATGGCCGCGGGGTCGGCCTTGATGCCGCTGATCTCCAGCGGCAGCCGTATGTTGGCGGCGACCGAGCGCCACGGCAGCAGCGCGGCGTCCTGGAAGGCGATGCCCAGGTGGTGCCGCTTGCGGGCCTCCTCCGGGGCCTCGCCGTGCACGAGCGCCGTACCGGAGGTCGGGCTGTCGAGCCCGGCGAGGATCCGCAGCACGGTCGACTTGCCGCAGCCCGACGGCCCGAGCAGCGAGAGGAACTGACCCTCGCTCGTGTCGAGGTCGACGCCGGCCAGCGCGGGGACACGCTGCCGGCCGAGCTTGAACTCCTTGCTCAGCCCGCGCAGGGACAGTCCGGTGCCGGTGCCGGTGCCGGTGCCGGCGGCGGAGCGTGCGGGCCCGTCGGGTGCGTCGGGAACAGCGGCTGCGGTACTCATCAGTTGGCGACCTCGGTGTGCTGTGCGGGGTGCGGGGTGCGGGGTGCGGTGTGGAACCGCCGGAGCCTCAGATGAGGCTGGGGTCCTCCTTGTAGACCTCTTCGATGATCGAGAGGTCGAAGAGCTTGTCGGCGGTGAGGTCGAGGCCGCCGTACTTCAGCGTCTTGATGTTCTCCTCGATCAGCTCCGGCGTGACCGTGAACAGGCCGCTCTTCTTGGTGTCGGCGCTCACCATCAGCTTGCTCTCGTCCTTGGACTCAAGGGTCTGCTCCTCGGTCGTCAGCCCGAGTCCCTTGCCGTACGTCTCGGCCGCGAGCTTCGCGCCGAGAGCCGGGTCGGCGATGTTCGCCTTCCAGCCCTTGATCTCCGCGCGCAGGAACGCCTTGAGCAGGTCGCGCTGATTGTCGATGGTCTCCTGGCGGACGCAGTACGTCTCCGAGACCAGCGGGTAGCCGGTGTCGGCGAGCAGCATCGTCGAGACCTTGAAGCCCTTCAGGCGCAGCGTGTTCGGCTCGTTGGTCACGAAGGAGAACCAGCCGTCCACGGTGCCCTGGGTCAGGGGCAGCGGGTCGAACTGCACCGGCACCTTCGTGATCTTCGACTCGTCCAGTCCGGTGGCCTTGATGTACGCGGCCCACACGGACTCGTTGCCTGCCTGGACGCCGATCTTCTTGCCGTACATGTCCTCCGGCTTGACGATCGCGTTCTTGGTCATCGACATGATGCAGAACGGGTTCTTCTGGAACTGGGCGCCGATGATCTTCAGCGGCGCGCCCTTGGCGACGGCGGCGCCGGTGATGTCGGGGGCGCTGATCGCGACGAGTGCCTTCTTGGTGACGACGTCCGTCTCCATCGGCGTCGCGGACGGGCCGCCGCCGATCAGCGTGACCTTCGAGAAGCCCTCGGCCGTGTAGTAGCCCTTGCTGTCCGCGATGTAGCTGCCCGCGAACTCGACGTTCTTGATCCAGGACAGTCGAAGCGTCAGCTCACCGAAACGTCCGGGACCGGAGGAGGGCGCGGAGGAGGCCGACGACGACGAGTCGGAGTCGCCGCACGCGGCGAGCAGCGGGCCGCCGAGCAGCACGGCCCCGCCCAGCTGCAGCCCCCGTCTGAGGAAGAGACGGCGGTCGGTCGCGGCGAACGATCTGTCGTCACTGCTCGTACGTCTGGTCATGGCACGTGTTCCTTTCACTGGCCGGTGGGCGCCGGCTCATGGCGGACATGAAGAACAGGGGAAGAGGGGAAGAGGGGAAGAACCGACACCGGGTACGCCCTGCTCGCGGGGAGTCCCGCGCAGTGCGGACGGAAGTGCCTGGCAGGCACTCGTAAGGTGCGTGGGTGGCGCGTGAGCGTCGGCAAGCCGGCTCCACGAGGTCAGTCGTGAGCACCCGCGGACGTCTGATGTGAACCGTGCGCCACGCGTCCGCGCGTCCAGGCCGACTGATGGACACGGCAGCGGAGGTCCGTGCGGATCTCGCTGACAAGGCTCATCGCGCTTCCCTCCGTGCTCGGTGCCGGCTGTCTGTCGCCGGACGACCCGGGCTGAGAGTGACGCACGTAGATTGCCCGCTCATTCCGTGTTCGTTACTTAGGGATTCCATGCCCGGTTTTGACCGGGGTGCTGATGACCTGGGGGAGACGCTGGTCACAGCGGTCCACAGACGCGCGGACTGCCGCGACGGCCGCATAATCGCTCGGGTGAGCGATCTGCCCGTTCCCCTGCCATCCGCAGCCGCACCCGAGAGTGCGCCCGCCTGGCTGTCCCACGATGCCTTCCGCTGGGCGGATATCCGTCTGCCGCGCTGGGCGGAGCCCCGGTGGCCGGCGCTGGCTCTGCTGGTGACCGTGTTCGCGGCGGTCCTGTCGGAGTCGTATCAGCCCTGCACGGTGGCGGCCCCGTGTGGGCCGGACTGGCTGGGCATGGTCCAGACAGGCCTCGCCGTGGTGCAGTTGGCGTGGTATTTCCGGCTGCCGGAGCTCACACTCCTCTCGGCGCCGGTGCTGGCGGTCTTCGTGGCGACGGAGGAGTTTCCCCAGCCCGGCATCGCCGATGCCGCCAACGCCGCGGTGATCGCGGCACTCGTCTTCGGCTGGGCCGCGTCGTGGCAGCGGCTCGCGCTCCGGCGGCGGCAGCGGCGGCTTGCCGAACAGGCCGCCGCGGGGGCACGGCACCCGCTCCCTGACGACATCGGTCCGCTACGGCGAGGAGTCGTCCCCCTCGCGGCCGGGCTCGTGCTCTGCGCGGTGGCCGGCCTCGCGGTCGGTCTGGCCCTGCGGGGCATCCACGAGGACGAGCAGCGGGCCGCGAAAGCGGAAACGGAGTCGGCCGTCGTCATCGGCCATGGCGAGGACACGCTGCGTGTCCGCACCTCGGACGGCTCGAAGCGCACCGTCGACGCCGCCTTCCCCGAGGACTACGACACAGACAGCACCGTGATCCTCCTGTCCGAAGGCGACTGGAGCCGCCTGGCCGCCGAGCCCTACGACGCCTTCGGCTGGCAACTGCTCGTCCTGGCCGCCGGGTTGCCGGGGCTGACCCTCCTCGTCGTCGGTGGCCTGGCGCGCCGCCCCGGGCCGCCGCGCTTCGCCGTGGGCCGGCTCCCGTCCTGCGGGTGCTGCAACGTGTGGACGACAACGTCGACACGTGGATCTACGCCGCCGACGACACCACGGGTCGTACGCCGCTGCTGCGCTGCCTGGCCTTCCCGGTTCTCGGCGACGGCGACGGCGACGGCGACGGCAGCGACAACGAGGGCGAGGACGACGACGAGGGCGAGGACGACGACGAAGGCGACGACGAGGGCGAGGACGACCTGCCCGGTCTCGACACCCGGCTGCGGGAGGCGGTGCTGTACGGATCGCCTTGCGACGGCGGCGAGTTGGTGATCGTCACCGCCGGTGAGGACGGGAACCGGGTGGTCCTGCTCACGTCCGGGCCGGTGCGGTTGCCGAAGGGAGAAGAGGGGCCGGAACTCGAAGAGTCCGAGGACGTCGTCGAGCAGCGGGACCCGGCACTTGTCGAGCGGACCGCGTTGTCGATGCGGCCGGTCGGCCGGCCGGTGCGCTGGGGGCCGGGTGTGTTCGGCCGGTGCATGGCGATACTCGTCGCGGTGTTCTTCGCGGCGGTGATCAAGTTCGGCCTGGACGAGGTGGGCGCGGACACCCTGGGCTGGCACGCCCTGCCCCTGCTGGCACTGGCGTTCGTACCGGGAGGGGTGGCGACCTTCCTCAACTGGCGTGTCACCGCCGACAGTTCGGGGCTGTGGCTGGCCGGGGCGTTCAGGGTCAGGCACGTGACCTGGGAGGAACTGCGAGCCGTCGGCTACACCGGCGGTGTTCTGGCGATAGGCCGAGCCGACGGGAGAAGGTGGACAGCGTCCCTGGGCTGGCCCTGGATGGAGCGCCGTCTGCGCCTGCGCCCGCCCTATGTGCGAGCAGCGGAGGAGATCTCCGCCATGCGGGCCCATCCGGAACTCCGCCCCACCGAGAAGAGCCCGGCGCGCGACCACGGCCGTCCGCTCGGCCCGTTGCTGACGGTGCTCTACGTCCTCTGGGCAGCCGCCTTCCTCATTTTCTGACGGCGTTCAGCGCGTCGGTCGCGTGCGGTCGCCATCAGCCCCGCGCGAGCCCCTTCAGCAGCAACTCCACCAACCGCCGCGGATCGTACCGCCCATCGCTGTCATGCCCGATGCAGAGGTTGCCGATGCCGCGCATCAACTCGTAGGGCTGCGTGCCCGGTTCGATCTCGCCCGCCTCGACCGCCGCGTCCAGCAACTGGCCGCAGACCGGGACCAGGCGGTCCAGGAAGTACGCGTGCAGGGCGTCGAAGCCGCTGGTGTCCGACTGCATGGCGTTGGCGAGGCCGTGCTTGGTGACCAAGAAGTCGACGAACAGGTCGACCCACTGGACCAGTGCCGCGAGCGGGGAGCCGGTCGCGGCCAGCAGGGTCGGGCCGGCCTCGGCGCACGCCTCGACCTGGTGGCGGTACACGGCGACGACGAGGTCCGCCCGGGTCGGGAAGTGGCGGTAGATGGTGCCCATGCCGACGCCCGCCCTGGCCGCGATCTCCCGGATCGGGGCGTCGACCCCGGAGGTGACGAACACCTCGGCGGCGGCGGTGAGCAGCGTCTGCTGATTGCGCTGCGCGTCGGCCCGTCTGCCGCGCGACGCGGGCACCTCTCCGGACCTGCCTGCGGGGTTCCCCACGCCGTCCCACCTCCCTGTTCTCCGGGCCTTTGACAAAGCGGAACAGCGCTCCGTATCGTAAGCGGAACAGCGTTCCGCTTTCCCGTCCAGTGTAAGGGAAGTCCCCGTCATGCGTGAAAACCCCGTCCTGTCCATCGCCCCCGTGGTGCTGCCGACCCCCGACCGTGCCGTTGACCTGCGGATACGAATTTCCGCTCCGCTGACGGGTCACGACGGCGACCGGCTCCCCGTCATCCTCCTCTCCCACGGCCAGGGCTACTCGAACAACCTCTCCTCGCTCAACGGCTACGCCCCCCTCGTCAATCACTGGGCGGCACACGGCTTCGTCGTCATCCAGCCCACCCACCTCAGCTCGACGACGCTGAACCTGCCCGCCGACACCCCCGGCGCCCCCCTGTACTGGCGGTCCCGCGCCGAGGACATGACCCGCATCCTCGACCGGCTCGACGAGATCGAGACCGCCGTCCCGCAGCTCGCCGGGCGCCTGGACCGGGAGCGGGTCGCCGTGGCCGGGCACTCCATGGGCGGCCACACCGCGAGCCTGCTGCTGGGCGCCCGCCTCACCGACCCGGACGACGGCACGGAGGTGGACCTGACCGAACCCCGGATCAGGGCGGGCGTACTGCTCGCCGCGACGGGCCGAGGAGGCGACGCCCTCACCCCGTACGTCACCGAGAACTGGCCGTTCTTCACCACCGCGGACTTCTCCCGGATGACGACACCCGCCCTCGTCGTCGCAGGTGACAAGGACACCTCCACCCATCTGACGGTCATGGGCCCGGACTGGCACGCCGACCCGTACGTCCTCGCCCCCGGCCCCAAGTCGCTGCTCACCCTGTTCGACGCGGAGCACGGACTCGGCGGGATCTCCGGGTACGACGTCGCCGAGACCACGGACGAGAACCCGGCGCGGGTGGCCGCCGTCCAACGGCTCACCAGCGCCTACCTCCGCAGCGAGCTCTACCCCGGCGACACCGCCTGGCAGTCGGCGCGCGACGAGCTGACGGCCGGCCCCGACCCGCTCGGGCGGATCGAGTCCAAGTGACCTGAGGAGCAGGTCAGGTCAATTCAATTCCGGCCAGGCCGGGCCAGGTTCAGGTCAGTACACGCCCTTGTACGACTGCCAGCCCGTCGCGATCCTCGTGCGTGGACCGAGCGCTCCCTTGCCGTTGCCGGAGTTGCGCCACAGGTTGCCCGCCGTGTCGCGGGAGACGATGTCCGCCTTCGCGTCGCCGGTGATGTCGCCGACGCCGATGACGGTGTTGTAGTTCGAGCCCCAGTTGACGGCGACCTTCACCCGGGCCCTGAAGCCCCCGGTGCCGTTGCCGTCGTACCGCCACAGGACGTTGGATTTGTCCTGGGCCAGCAGGTCGCCGCGGCCGTCGCCGTTGAAGTCGCCGACGCCCACGATCTTCTTGTAGCCGGACCAGTTCGCGGCGATGCGCACACGCGCCGACAACTTGCCCGCGCTCGTGCCCTTGTAGAGGAACAGCTCGCCCGTCGACGTCTTGCGGGCGATCAGGTCCGGGCAGCCGTCACCGGTGATGTCACCCGGGGAGGTCAGCAGGTTGTACTGGTTCCAGCCGGTGCCCAGGGAGACGTGCGGGGTTCCGGTGGTGAAGGCCTGCCCGCGCATCGTGCGGTACGCCCGCAGCTCGCCGTTGCCGAACCGTACGAGGATGTCGCCCCGGCGGTCGCCGTTCAGGTCGCCGAACGGGACCAGCGTCGCCGACGAGGGCCAGCCCCCGGCCGACATGGCGGAGCCGAACGTGCCCTTGCCGGTGCCGGGCCGGTAGCTGACGACACCGGACGACGAGAGAGTGAGGAGGTCGCCGATCCCGTCCGGCGCCCAGGTGCTGCTGTTGCTGAAGTCGTGGCGTACGGCGGCCCCGACGGAGACGTTCACCGTCTGCGACACCGTCAGCGGGGTGCCGGACCTGTCGGCCGGTCGCGCCGTCACCTTGAGCGTGTACGCCCCGTTGGGCACGAGCGCGCCCGCCGTGGTGCGGAGGTTCCACCGCGCGGTCAGGTTGCCGTTCACCTCGCCGCCGGTGAGCGTACGCACCACGGCACCGGTCGCCCTGCTGGTGACCGTGGCCGTCCAGGAGGCCGCGGGCTTGGAGAGCAGTCCGCGCCACTGCCACCACGGGTTGGTGCTCGCGCTGCTCTCCCAGGCGTTGTCGCTCACCTCGGACTCGATGACCCCGAGCGGCTGCGTGGCGACCCCGCTGGGCACCAGATGGATCCGGCGGTCCGCGTCGACGTAGGCCGCCGGTCCGCCGAACTTGTCGACGGTCCACGTCACCCCGCGCAGGCTGGAGTTGCCCGCCGCGAGATCGCCGATCTTCCGCGTGGCCGCGCTGCCGTCGGCGAAGTCGGTGAGGAGGAGGGCCCCGGCCGCAGTGTCGTGGCGTACGAGGTAGCCGTCGCCGAGCAGGGCCTCGCCGGACGGGACGGGGATGTTCTTCTTCGCCGTACGGTCCCAGACACCGGCCGAGGCGGTCGGGCCGCACGACCAGTAGACCCAGCGGCCGACCGTCTGCAGTTCCTTCGGGACGCAGGGGGCGGCTGTGGTGACGGTGTCGGTGGTCTTGCCGGTCTTCAGGTCCCGGGCGGTGAGGACACCTTTGGTGGTTCCCGGGGTCCACAGCCTGGTTCCCCACACGGAGGCGGCGGTGACGGAACGGGTGAGGATCGGCTTGAGGTCGGTGTAGACGCCGAGGTCGCCGACGTACTGCTTGGCGGGGGAGGAGCCGTTGACGACGGCGTACCGGCCGGTGACGTCGAGGACCTTGCCGGCGGCCGAGGGCAGATAGAAGAAGCCCGCGTCGTCGGTGTCGGAGATCGACTGGACGGACGACCCGGTGGGGTCGGAGTCGGCGCTGAACGTCACCGCGCGGCCGTCGCCGGTGGAGTACGGGCCCGCCTCGCCGTCGTCCCACGCCTCGATGGTGGAGACCCCCGGGGTGTACGACGTCCCGGAGGTCGAGACCCGCCGGGAGAAGAAGGCGCCCATGAAGCTGCCGTCGGCCTCGTCCGTGGCGAGGTTGCCGTTCTGCAGCGACAGCCGGTCGATCCTCGCGGCCACCGGTGGAACGGCGGTCACCTGCGTCAGCGCCGGCGCGCTCGCCCCCGTGTCGGCGATCTTCCGTACCGCCCAGTGCCCGGAGTCGGCGCCGCCCGCGACCAGCAGGCCGCCGTCGGGTGTCGGGGTGAGCGAGGTGGCCGCGTGCCGCAGCAGGGTGAGCGGGGCGCCGCCCGCGAAGGGGACGGCCATGAGTCGCTGGCCGGACAGGTCGGCCATGTCGCCGGCCGACGACGGGGCACGGGCGGTCACCAGCCAGCGGCCCGCGATGCCCAGGTAGGGGGTGCCCACCGTGCCCGGCAGTGTCACCGTCGTCTCGGCGGCGGACAGGTCGGCGCGGGCCAGGACATGGGCGGTCGTGCCGGACGCGTACCAGACCAGCCGGTCGGCGCTCAGGGCGACGGCCGTCGGAGCGGCGGACACGACGACGTCGCCGGTGACCTTCGCGGCGGCCAGGTCCACCAGCGCCAGGTGCCGCTTGCCTCCGAGGGCGTAGCCGATGACGGCGGTGCCGCTGTCGCCGCCCAGGACGCCGAAGTTGGCGGTGATTCCGGTGGGCCAGCCGTCGACGACAGTCCCCTCGGCGGGCTGCCCGTCGCCGCCGTACAGCCACAACTCCCGGTTGCCGTCGGTGTCCTGAGCCTGCGTCAGCACATGCGTGCCGTACGTGGCCAGATACCGGCCGTGGGTGATGGCGATGTCCGTGGCGGTACCGGCGGCCATGTCCCGCAGGACGACCTTCTCGGTGGGCGAGACGACATCGGCCACGGTGTCGGAGGACGAGCCGAGGTACGCCGGGAGGTCGAGCCGGGCGAGGGCGCCCAGCTCGGTGGTCGCACCGGTGGCGTACGACGTCCAGAGATACCCCGAGCTGCCCTCTTGCGCGTGGAGATAGCCGCTCGGGCCGGCGGCGTACAGCTGGTCCGAGCGCGGGACGTACCGGTTCGACTGGAAGACCGTGTCCGCCGCCGCCGCGACGGCGGTCTCCGCGCCGGCCGGCCCGGAGAGCGGGCCCGGGCCCGCGGTCACGGTGAGAACGGCGAAGGCGGCTATGACACCACGGGCAGCGGCACGACGGGCCAACTGGTGCTCCTGGACGAGAAGTTGGAGTCGGTCCAGCCCTCCGGCTGTCCCCCACACAAGTGCCCCAAAACTAACAGCAGCCCCACGCCAATTCCCCCGTCCCCAGGTCAGGTACTGGTCAAACCTGGCGTTCGACGGTCCGCGCGAGGATGCCCAGGGTCGACCGCAGCGCCGACTCCTGGAGGATCGGGAACACTCCGGCGGCCCGGTACCGCTCGTGGATGCGGCTCCAGTCGTAGTACGAGGTCACCTCGGTCGCCGTGCCGTTCGCGGTGGGGCGGAGTATGTAGCCGAAGTGGTGGTTGATGGGGGGCTGGAGGCGGGGGGACGTCGGGGTCCACTCGATGAGAGCGTCCTGCTCGAACCGGGTGATCTCGACGGTGACGTCGTACCGGCTCATCGGCAGGTCGCCCAGCGCCTCGCGGTCCATGTGGACGACGAACGAGTCCCCGGCCGCGCGCACGGAGTCGCCGTCGGCGCTCTGGAGCATGCCCGAGCTGTCGATCGCCACATGCCCGGCGGGGTCGCAGAGAAGGCCGAATATCCGGGTCGGCGGTGCCCCTATGACACGGGACACCTCGAACCGCTTCACATGATTCGGTTGATTCGGTGTCATGACTTCCCCGCTCCCACTCGCGCTCCCGCTCGCAGCCTCTCCTGACCGCCCGAAACCGGAATCCTAGTCATCGCTCCGGTCGTACCTGGCGGCGACCAGCGCGATGTCGTCCTCCGGGTCGGCGGGGGCGACCTGGTCGAGGACCTGGTCGAGGAGGTCCTCGGGGGCCGGGCAGCCGCGGACGCGGGTGAGGCGGCGCAGGGAGGCGTCGATGTCCTCGTGACGGCGTTCGATCAGGCCGTCGGTGTAGAGGAGCAGGGTGTGGCCCGGCTCGCAGGCGGTCGTGAGGGCGTCGTAGCGGCTGTGGCCGGTGCCCAGGGGCGGTCCGGGCGGTACGGGCAGCACGGTGGCCCGGCCGTCGGGGCGGAAGAGGACCGGGGGCAGATGTCCGGCGCTGGCGTAGGTGCAGGTGCCCCGGCGCGGGTCGGCGATGGCGATCACGCAGGTCGCGGGACGGTCGGCGGCGGTGGTGTGGAGGAGGTGGTCGAGTTCGAGCAGGATGCGGTCGGGGCCGGGTTCCCGGGCGGCGACCACACGCAGCATCGCCTGGTAGCGGCTCATCGCGACGGCGGCCTCCAGCCCGTGCCCCATCACGTCGCCGAGGGCCAGCAGCGTACGTCCGTCGTCGAGGGCGACGGTCTCGAACCAGTCCCCGCCGACGAGCACACCCCGCCCGGCGGGCCGGTAGCGGTAGGCGACATCGATGTCCGGGTGCGGACGCCCCGGCTCGGCCAGCAGGGCGCGCTGGAGCTGTACGACGGCGTTGTGCTCGGTGGTGTAGCGGCGGGCGTTGTCGAGGCTGATGGCGGCCCGGCCGGCCAGGTCCTGGGCGATCACGGCGTCGGTCTCGTCGAACAGGGGCGAGGCGCCCGCGCGCATCATGGTGACGGTGCCCACGTCGTGGCCGCGTGCGGTCAGCGGCACTATCAGGGCGGAGTGGATACCGGCGGCCATGTAGGCGGAGACGTCGCCGGTGTGGGACTCGGGGCAGGCGACGTGCCGCTCGTCCGTCAGGTCGTCGATCACCGGACGGCCGTCCGCGAGACAGCGGACGAGGGACGAGCCGGGCCGGTGGTCGACGACCTCGCCGGGCCGGCCCAGTGACCGCATGGCGGGCTCCAGCTCGGGCGTCGCCGCCAGCGCGACCCGGCGCAGCCGCAGCGATCCGTCGCGGGGTGCCCGGCTGGCGCCGTCCTCGGGCAGGACCTTCACGGAGGCGGCGTCGGCGAGCTTCGCCACCAGGAACTCGGCCAGCTCCTGACAGGTGGTGTCCATGTCCAGGGTGGTTCCGACGCGGGTGGCGGCCTCGTCGAGCAGGGCGAGCCGCTCCCGGGCCCGCTCGAGTTCGCGCTGCTCCTGGCGGGCGGCCGAGATCTCCAGCACGATGCCGACGATCCCGAGGGTGCGGCCGTCCTGCCTCAGCCGGTGGTAGGCGCCGTGCCAGTAGCGCCGCTCCAGCGAGGAGTCGGCCTGGGTGTGACCGCTGGAGATCGTCTCGCGGGCGACGCCGTCGGCGAGGACGGCACGCAGTACGTCCTCGCCCGCCTCGACCCCGGGGACGACCTCGGCGACGGTCCGGCCGAGGTGCTCGTCCGCCGGTACGCCGTTCATCCGGGCCAGGGTGTCGTTGACGTACCGGAAGCGCAGCTCGGTGTCGAGGACGGCGATGGCCGCCGGGGTCCCGTCGAGAACCTGGCTCAGCAGCTCGTGCACCCGCGTGGACCAGGCGAGCCAGAACGCGGGATCACCTTCCGGCGGCGCCACGCCGGTGACGTCGCTCTCACCTCTGCCCGCGCCCTCGTCGCCGGCCCGCTGCCGGTCCACAGCAGCATCCGACCATGGCTGGGCTGTGCGCGCATGTGGAGGCGCGGAGGCATCCTCCCGGGTGCCCACGATCCGACCGGCGCGGGCCCAGGACACAGACGCCTCGCGCTCAGGAACGTCCAACTCCAGTGTGACGAAAACTGTCGAAGTGGAGTTGGACGTATTCCGTCGTAGTCGATGTGTCCGCAAGATCGGCGCCGCCCTGGAGCGCCCGCGCAACGCCGTCGCACACCCTCTCGGAGTGCTGGAATCGACCGGCTGTATCCGCCGGGAACAGGACGTCCTCCGCTCCCGTCACCCCGTCACCCTGTCATCACTCTGGCCGACCCGGTCATCCGCCTCCTCGGCCCCCACTTCGAGGACCTGGCCCGCGACTTCACCCGCCGCCACGGCCACGCGCTGCTGCCGGCCGGACTACCCGGCCCGGTAGGCACCACCGATGTCGCCGACCGGACCAACCGCACGAAGCACGAGGTCGACGTCATCGCCCTGGCCGCCGGCGAACGCCCGCAGGCTCCCCGCGCGAGGATCGCCCTGCTGGGAGAGGCCAAGGCGACCGCCGCCCGCCGGGGGACCGGTGATCTGGAGCGTCTGGAACACATCCGTGCCCTGCTCGCAGACCAGGGGTACGACACCGCCACGACCACCCTGGCCCTGTACTCCCTGCACGGCTTCTACCCGGACCTGGTCGAACTGGCCGAACGCCGTGGCGATGTCCTCCTGGTCGACCTGCCCACGCTTTACGGCGACTGACACTCCACGTGCGGTTCGCGTAGTGGGTGGTAGTCGGGCCGGCTAGCGCGGGGAGCGGCCGAACTCCCCGGTCTTGGCGCCGGCCAGGAACGCCTGCCAGCCGCCGGGGGCGAAGGTGAGCAACGGGCCGGCCTGGTCCGGATGAGCCGCGCGCTCGCGTCCGGCGCCAGTGCTGACGAGCGTAGTAGGTCGTACACGCCAGAAGTCAATGCCGGCAGTGCCAGAGTCAGAGGTGCGGACCGTAGGGTCGGTTCAGGGCAGGAGTGTGAGCGCGGGGACGTGGGCGGGCTTGACGACGCTGAAGTGCCGCCGGTCGAGGGTTGCCACCCGGTCCACGTCGAACCGTTCGGTTACCGCGATGACCGAGGCGTCGACACCGCCGAGCGGGAAGTCGGCGTACTGGAGGACCAGCTCGCCCATCCGGGTCAGGTCGGCGGGGGTGAGATGGATCAGCTCGAAGGTTCCCCGCGCAACCTCGGTGAGGAACGCCGCTTCGACCCGTGGCCATCTCTCCAGCAGCCAGCAGACCTCGGTCATGACTGGGCTGGGCAGTAGGCGGCGGCCGGTCAGCGACGTCAGGAGGGAGGCGCACTCGGCGTGTCGCCGGTCAGCCGCGTTGAACGCCGCAGCCAGAGGGCCGGTGTCCAGGACCGTGGCGATCACGCCGAGTCGCCGAAGCGCTCGCGCATCCGCTCGCGGATGTAGTCGTCGTGCCGGTCGGCAAGATCCTCGGGGCCGTTGATGCTGCCGATCAGGGCCAGCAGTCCGGCCGGAACCGATTCCTCGGCTTCGCTCACGTCGCCTGCGGGTAGCGACTGGACGACCTCGGACAGTTCCTCGTCCTGGGCAACGAGCAGGCGAAGCCGTCGCACCTGGGTCGGGGTGAGTCGATCCACCAGGTGGTGCATGTCCTCATAGTCGAATGCAGCGGTCACACTCAGCAGTGTAGGACGGACGGCCGCACGGCCTCGGTCAGTCCGATCGACGGGGCTCGGCAAGCTGACGGTCCTCGGCAAAGGCGTCGCCACTGCCGGTACGGCGAGCGGCTCGGCGATCACTCTGAAGTCCTGCACGCCGGACGCGACGACTCAGTCCTTCGTGCTGCGTACGGACGGCACCCTCTACAACCTGGCCCGGTACGACGAAAGCCCGCAGGAGGCGCTGGCGCACATCGTCGATCGGGTGCCCCCGGTACGACTGGACTGACGGGCGACTGAACGGCACATGGGGCGGGCCTCCGGACGGACGACGGTCTCGGAGGCCCGCCTCGAAGTTCGCGCAGGTGGCCCAATTCCGGTCAGGTGCGGTCGTGGAGAGTGATCCGGTAGCCGTCGGGGTCGGCGAAGGTGAAGGTCCGGCCGAAGGGGCCGTCGATCGGTGCGGAGACGATGGTGTGACCGTCGGCCGCGAGAGCGTCGTGGATGGCCTGGACGTCGGTGGCGTGCAGCCAGATCGCGGCGCCGATGCCCGGCTGCTCGACGGACGCGAGGTCGGTGCCGGGGACGATGTCGCGGAGTGCGAACGCGATCGGCTTCGTCTCGAAGACGACGGCATGCGGAGGTCCGGCCGGTGAGCGGACGAGGCCGAGGTACTGCTCGTAGAACGCCTGCGACGCGTCGAGGTCGCGCGCTTGGAGCGAGATGAAGTCGGGGCCGGTGGCGGGCATGATGCTCCTCTGGTCGTGTCAGCTTCCTGACACGAACCAAGCTATGTCAGAATGCTGACATGAGTCAAAAGGGTGAGGGCATCGACCTGGAGACGTCGCTGGGTTACCTGCTGAAAGAGGCGTCGAGCGCCCTTCGCGCAGCGATGGAGGAGGTGCTGCGGCCCCTCGGGATGACCGTGACGCACTACTCCTGCCTCGAACTGCTGGCTCAACGACCGGGTTTGTCGAACTCCGAGCTCGCCCGAGGCGCGTTCGTGACACGGCAGTCGATGAACGTGCTGCTCCAGAACCTGGAGCGAGAGGGGCATGTGACCAGGCCGGCGAAGGCCCCCGTCGGAAAGGTGCTTCCCACGCGGCTCACCCCTCTAGGCCGTCAGAACCTCGAGAAGGCGAGCGCGGCGGTCCGGTCGGTGGAGCTCAGAATGCTGTCGGGCATGACGGAGGCCGAACGCGCGGGCGCGTTCCGGATCATGAAGAGCATGATCCGCTCCCTGCGCGACGACAACGAGGGCGCGTAGCCCCCGCGGTTACGGCAGACGGCGCGCGGACCGGCCGAACGTCGTGGACTTGGCGCCGGCCAGGAAGGCCTGCCAGCCAC
The DNA here is from genome assembly GCF_040644035.1 of Streptomyces sp. NPDC047042. NCBI lineage: Bacteria > Bacillati > Actinomycetota > Actinomycetes > Kitasatosporales > Streptomycetaceae > Streptomyces > Streptomyces sp. NPDC047042. The sequence continues at coordinate 4,893 of NZ_JBEYVP010000022.1, read as the reverse complement.
CGGGGGTGAAGGTGAGTGTCGGGCCGCCGGCCCGGTGCTTGCTGTCGCGTACGGCTTGGCCGCAGTTGACGGTGGCGGCCACCTCGACGCAGTTCCCCTGCGCTCTGGAATACGACGACTTCCGGAACGGGCCTACGATCTTGGTCACGATGGATCTTCCTCGCTGGTCCGTAGTGCGTGCCGGATGAGTCTGGCGCTGGCGTCCGGTGTCAGTGCTGCCGACCGTAGTAGGTCGTGGACCCTGTCCAGCCCCCCCCGGCCACGCCCGCTGGCGACGCCGGCACCGCCACCGGCGTACACCGCACGCCGGCCTGTCGCCCGTACGCCTCTTCGTCCCCCCAGGCGATGTCAGTGCCGGCACCTAGGGTGAAGCCCGAGGAGGCTGGTCGGGATGGGGTTCGTGGGTGAGGTCTGGCGGCTGGAGCGGGGCGGGGAGTCGCTCGGTGAGATCGTGATCGAGGAGGCCGACTTCCCCTGGCTGAGCGGCCGGTTCGTACCGGAGCCGGCGTTCGCCGAGGTCGAGCCGTGGTTCGTCGAGGCGATCGCGCTCATGGAGGCGGAGGAGTACGACCGGTTCGAGGACGCCTACGAACGGATCGCCCGCACCCTCACCCTGGTGGCTCCGGCGGGCCCGGTCGCGGAGTTCCTGCTGCACATCGAGGGCGACCGGGCGGACTTCCGCTGGAGCGACGAGCCCTTCGACGAGACGTAGGGCAGGGCAGGGCAGGGCGGGGCGGGGTGCGAGGGCCAAAAATGGTCACATCGATCATTTCGGGACTGTATTTGTAGATTTGGCGCCTAGATGTGAAGGAAGTATGTAGTTTCTCGAGTGGTCGCGGTGGCCCTGTATGTCACCCGGCCAAGCAAGGTCATTCACTGGGGAGCGGGCGTGTCCTGTCGGACTCCGCGTGCGGAATGGCGCTGCGGGGTCCGGGGACGGGAGGCGGCCCGCCATAGGGGAACAGGGGAAGCTCTTGCCCGACATCGATCTCGGACTCGCGACGGACTGGGATGAAGGCGACACCCACGGACGCGTCAAGCTGCGGCAGAACCAGGTCTACCCGACCTCGCCGAAGAAGGACGTGCTCATCAGTTCGCCGGTGAGCATCGAGCTGTCCGTGAACACGAACTTCTCCACCAGCCAGGAGGCGGACAAGATCTACTTCACGACCCACCACGGCAACCAGAAGAAAATCATCGGGATTCTCGACTCCAACGGCGACCTGTACATCGCCGGCCGAGTGATCCCGGACCAGAAGAACCTGAAGTACTGAGCGAAGCGGGCCCGCGTGTCACCGCGCGGGCCCGCCTGCTTTTCCGGTCGAGACGGTCGGCGTCAGCGCCACTCGGTCGGGATACGGGACAGCTGCCCGAGGAGGTCCCAGTCCTTCGGGCGCCTGCCCGGTACGTCCCACCGGGCCCCGGCGGCCACCCAGTAACCGCGAGTCTCCCGCACCTTCGACAAGTGGTCGTCGCCGAGGCCCGACTCGATGCCGCAGCAGTCGCAGATTACGTACTGAGGCGCGCCGTATCCGTCCCACAGGAGCGTCCCGTCGTCCCGGCCGCAGACGCGGCAGACGGTCTCCTCCAGGTTCCCACCGGGGGCTTCCGGTCCGACTGATGGCATATGTCTGAGCTCCGTCCCACGTCCGGCTTCCAGCGCACATTCTTCCCCCGGGGCGTCCCGTTGTCCGCTATTTCCGACAGGTCCTCGTCCCGTAGTCGCCGTATCTTCACGAGGGTCCGTACAACCTTTTGCGAGTGTGACCCATCCCATAGCAACCCCCCTGCGGCCCGCCCCATTTGGGCAATTTATTGACGTGGACAGGCCTCGGTCGCGCAGGGTTGTATTGGCCGCACAAGCAGTTTCCGGCAGTTGACCAGGGGGGCCATTTCCCTGCCGGGAGTGGGGGCTGCGTATACTGTTTTCGTATTCCTTCACACCCGTGCGCGAAATGCGTTTCCGGCCTGTTATTCCTCCTTATCCGGAGCGGCAAGGTCAGGATTGTGATGAAGGGACGTTTTCCCATGCCCACGAGTTCGTACCGCGGGAGACTCATCGGGACCGGTGTGGCGGCGCTCGCCGCCGGCGCCCTCGCTTGGACCGCCGTGGCGGGCAGTGGCAGCGCCCCCGCGCAGGACGCCGCCGCGAACCGTGCGTCCGGCGCGGTGACGGCCGTCGCCGACGAGGCTCCCGGGTACGCGGTCGAGACGTTCGACTACCCGAACGCGGACAAGATCCTCGCCGAGCAGAACATCGTCCTCAAGCGCGGGGACGGACACATCACGCTGGCCGACTGTGCGAGCGGTACGGGCCTGTTGGAGGTCTGGGCGCGTGAGAAGGCCGACCGGATCTGTTTCAAGGTCGTGGGCAATTCGGGCTGGCTGACGCTGGAGATCCCGTCCGTCTATGCCGTCAAGGGCAATGACTACGCGACCGAGGTCGACATGACGGTGGGGGCGGAGGAGAAGTCCTTCGACGTGGAGAAGAACACCTGGACCGCGGTCGGTGAGAGCGCCGACGAGCAGGGCCGCGAGCACATGCTCGTGGAGATCAGGAGCTCCAAGTAACCGGCCGTCCAGCACCTCTCGCCGTTCGTTCCGCAGGCCGCCCGACCGGCCCCGCGGACCTCCACCCAAGGAATCCCGTCATGCGAAACACCAGGCCGAAGCGTCTGTCCACGCTGGCCGCGGCCCTGCTCGCGATCCCGGTCGCACTGGGCGCCGCGCCCACCCCCGCCTCCGCCGTCACCGGTACGGCCGCCCCCGCCACCGGTGCCACCTACGCCGCGCAGATCATCGTCGGCGACCACGACCGGGGCTGCTCCGGCGTCCTCGTCGCCAGGCAGTGGCTCCTCACCGCGGCCAGCTGCTTCGCCGAGGACCCGGCGACCAGCATCTCGGTCCCCGCGGGCAAGCCGTCCCGTACGACCATCGCGACCATCGGCCGCTCCGACCTGACCGGCACCGCGGGCGCCGTGCGCGAGGTCGTCGACATCGTGCCCAGCGCCGGACGCGATGTCGTCCTGGCCCGGCTGAACCAGTCGGTGACCAACGTCACCCCCATCGCCCTGGCCACCACCGCGCCTGTCGCGGGCGAGGAACTGCAGTTCGCCGGATACGGGCGTACGGCGACCGAGTGGGCGCCGTCCACCCTGCGCACGGGCGCGCTGTCGGTGGACGCCTCCACCGCCACCACGCTGACCGTCACCGGCAAGAACGGCGCGGCGGCATGCCAGGGCGACACCGGCGGCCCCGTCGTACGCACGGTCGGCGGTGTTCCCCAGCTGGCGGCTCTCAACAGCCGCTCCTACCAGGGGGGCTGCCTCGGCATCGACGCGGCCGAGACCCGCACCGGCGGCATCGCCACCCGGGTCGACGACCTCTCCACCTGGGTGTCCGGCTTCGTCAACGGCTTCCGGCCCGTCAAGAACGTCGGGACCCAGAGGTGCCTGGCCGTCCCCGGCGCCGACCTGGACAACGGCGTCGCCCTGATCCAGTGGGGCTGCAGCACCGGCGCCGAGCAGCAGTGGCGCCTGGAGCCCGTCGCGGGCGGGAACAACGACCGCTACACCGTGCGGAACAGCAACAGCAAGAAGTGCCTGGCGATGCCCGGGGCCAGCAAGGAGGACGCCACCCAGGCCATCCAGTGGCCTTGCTCCACCGGCACCGAGCAGATCTGGATCCAGGACAGCCTCGGCCGGCTGCGGAACCTGAACAGTGACAAGTGTCTCGCTGTCCCCGGCAACAACCCCGCCGTCGGCACCAAGGTCATCCAGTGGCCGTGCTCGACGGGCGTCGAGCAGCGCTGGACCTGGTAGCACGCGCGTCGGAGGCCCCGGCCTCTCCGGGCCGACGGCTTCGCGCCCGCCTTTGACGACAACCAGGGCGGCCTTCCTCGGGAGGCCGCCCTTTTCGCACGGGTCCATAACCGACCAAACACGGGTCCGTAACCAACCAAAACGCAATGGAGTACTGCATTGAGTGTCAGATTGCGAGCCGTGCCGGGAGGGCGCGGCTTCGTCGCGGCGCTGATAGCCCTGGCCATGGTCCTGGGCATCGACGCGCCCACCGCTTCGGCCGTTGACGACGTACCGGGGTTCGACAGGGCGGACGTCCTCGAGGCCTGGAAGTACGGCGGTCCGGGCGTCCGGAGGGCGGCCGAGGAGGCCCTGCTGGGGTCGGACGCGGACGTCCAGACATTCATGTCCGAGGACCTGCCCGACATCTGGGAAACGGATCTGCGGGTCCAGGTCGCACAGGTCATGGCCCTGGGCGGACCGGCCGTGCGGGAGGCGGCCAACACCGCCCTGAGCGGCGACGCCGACCAGTTGCAGACCTTCCTCGACGCCTCCTATCTCCCCGCCTACGACGAGGATCTGCGCGTCGAGGTGGCACAGGTCATGGCCTTCGGCGGGCCGGGCGTGAAGAAGGCGGGCAACACCGCGCTGAGCGGCACCAGCGACGACTGGAGCGCGTTCATCACGACCGGGCAGTACAAGGCGCGGGCGGACGACAACCGGGTCCGGGCCACCCAGTTGATGTTCTCGGGCGGGGCGAACGTAAAGCTGCTCGCCGGCCAGGCGCTGGACGGTACGGATGAGGACGTCCAGGAGTTCCTGGACGACGGGTGGACCGTCGCGGCCGCACGTGACCAGGAGACGCTCACCGTCACTCAGCTGGCCGAGCTCGCCGACCAGGCGCAGAAGCAGGCGAAGGAGCTGACCGAGACCGCCAAGGAGGAGGCGGCCAAGGCCGAGAAGGCCACCCAGGCGGCGAAGGCGGCGGCGCAGGTCGCGGCGCCGATACCGCGCCCGCCCGCGTCCGGCGCGAGATAGACGGTCACCTCCACCGTGGTGCCGTACGCCGGCTTCGCGCGGAAGGGGCCCGATG